>CAVFUK010000235.1:0-2001 GCA_963625535.1 Anaerovoracaceae bacterium | reverse complement strand
GTCGAACATTCAGACGAGGGCGTTGGCAACTTTTATGTCATAAGGAGTGGTTATCTTGATGTTTTCGCGGTTGCCTTTCACCAGTGCCACCTTCTCGCCCAAGGCCTCCACCACGGAAGCATCGTCGGTGAAGCGGGTGTCGTAAGGTTGTGCGTACGCCCTGCGTAACAGCGAGAGGCTGAATACTTGGGGGGTCTGCACCAGTTTGTAGTCGTTGCGGCTTACCGTATGACTCTCGCCATCGGGGGTCAGCTGGCGCACCGTCTCCACCACGTCCACCACCGGGATGGCTGCCGCCGTGCGTTCGGCCGCCTGAAAGCAAGCCTCTATCACCTCCTTTGCCACGAACGGACGCACACCATCGTGCACCGCCACCAAGGCCTCCTCTTCATCACAGATGCTGTCCAGTCCGTTCTTCACGGAATGAAAGCGTGTGTCGCCCCCACTAACAATGCGGTGAGTCACCGTGAAGTTATATTCTTTGCAGAGCGATTGCCAATAGGCTCGTTGCGACTCGGGCAACACCAATACCAGTGAGAGTGCAGCATCGTAGGCATAGAAAGTTTGGAGGGTACGCATCAACACGGGCATTCCCCCTATGGGCAAGAACTGTTTGGGGATGGCACTTCCCATCCGTTGTCCCTTGCCCCCTGCTACGATGACTGCATATTTCTTCATACCATCATCATACCTTGTCGCAGCTCGGCCACCACAGCGTCACCACAGTATTTGGCTACAATGGCGAGAGCGAAATCGAATGTGACACCCGGACCTTTACCGGTAATGAAGTTGCCGTCCTGTTCCACGGATGCAGCGGTGTAGTCAGCGCCTTGCAGGAATTTCTCGAAACCGGGATAACAGGTAGCCCGCCGGCCTGCCAACAGGCCCAGATTGCCGTACACCATAGGAGCGGCGCAGATAGCCGCCAACGACTTGCCAGCCTTGGCCATCGTCTTTATCTCCTCCCGCAAGCCCTGGTGGTCGTTCAGATGCGATGCTCCAGGCATACCACCCGGCAGTATCAGCATCTCGCCCTGCGTATGGTCTGCGTCCCCGAAGAGTTCGTCTGCCTTCACGGTAATGCCGTGAGCGCTCTGCACCTCCAGGCGTTTCATGATGGAGACAGTACGGACAGGCAGGTTTGCCCGACGCAACACGTCCACTGTTCCCAAGGCCTCGACATCCTCGAAGCCATCGGCCAAGAATAGATAAATCGTTTTCATGCTCTTCTCGTTTTATGGATATCCGCTAACGCAAGACTTCCGTCCGGTCAGCGGAGACAGTTCTTATACTTCTCGATGGTTTTCTTCAGTCCCAGGTAGAGGGCATCGCAGATGAGTGCATGACCTATGGAGACCTCGTCAATCCAAGGGATATTCTCATGGAGATAAGCCAGATTGACCAGACTGAGGTCGTGACCGGCATTCAGTCCCAGACCCAAGGAGCGCGCACACTTGCCGGCCTCCACAAAGGGAGCTACGGCCGCCTTCTTATCCGTCGGGTAGAGGCTGGCATAGGGCTCGGTATAGAGCTCCACGCGGTCGGCACCTGCCTTGGCGGCATACTCGACCATCTCCGGGTCGGCATTGACAAACAGTGAGGTGCGGATACCGCCCTTGCGGAACGCATCGAGCACTTCCGTCAGGAACTCCTGATTGGTCCGCGTGTCCCATCCGGCATTGGAGGTCAACTGGTCAGGTTTGTCGGGCACCAGGGTAACCTGCGCCGGCTTCACCTTCAGCACCAAGTCGATGAACTCGGGCGATGGATAGCCTTCGATATTGAACTCCACCTTCAGCACACTCTTCAGATCGAGCACGTCCGTCTTACGGATATGCCGTTCGTCGGGACGGGGATGTACGGTAATCCCCTCTGCACCGAAAGATTCACAGTCCAAAGCCGTCTTCACCACATCCGGATTATTGCCACCCCGCGCATTGCGCAACGTAGCAATCTTGTTAATATTTACACTTAGCTTTGTCATCTTCCACAATTTTAAAT
>CAVFUK010000234.1:0-2177 GCA_963625535.1 Anaerovoracaceae bacterium | reverse complement strand
TTTATGTACACGTGCGTCTTGCGTCGCATTTGGTCAGTAGAGACATTATTGTGTTTGTTATTGACAGGTCTTGGCATCGGTAATATATACTATTCATGGGGCTGTATGATGGCATACACCGGTGCCACCTACTTCCGCAAGCGGCAGGAGCAGGGTCTATTGGATATCGAGGAAGAATATGAGGACGAGGAAACCGACGAGGACGAGGACTACGAAATAGAAGAACAAACCGAATTGACCGAACACCCAAATAAGGAAGCTTATGAATGAAATAACACTGGCCATCTGCATGTACAATGCGGAGCGATATATCGCGGAGACGCTGCGGTGTGTGATGCGACAGACGATGCAGGAGTTTCACCTGCTCATCGTGAACGACTGTTCCACGGACGGGAGCGTCAGCGTAGTGAAGAAATTCTTCGAGGAGAACCCTCGACAGTATGAACTGGTGACGCTGGAGCGGAACGGCGGACTGTGCGCCGGCCGGCGGTTCGTGGAGGGGTATGCCACCACGAAGTATCTGCTGTTCGTGGACGCGGACGACTGCCCGCTGCCGACCCTAGTGGAGAAACTCTACGGTCGGATATCGGCCGACCCGGACCTGATGGCGGTGGGCTGCCACCAGTCGTTCATCGACAGCGACGGCAAGGCCATGACGGGAGGCATCTACCTGGGCGAGACCACCAAGGAGGGGTTCTACGAGAAGGCAAAGCGGGAAAAACTCATCTTCATGCAGCCCACGGCCATCTACGACCGGGAGCTGGCGCTGCGAGTGGGTGGACACCAGACCGAAGGGTTCCCCGAAGGGAAGCCCCGCTACCAGGACCTTTGCGAGGATCTCGACCTGTGGACCCGCATGAGCGACCTCTACACGGAGGGAAAAGCCATCGTGGTGGTGCCGGAGGTGCTCTGCCGCTACCGCAAGCACGAGCGGGCGCTGTCCGCCAACTCCCTAGGGATGACCCTGCGGATGCGCCACATCAAGACGAACCTGAAGCGGCGGCGCCGGGGGCTGAAGGAGTGGACCTTCATAGAGTTCCGCGACCAGCTCTCAGCCGACGAGATGCGGGAGCTGGAGAAGGGTGCGCTGGCCGCCGACAAGTTGCGCGAGGCATACTACCAACTGCGCAAGGGACATTGTCTGAAAGGCATGCGGGCGCTGGCGGTCTCCATCCGCAACAACCCCAAATACATTGTAGATAAAGTGAAGCATAACCTGCTAAGAATGAAATAAAAAGATGAAAGAATTTCTACAAGCCCTCTTCGGGTACCTCAACGACCACTGCGCCTATGCCGTGCTGCGCAACTATGAGCAGCTCCCCGAGAGCTACCAGAGCCGCGACATCGACTTCGCCATAGAGCGGAAGGAATACAATCGTGTGAAAAAAAGTCTGCTCGCCCTGGTGGAGCGGGAAGGGTGGCAACTGGTGACGCTGCTCAAGAGCGACCGCCTCGTGACGTGGGTGGTGGGGCGACTCAGCGACCAAGGCCATTGCGACCTGGTGCAGCTGGACTTCTTCTTCGACACCTCGGTGTTCGGCATACGCCTCATCTCCAGCAAGGAGGTGGTGGAGGCCCGGGAGTTCAACGGGAAGGTGTACCATGCCAACGCGGAGTATGAGTTCCTGGACAAGTACCTCTACGACCGGGCCGTGGGAGCCGCCTACCCGGAGAAGTTCGCCGAGACACGCCGCCGCATAGAGGGCAACGCCTTCGTGCTGGGGCGGGTGAAGGAGGTGTTCGGATGCGCCTCGCTCGAAGAATGTGACAAGAGTAGCAACAAGCCGATGCTGTTGCATGCGTTGAAGCACAGCTTCGGGCACACGATACTGGAATTTCCCCGCTTCGAGTTCCACCGCCTGCGCAACTATGTGCGGGGCACGGGCTTCACCATCGGCTTCTCGGGGCCGGACGGGGCGGGCAAGACGACGGTGATCAACCTGCTGATAGAGGAGATGGGGGATGTGTTTCGCAAGGCGCACACCTACTTCCACTTCCGCCCGATGCTCTTCGGCAACCTGGGCGATGTGGCGCACAACGCAGGCCTCAAGAAGGAGGTGGACCACGACTTCGACCGGCCTCACAGGGGTGGGCGTAAGGGTGTGGTGAGTTCGCTCTTGCGGCTGATGTATTACTCCACGGACTACGTGCTTGGTTACTTCACGAAGGTGAAGCCC
>CAVFUK010000233.1:0-2199 GCA_963625535.1 Anaerovoracaceae bacterium | reverse complement strand
TACCCAGCGGGACTTTTTTGTATATGGGCACTAGTTACACCAAACAGGCAATAACGATATCGCGACAGTAAGGGTAAAAATGAGCCTCATTCATCCTACGGAAGACGATAAACGCCAGATAGGTCGCGTCTCAAGAAGGATATGCTCGAAGAACTGAAGGAGCTGTAGCTTGTAGGTGGGTGGAATGTGAATTTTATATGAAGCCAAACCGCTGAACGGCTGTGTTTTGCAGTTTGCTCACGTCATTCGTGTCGGGAGCAAAACCGCACGGTTCGGCTTTTCATCACCTCTAGTTCCTTCCTCACCGCCCCAGCTCCTCTCTCACCGTCCTAGCTTCTCCCTTATCCCTCCGAACGCCTCCCTTATCTTCCCAGCCCCTCCTGAAGTTTCCCCAACTCCTCCCGCAGCCGCTTCAGCTCCACGAGCAGCCTGCCGGTGGCGGAGACGATGCGCGGCGTGGTGCGCGGATTGAAGAAACCCTGGTTGCGGGCATGGCTCAGCAGGTCCTTGATGGCGACCTCGGTGCGCTCGGCGCCCACCACCCAACGGCCGCGCTCGGTGGAGATGGCCTTGGCGTAGCTGCGCATCACCGCCTGGGGGTCCTCGTCCTGCCTCACGGGGATGAGCTCCGGAAACCACGCGTGCATCTGACGCACAAAGTCGGAGTCCTTCAGGTCGGCAGTCGCCAGGCCCGACTGACGGATGGCCAACAGCACGTAGTACCACTCGTTGCGATGCCCAGGCTGCAGCAGACTGCCAGGCTGCATGAACGTGTCGGGCTCGGCGTTCTGGATGTGGGTCAGCAGCACCTTGCGCACACGCCGCAGCTGATCCTCGGTGCTCAGCAGACGGTACGAGAAGGCGACGTTGCTGTCCGATAGGGGAGAGGGCGACACGGCCGAAGGAACCGCCGCAGAACCGCAAGTGGCAGGAACCGAAGAAGCTACAACGCCCGATGGAACCACCGCACCTGATGAATCACCAACGCCCGAAGGAACCAACTCTGAACCCTTACCACTTGGAACCGGAAGCGCCGCCGCAACCGAAGGAACCTCCGCTGAACCGCCAGCGCCCGGAGCCGGCAGCGCCGCCACGGCACGGTGGGCACCGATGGCAGCGGACAGTGGCTTAGGGGCCCAAGGATAGACCACAGCGGGCGGCTCCTGAGGGGCAGGCGACGCCATGGAGGCGCGCACGTCGGCCAGCGTGCCGACGAAGGCACGGTCCATCCAGCCGCGCGACAACGGTAGCCGCGCGATGCTGTCGATGAGGTGGGGGAAGCAGTACTTCCGACTCTGCCGAAGGGCCTCGGAAATCCACGCGGAGACAACCTCGCTGTAGAAAGGCTGCGGGCTGCTGAGGAAGGCCCTGCCTGCCAGGGAGAAGACGGCGCAGACCACCTTGCTCGTTTGCTCCAGCGGGGCACGGTTGTCCAGGCGGCGCAGCTCGTTGCCGAGCACTATGAGCCTGTCGCCGACAGCCTTCGCCGTCAGATGGTCGCCCAGGAGCAGAAGGCCGCGGACCTCGGTGCCCATCATCTCGTAGAGCCACGGAGGGGGCGCGCTGAAGTGCGGCGTGTCGGCCTCCAGCGTCACCGCCACGGGGAGCATCAGGCGGAAATACTCGTCGGCGGAGTAGCGCCGGGTGAGGCGGTTCACCTGCTCCGTGTCGTGTCTGTCGGTCATGCGTGCGGTGGTGTAAAGTGTTGTGAGTCACTATGGATGGTGATACACCTGTTCGTCTCGCTGCTCCACGCGCGCATGGTATCGTGTCCTGTATTGTCCATCATTTCTTTTGTTTAGTTGCTCCTATTTGAAATAATAAGGCGCAAAGTTAATCAAAAACATTCGAAAAGCTGGTCCGCATGTAGCATTTTGTAGCCTGCGCGGGCGACACGGCGTACTGCCTGCTTTTGTGACACAGTGATCGGGACGTCCCACACTCCGAATTTCCGCACGAAAACGCTCGAGGGCTTTGCACTATGAACAGAAAACCGTAACTTCGCATCGTGAACTAGAAACACACGGCAGCGTATGAAATATCCTATCGGAATACAGACATTTGAGCAAATCATCGAGGACGGCTTCGTCTACGTGGACAAGACCGACATGGTATACTCCCTGGCAACAGAGGGAAAAGTCTACTTCCTCAGTCGCCCACGCAGGTTCGGCAAGAGCCTGCTCATCTCCACCCTGGAGG
>CAVFUK010000232.1:0-2319 GCA_963625535.1 Anaerovoracaceae bacterium | reverse complement strand
GGACATGCCTGCACCGAGGGGTACATCGCCCGCGAAGGCGGTGTTGAAGCCTTCCACCTTCACGCCCCGCTTTATCATCTCGCGGCAGATGCCGAACAGGTAGCGTGCCCAGCTGGTGTGGGGAGCGTCCTCTTCGTTCAGTCCGAACTCCACATAGTCCTTCAGGTCGATGGAGTAGGCGCGTACTTTGTTTGTTCCGTTAGGTTTCAGTTCGGCAATCATCCCTTTGTCGATGGCGCCTGGGAACACGAAACCTCCATTGTAGTCGGTATGTTCGCCGATGAGGTTAATGCGGCCGGGGGCTGCGTACACTGAGCCCGTTGTTCCATCAAAGTGCTTGATGAAACGGCTTCTCACATATTCTATATCCATAACTGTGAATTGTATTTAGTGATTAACTTTGATTTTGTAGATGGTTGTCTGGCGATAGGTGTGTCCGGGACAGAGCACTGCCGTGGGGAAGTAGCTGCGGTTGGGCGTGTCGGGGAAGTGCTGTGCCTCGAAGCAGACGGCGCTGCGGTCGGGGTAGGTGCTGCCGAAGGCTCCCTTCATGCCGTGGTTCCAGTTGGCGGTGTAGAACTGCACGCCGGGCTCGGTGGTGTAGACCTCCAGGGTGCGTCCGCTGGCAGGGTCGGTGCAGGTGGCGGCCTGGGTGAGGTCGCCGGCCTCGGTCTTGTTGAGCACGTAGCAGTGGTCGTAGCCGTGTCCGCACTTCAGCTGCTCGTGCGGCTCATCGATGCGCTCGCCTATGGTGTGCGGTGTGCGGAAGTCCATCGGGGTGTCGGCCACCTTCAGTATCTCGCCCGTGGGGATGTTGGTCTCGTCGGTGGGCAGGTAGAAGTCGGCGTTGATGGTGACGATGTCGTCCATCTGCGAGGGCGTGGGGTTGCCGATGCCGGAGAGGCTGAAGAAGGCGTGGTTCGTCAGGTTGATGATGGTCTTCTTGTCCGTGGTGGCCTCGTAGTCCATGCGCAGGGCGTGGTCGTTGCCGAGTGTGTAGGTCAGCGTGACGGTCACCGCTCCGGGGAATCCCTCCTCGCCGTCCTTTGCCGTGTATTGCAGCGTCACGGAGTTGGCCGATTGGCCGATGACCGTCCACACGCGTCGGTGGAATCCGCGGGGGCCGCCGTGCAGTGAGTTTTTGCCGTTGTTGCAGGCCAGCTGGTAGGTGGTGCCGTCCAGCGTGAAGCGTCCGTCGCAGATGCGGTTGCCGTAGCGTCCGATGGTGGTGCTGAGGCAGTCCACGTCGCTGTCCACAAGGTGTTGTATGCTGTCGTGTCCCTGCAGGATGTTGCCCATGCGTCCCTCTTTGTCGGGCACCAACCAGGTGAGCAGGGCGCATCCGTAGTTGGTGATTGCCAGCTCTCCGCCGTTGTCGTTGGTGAGCACATATAAGTCTGTCTGTTTTCCGTCGATGGTTTGTTGAAAGTCACGACGGCACAATCCTGAGCGTGTTTTGAAATCGTCCATGGTATGCTTGTTTAGTTTTTAATGATAGGGCAAAGATAAATAACCTTTTTGATACGCGCAAAGGTTTTGTGTGAAAGTTTTGACGATGAAAGGCATGCTTTTGTGTCAACCGCTTCGTGGGCTGCGTTGGAGTGCCGTCGGTTGTAATGCGAAGGTTGCAATTCGGGCGGTTTTCGCCGCCGGTGGGGGCGGAAGTTTCTCCTGGGGGGGCAGGGTGGTAGGGGCGGAATGTCGGTCCGGCTGTGGAGTTTTACCTCCTCGGTCAGAGAAATAGTTTTTCCTAATCGGGCATTTATCTTTACAAGTTTTTCGGCTGAGTTCTCGAGCGTATAGGTCAATCTGCGCGCCCACGGGCGTGATGCGCGGGACGTGGAGGTGAAGGTGACCCTTGCCTGTCCGATGCTAGGGGTGTCGACGTGAAGGTGACCCTTGCCTGTCCGATGCGGAAACGTTTCCGGCAAAGGTGGGCGTTATTTGGCTCTTGAGCCGTTCTTGGGGTGTGGAGAGAGAAGAAATGCCGCTGAAAGTTTCAGTATACCCCCTCGCTGGCGGTGTGAAACACCGCGGGTGTGGAGGGGAACGCACACCGAACGATGCATTTCCCACCCTATTCCGTGTCGTTCGTCGATGGGGAAGTTCTCCCTGGCACCCCACTATAGGAGGGCAAAAGCGGACTTTGGCGGCAAATCACACCCTCGATTCGCCCTTTTCGTGGGCTCTGTGAACGTCGATTTTGGGGATTTTGCCCACTCTGAAACCTTTCGGGTAGTGGGAACGACGCTTCCGATTGGACGTATCTTATTGCTTTATAGAGAGTTAAGTCTGATGCTGCATTGTGCTGACAAGGAA
>CAVFUK010000231.1:0-2325 GCA_963625535.1 Anaerovoracaceae bacterium | reverse complement strand
TGCAATCGGTCAGCTTGCCAAGGATGAACTCACGTCCCTGCTTAGCCTGCAGCAAAGCCTTCTCGAGAATCTCGTAGCTCAGGCCGTCGCACTTGATATCCATCTGTGTAGCAGTGATACCGTTGAAAGTACCTGTCACCTTGAAGTCCATATCGCCGAGGTGGTCCTCATCGCCAAGGATATCGGACAGCACAGCGTATTTCTCTTCGCCCGGGTTCTTAATCAATCCCATAGCGATACCGGATACAGGGCGTTTGATCTTCACACCGGCATCCATCAGTGCCAACGTACCGGCACAAACAGTTGCCATAGAAGAAGAACCGTTGGACTCCAAAATATCGGAAACCACGCGTACGCAGTAAGGATAATCCTCTGGAATCATACGCTTCAGGGCACGCCATGCCAAGTGACCGTGACCAATCTCACGACGGCCTACACCGCGCTGAGCCTTAGCCTCGCCCGTAGAGAACGGCGGGAAGTTATAGTGCAACAGGAAGCGTTCTTTGTGCTGGTCGAGCACGTCGTCCACGAGTTTCTCGTCGGCCTTGGTACCTAGCGTGACGGTACTGAGTGACTGAGTCTCACCACGGGTGAAGATGGACGATCCGTGAGGACCGGGCAGCGGACCAACCTCGCACCAGATAGGACGAATCTCGTCGGTCTTACGGCCATCGAGACGTTTGCCCTCGTCGAGGATGCAGCGGCGCATAGCCTCTTTCTCCACGTCGTGATAGTAGCGGTCAATCATCGGAGCCTTCTCCTCGAGTTCCTCCTCGGTGTACTGAGCCTTGAACTCGTCGCAGATAGCTGTGAAAGCATCCTCGCGCTCGTGCTTGTTGCGGTTGCCGCTGGCTGCGATGGCATAAGCCTTGTCGTAGCAAGCGTCGTGAACAGCCTTGCGCAGGTCTTCGTCGTTCTCCTCGTGGCAATACTCGCGTTTCACGGTAGAGCCAACCTCTTCCATCAGCTCCATCTGGGCCTTGCAGTGTACCTTGATGGCCTCGTGAGCGGCTTTCATGGCCTCGAGCAGGTCGTTCTCGGAAACCTCGTTCATCTCGCCCTCCACCATCATGATGTTGTCGTAGGTAGCGGCCACCATGATGTCCATGTCGGCCTTCTCCAGTTGCTGGAATGTAGGATCGATGACGAACTGTCCGTCCACACGGGCTACACGAACCTCTGAGATGGGGCCTCCGAACGGGATGTCGGAAACAGCCAATGCCGCGGAAGCTGCCAAGCCAGCCAGTGCATCGGGCATATCTACTCCGTCGGCAGAGAACAGGATAATGTTCACATACACTTCCGCATGAAAGTTGTCAGGGAAGAGCGGACGCAAAGCGCGGTCCACCAGACGGCAAGTGAGGATTTCATAATCAGAAGCTTTGCCTTCGCGTTTGGTAAAGCCACCGGGGAAACGGCCGAAAGCCGAATATTTCTCCTTATACTCTACCTGCAGAGGCATAAAATCAGTACCGGGAACTGCATCCTTGGCGGCACAAACAGTGGCTAACAACATCGTATTTCCCATGCGCAACATCACTGCGCCGTCAGCCTGCTTTGCCAACTTTCCCGTTTCGAGGGTAATGGTTCTGCCATCACCAAGCTCGATAGTCTTAACAATTGGGTTCATAAAAAGTTTATTATCTGTATATCTCTAAAAAATTGTGGCAAAGATACATATTATTATATACACCAACTACAAAATCCGCCATTTTCTTGCACCCGAGGGAAAGATTACCTTACTTTCTGATACTCCCGAGGCCGAACAAGGGGCCTCAGCAGCCGGCACGCGAAGGAAAATGAGGAATAATTTGGCCGTAAAAGTGCCATGCATTACCTTTGCAAGCAATTCAAAGCAAAAACATCATGAAAAGAAACGCGATTATCGGAACCGGCTGTCTGCTGTTGGCCCTCAGCCTGTACTCCTGTAAAGACCAAGGTCCTTGCTTCACCATACAAGGCAACATCGCCGACGCCAAGGGAGAGGAACTCTATCTGGAGGCTTTGGGAATAGAGAAACCGGAAGTACTGGATTCCGTGAAGTTAGGCTCCAACGGATCCTTCAAGTTCAAGTACAAACAGCCGGAGTCACCGGACTACTACCGCTTGCGCCTGGCCGACCAGGTAATCAACGTGGTGGTGGACTCTACCGAGACGATAGAGGTGAGCGCCAACAAAGCCGACATGGCAACAAACTACACCGTGACTGGCTCAGAGGAATCCACCGTTGTGAAGGAACTTACCCTCAAGCAGATGAACCTTCAGAGCAATGTGGACAAGTTGCTGAAGAACGAGGCCAGACTGACCCCGCAAACCGTGCAGGAC
>CAVFUK010000230.1:0-2336 GCA_963625535.1 Anaerovoracaceae bacterium | reverse complement strand
CTCGTGCACCGAATAGTCAATCTGCTTCACCAGTCCCAGCTTGCAACCGCAGGCTTTGGCCATGATGGAGGCTTTCTCCTTCGCGTCCTTCACAGCCCGTTCCAACATCTTCAGCTCGAACGGCCGCGGGTCTTTCACCGTGTATCCAATGCTTATCTCCGCCTGCTTCAGCTCGCGGCCTATCAGCCGGACGAGGTTATTGAGCAGCACGTTGTCCATCCCCAGGTCTATCTTCACGCTGTGGTCCAGCTCGAAGCCCAGGAAGATTTCTCCCTTGTAGTGGTTATACTTGTCGTACTCGTTTTGGGTTTTCTTCTCGATGTCCAGACTTTTTGTCTTGGGGAGTGCGGTGTCGAGTTTCAGCTCCAGCATGATGTCCTTCAGCTTGTCCGTGTCGCTCTTTGCCTGAGCGTACGCCTGTTCGTAAGTGTCGTGGAGGCTTACCAACGACAGTTCCACACGCGTCACGTCCGGCACAACGTGTATTGCGCCATTGCCTGTTACCGTTATCAATTTCTCTTCCATAGTGTCATGTTTTTACAGTTTTACATTAAGGGGCAAATGCTTCCTCGTTTTTATCCTCTTTGCAAATATATGCCTTTCGGCCGAAAGTTGCAAATTATTCTGACACGTTCATCACCCGCACCCCGTTAAAAGGCATTCGCTTGCCCCACAAAAGCCGTAACATGTATACCGATGTCCGTAAAACGGTTAGGCGGACAGTCAGTCTTTCTTCCTAATTTTGCAACGTCAAATGAAGTATAACCGAACAGCAAGATTATGAAAAAAGACATTTTTGTTCTCGTAGGTGCCGGACAAATCGGTATGGCCATTGCCCGCCGCATGGGCTACGGTCTGAGGATCATTGTAGCCGACAAAAACATCGGGAACGCAGAGAGCATCTGCAATGTGATGAATGCCGCCGGGTTCGACTGCAGCCCCGTGGCGATGGACCTCTCGTCGCGGACCGACATTATGCGTGTGACCGGCCTCGCGCAGCAACAGGGCGACATCCGCCACATGGTATGCGCGGCAGGGGTGTCGCCCAGTCAGGCTTCCACGGAGACCATACTGCGGGTGGACCTCTATGGCACTTCGGTGCTGATGGAAGAGTTTGGGAAGGTGATAAAGCCGGGCGGCACGGGCGTGGTCATCTCCAGCCAGTCGGGCCACCGCATGCCTGCGCTCACTCCCGAGCAAGACGCCCTGCTCGCCACCACACCCACGGAAGAGTTGCTCAGCCTCGACATGCTGCAACCGTCGGCCATCCGCGACACGCTGCACGCCTATCAGATGGCCAAGCGCTGCAACGTGAAGCGTGTAATGGCGGAGGCCGTGAAGTGGGGAAAGCGCGGCGCGCGCATCAACTCCATCTCGCCGGGCATCATCGTCACCCCGTTGGCTCTGGACGAATTCAACGGTCCGCGTGGCGATTTCTACAAGAGCATGTTTGCCAAATGTCCTGCCGGACGCCCCGGCACGGCGGACGAAGTGGCCAACGTGGCAGAGCTCGTCATGGGCGAGAAGGGTGCCTTCGTCACAGGCTCGGATTTCCTTGTGGACGGTGGGGCCACAGCCGCATACTTCTATGGCGAGAAATAAGATTTCATAGTGTTGGCGCATACGGTAAAATGATTAACTTTGCAGTTGAAACAGAAAAAACACTCTAACACACTAACAAACATACCATGAAACTCAACAAATGGATTTTGACGCTCTGCGGACTGGCGGCAATGACCGCAGCCCAGGCACAGCAACAGGTGCAACAGTGGGGACGGCTGGACCTCCCCCTGCAAGCCAACGTGAAGGGAAACCCCTTCGAGACGCAGCTGAAAGCCGTGTTCCACGGACCGGACACCACGATGACCGTCAGCGGATTCTACGACGGCGACGGCACGTTCCGCGTGCGATTCATGCCCCCGCGGCAGGGACGCTGGACCTACACCACACAGAGCACCGCCAAGGCCCTCGACGGACGGCAGGGCTCCTTCGTCTGCACGGCTCCCGCAGCCGACAACCACGGCCCCGTGACGGTGGACGGACTTCACTTCCGCTACGCCGACGGCACCCGATACTACCCCGTGGGGACCACCTCGTACGACTGGATGCACGCCCCCGGCGACCTGCCCCGGCGCACCCTGCGGGCCCTGCAGCAGAGCGGGTTCAACAAGATACGCATGCTGCTGACGGTGCAAAACTTCGACAAGGACTTCCCCGAGCCGGAGCGTTTCCCCTTCGAGATAAAGAGCCAGAAGAAAGACGCTGACGGACGGCCCGTGTACCAGTGGGACTACACACGCCCCAACCCGGCCTACTTCCGCCACGTGGAGCAGTGC
>CAVFUK010000229.1:0-2409 GCA_963625535.1 Anaerovoracaceae bacterium | reverse complement strand
TTCCTTGGCAGATTGGATAAATAACCTTATCTTTGCAAAACAATCAAAAAAGACGGGCTTCTATAGTTCAATGGATAGAACGGAGGTTTCCTAAACCTTTGATCTGGGTTCGATTCCCAGTCCGGATACTTTTCCTTATTCCAAATTACTCACACTACGGCAAAACGCCGCACCGCGACTCCATCTGATTCACACATTTCTTTAGACTTCACGAGCCGCAGAGAAATCTTTTTTACACACACCATATTCTACACGCATGACAATCTCCTCCGTTTCAAGCCCCACTTCAAAACCAAGAATAGACTATCTCGACTTCCTTAAGGCCATCGCGATATTGCTAGTCGTAAGTTGCCATATGTCGAATAAGCCTGCCCCTATAGCAACGCTTGCCTTGAGCATCCAGATGCCCATCTTCTTCTTTGTCAGCGGTTTGCTAACGAAAAGTTTCAACTTCAAAAGAAAGGAAACAGGAATTAAGTTGATGACTTACAATGGGAGAATAACCCTCAAGTTTATTGTTTCCAAAATCCAGCGTCTACTGATACCTTACTTCTGGTTCTTGACGCTACGGGCATTTGACTACGATAAGACCTATCACTACTTGATCACGGCTGATAGCTACCATCACGGAGGGTGGTTCTTAGCCTGCCTATTTCTGGTGTTTGTGATACACTCTCTGATTTCATATCTTACTTTCTTATCCGGAAAGAATTGGTTAGAGTATGTACTTTACGGAATCGTATTCCTCTATCTCAGACACATATTCACCCATCCGTATTGTTTCAACGCACTATATACCAACCCGCTCTGTACATGCCATCTGTATTGGTATCTGCCCTATTTCTTCTTAGGCACGAAACTCAAAGCACTTGAAGGCGTACTGCGCGGGAAAACCTCAATGCTTATAGCTGCCTTATGCATAGCCGCTTATCTATCCACTCTATTTGGCGAATATAAGGCCTTCTTCGGACTCATCGGTTTTTATTACATCGCCAAAGGCACATACTATCTCGTCAACAGCAAGATAAAGGCCGTCTTCAGCTACATCGGGCAGCGGACGTTGGAGATATACCTGATACACTTCTTCTTGCTCAGATACTTCCACACGCTTTACATCACCGACTTGATGGCCATCGTAGCCCTCTCGCTGGTCATCTGCGAAGCGCTGCGCTATAACAAGTGGGTATCGTGCATCGTGCTGGGAACAAAGCTCCCTGCAGGCAGCAAACAAACGCAACAGCCCGAAGGCGGCAAGTAGAACTTATCGCCTTCGGCTCCACATTTGGAGGCTTTATAAGAATCTTCTTTCTTTTGATTACATGAAATCCACCAGGATGCGGAAGACCTTTCCCGGATTCTGGCTCCACCAGCGCATGGTATCCAAAGCCTCGGCCGGTTTGACGACCTTCGTAATCAGCTTGTCTACCGGGCACACGCCGCGCTCCAGATAACGGATGACGGCACGAAAATCCTGCGGCACAGCATTACGCGAGCCGCGTATGTCGAGTTCCTTCTGCACGAAATATTTGGTCTGGAAAGTGACTTCGCTCTTGGCATAACCGATGCAGACGACACGGCCGGTAAATGCCACCTCGTTAATGGCCATCTGATAAGTTGGCACGCTTCCCACAGCCTCAATGACGACATCCGGACCGAATCCACCGGTTATCTCCTGCAGGCGCTGATGCACATCCTCGGTCTGGGTATTGACCGTATAAGCCGCACCCATCTCCCTGGCTATTGCCAGCTTCACGTCATCGATATCCGCAGCGACGACGGTTGCTCCACGCAATGCCGCACGCACGATGGCGCCCATGCCGACCATTCCGCAACCGATGACAAACACCACGTCGATGTCAGTCGCCTGTCCCCTGTCTGCGGCATGAAATCCTACCGACATCGGCTCAATCAGCGCACAGACCTTGGACGTAAGCCGTCCGGCCGGAATGACCTTCTCCCAAGGCAAGACGATGTACTCCCTCATCGCTCCGTCACGTTGCACGCCCAGCGTCTCGTTGTGCTGGCAGGCGTTCACTCTGCCGTTACGGCAAGAAGCGCACTTTCCGCAATTGGTGTAAGGATTGCATGTCACCACCGTTCCGGGCTTCAGTTCGGCAGGCACGCCGGGGCCTACGGCCTCTATGACCGCACCCACCTCGTGTCCAGGGATGACCGGATTCAAGGCCATCGTGTTGCCGCCGCGGAAGGTATTGAGATCTGACCCGCAGAACCCGACATACTGCAGCTTGAGCATCACTTCCCCTGCGCCAAGGGCTTTCGGGGCTTCGATATCGATAATATTGAGTTCTTGTGTATGTGTGATTTGTATTGCTTTCATTTTGTGTGCATTTATTATATATGGTTTGTCGTCAAAATATCCCGCGCGGGCATTCACTCGGACATATTCTT
>CAVFUK010000228.1:0-2452 GCA_963625535.1 Anaerovoracaceae bacterium | reverse complement strand
GCCCTACGCCGCCGACCGCCGCACGCTGTATAAGATAGGCTGCAGCTTCTCGTCCGAGACAGGCACCATAGAGGATTGGAAAGTCGCGGAGTGAAGTCAAGCCGCCGGTGCCCCAAACCCTTTTTCCCCTTTATGCTTGCATAATTGAGAAACATTGCGCAACTTTGCGGCGGAAGAATCTCTTAAATGCCTAACGATGGAACAGCAGAAGAAGAAAATAAGACAAGTGCCCTACGGCGTGTCGGACTTTCTATTGGTCCGGCGCGAAGACCTCTACTATGTGGACAAGACCATGTACCTCCCCACGCTGGAGGACGAAGCTCACAACCTCTTCTTCATCCGACCGCGACGTTTCGGCAAGAGCATATTCCTCAGCATGCTCCACGCCTACTACGATGTCCGCTTCAGCGACAGGTTCGACGAACTGTTCGCCGGCCTGTGGATAGGTGAGCACCCGACGCCGTTGCACAACACTTTCCAGGTGCTCCATCTCGACTTCTCACAAGTGGGCGGCAATATCGACCGTCTGGAAGAGAGATTCAACGCCTATCTGGGCATAGAACTGGACGGCTTTGTGCGCTGCTACAAGGAATACTACGGCGAGAACACCCTGGCGCAAGTGAGAGCCGCCAAGGACGCCGCCGACAAGATGGCGACCATCTTCAGCTACGCCAAGGAACACGGATTCCTCCTCTACCTCATCATCGACGAATACGACAACTTCACCAACACCGTCCTCAACGAGCTGGGCGAGGAGGTATACTGGAAGATGACCCACGCCGAAGGCTTCTACCGCGACATCTTCAAGAAATTCAAGGGCAACTTCGAGCGCATCTTCATGACAGGCGTCAGCCCCGTGACGCTGGACGACGTCACCAGCGGATACAACATCGGCTGGCACATTTCCACCAAGGAGGCCTTCAACCAAATGCTAGGCTTCTCCACCGAGGACGTGCGCCAGATGTTCACCTATTATAAAGAGACAGGCGGCATCCGGTCCGACGCCGACGTGGAGGCCATCATAGAACTGATGAAGCCGTGGTACGACAACTATTGCTTCTCGAAGGGGGCGTTGGAGACACAAAGCCGTGTGTTCAACTGCGACATGGTCCTCTATTTCCTGCGCAACTACATGAGCAGCGGCGAACCGCCTGAGCAGATGATAGACCCCAACACACGCACCGACTACGGCAAGATGCGCAAGCTCATCCAGCTCGATAGGCTCGACGGCGACCGCAAGGGCATTATACGCACCATCGCCGAGACAGGACAGATAGTGGCCAAGCTCGAGGAGACATTCCCCGCGCACGAGATCACCAACCCGGAAATCTTCCCGAGCCTGCTGTTCTATTACGGCATGCTCACGCTGAAGGGCACGCGCGGCGACAAACTCATCCTCGGAATCCCCAACAACAACGTCCGCAAGCAATACTACGGCTACCTGTTGGAGCAGTACAAGGAGAAGGTAAGACTCGACACGAACCGTCTGACGGACTATTTCTACGACATGGCCTACGACGGCCATTGGCGCGAGGGACTGCAGTTCATGGCCGACTCCTACGCCAACCTCTCCTCCGTGCGCGACCAGATAGAGGGCGAGCGCAACATACAGGGCTTCTTCATGGCCTACCTCGGCCTCAACAACTATTACTACGTAGCCCCCGAGCTGGAGCTGAGCCACGGCTACTGCGACTTCTTCCTGCTGCCCGACCTGACGCACTACAAGACAAGCCACAGCTACATCCTCGAGCTGAAGCTGGCTCCCAAGCGCTCCAAGACGGACACCGACGAGGAGTACGCCGACAAGATAAACCGGCAGTGGCAGGACGCCGAGGCACAGATTCGTCGCTACGCCGCGGCACCGCGGGTGGAGGCCCTTCGCCAAGGCACCCAACTGCACAAGATCATCATGCAGTTCGACGGATGGAAACTCCACCGCATGGACGAAGTGCAATGAGCCGCACGCAAGGCGGATGATTCCGGAGCAACCCTGCGGGCCTGCGGAGAAGCAAGTCCATGACCGCAGAACAAGTGCAATGAGCCACACACAAACTGAATGATTCCCAGCAACCCTGCGGGCCTGCGGGTGCAAAGCCATAGTCGGAGGACATAAGCCGTCCCTCCCCCCGAGAAAATTGTCCGTCAGATTTTTTGCATTCTCGGGCATAAAGCCGTAACTTCGCATCGTGAACTAGAAACACACGGCAGCGTATGAAATACCCTATCGGAATACAGACATTCTCGAATATCATCGAGGACGGTTTTGTCTACGTGGACAAGACCGACTTGGTGTACTCCCTGACGACAGAGGGAAAGGTCTACTTTCTCAGTCGCCCCCGCAGGTTCGGCAAGAGCCTGCTCATCTCCACCCTGAAGGCTTACTTCCTTGGCAAGAAGGAACTCTTCAAAGGACTGAAGATGGAGACCCTGGAGAAGGAGTGGAAGACGTATC
>CAVFUK010000227.1:0-2616 GCA_963625535.1 Anaerovoracaceae bacterium | reverse complement strand
GACACATTCTCGGCCACAAAACTCCTAAATAGGGCACCAAAATAAGCCTGAGGCACATAAAAAAAGAAGTATACCTCAACAGGCCGAGAAGTATACCTCATCGGCTGTTGAAGTATACTTCACTGGCCATTGAAGTATACTTCTCTGAGCAACGCCCCGTGGGCCATCTAAAAAAGCAACCCACAGGCACGCACTTGTAAGCGTAAGTAAGCCTTATTTTTTGCGGGGCTTGCGGATGGCCCAACCCTCTTCGCTGAAGTCGGGTTCGTCGTCCTTGAAGCCTTTGTCGTTGCCTTGGAAGAACTGTCGCCAGTCGTCCTTCTTCTTGGAAGCACGGGCGGGCACGAACTCCTGGTCCTCACGGCTCTTCTTGCGGGACTTCTCCTTCACGGGCTTCTCCTTGCGGGCGTCGCCTTTGCCCTTGCCGTATTCCGCGGATTTACCTTTACTACGTTCAGCGGACTTGCCCTTACCATAATCCCCAGACTTGCTGCTGCGGCGCTCTCTGCGGCCCTCAGCGGCATCGCCTCGCTTGGCACGGCTACGGGATTTGCCCTCTTCCGGCTCCTGTTCCTCGGCACGTTCCACCACCACCTTACGGCCACCTACAGAGGTTCGGTCCAAGGCACGGATGACGTCATCTGCCTGGTCCTCAGGCACTTCGAAGAATGAGAAGTTCTGCATCAGGTCGATGCGGCCTATCTCTATCTTCTTGCCACGGGTGTGTTTGTTCACCAGATCTATCACCTGTGCAGCATAGAAGTTGTCGGTCTTGCCCATGTTGAGGAACAGACGCGCATAGCCCGCCTCGGGCTTACGGCTACGCTGACCACGCTTCTCGCCACGCTCTTTCGGTTCTTTAGCCTGGCGTGAGTCGGAGGGCACCTCTATCTCGGGGGCATTCTTATAGTAGTCGAGGAAGCGGTTGAACTCGCGTGACACCATACGTTTGATGATGTCCTCCTTCTCCAGCCACTCCAGTTTGCGGTACACGTCGGGCAGGAAGTCGGCAATCTCGTCCTCGTCCACCTTCACCTTCTCTATCTCGTCGATCATCTTCAGCAGTTGCTTCTCGCAGATTTGCTTGCCAGTAGGCAACTCACCTGCCGTGAACTTCTTGCCGATAATCTTCTCTATGGCGCGCATCTTGCTCTTCTCGCGCAGGTTCATGATGGCTATGGAGGTTCCCGTCTTGCCGGCACGTCCCGTACGTCCGCTGCGGTGGGTGTAGCTCTCGGTGTCGTCGGGCAGGCCGTAGTGGATGACGTGTGTGAGGTCGTCCACATCCAGTCCGCGGGCAGCCACGTCGGTAGCCACCAGCAGCTGCAGGTGGCGCTGGCGGAACTTCTGCATCACCAGGTCGCGCTGGGCCTGCGAGAGCTCGCCGTGCAGCGAGTCGGCGTTGTAGCCGTCCTGTATCAGCTTGTCGGCAATCTCCTGCGTCTCGATGCGGGTGCGACAGAAGATGATGCCGTATATCTGCGGGTAGTAGTCTACTATTCGCTTGAGTGCCAAGTACTTATCTTTAGCGTGTACCATGAAGTAGACATGGTTCACGTTCTTGCTGCCTTCGTTCTTCACGCCGATGACAATCTCCTTGGCATCGTGGAGGTAGTTCTTCGAGATACGCGAAATCTCCGGGCTCATGGTTGCGGAGAAGAGCAGGGTGTTGCGGTCCTCGGGCACCTCGGCCAGGATGGTGTTGATGCTGTCGGTGAATCCCATGTTGAGCATCTCGTCGGCCTCGTCCATCACCACGTCGCGTACGGTGGAGAGGTCTACTGTGCGGCGTTCCATGAGGTCGATGAGTCGACCCGGCGTGGCCACGATGATGTGCACGCCACGCTTCAGGTTACGTATCTGAGTCTCTATGGAGGAGCCTCCGTAGACGGGTTGCACACGCAAGCCGTCGATATACTTCGAGTAATCGGTCAAGTCGCCCGCTATCTGCAGGCACAGTTCCCGGGTGGGGCAAAGGATAAGCGCCCGAGGCACGCGGTCGCTTACGTCAATCTTCTGGATGAGTGGCAATCCAAAGGCGGCTGTCTTGCCTGTGCCGGTCTGTGCCAGCGCCACCACATCATTTCCGTTTCCTAACAAATAGGGAATCACTTCCTCCTGTACGGGCATCGGGGTCTCGTAGCCCATCTCCTTAATAGCTTTAAGTATTTCCTCGGAAACGCCTAACTCTTCAAATGTCTTCATTTACTATTATTTAATTCGGCTGCAAAGATACTACAAGCTGCAACTTGCACAAAATATGTGGAGCGGTTTCTCCCAGCAAGGGGCTGTGCGAGTGAGAACGAACGAAAATAATTCATACCTTTGCACCACGTTACGAAAGAATTGAGATACAATGATGGAATTCAACTATGACGTTATCGTGATCGGAGCGGGTCACGCGGGATGCGAGGCGGCGGCTGCCGCAGCCAACCTGGGATCGAGCACTTGCCTGATTACCATGGATATGAACAAGATTGCGCAGATGAGCTGCAACCCCGCTGTGGGCGGCATCGCCAAGGGTCAGATTGTGCGCGAAATAGACGCGCTGGGCGGTTACATGGGACTGGTGACCGACCGCACAGCCATACAGTTCCGCATGCTGAACCGCTCGAA
>CAVFUK010000226.1:0-2638 GCA_963625535.1 Anaerovoracaceae bacterium | reverse complement strand
GTCGCACTTCTGCACACCGAACAGGATGTTGGTATCCTTGTCCCAATAGATGGAATAATCACTGACGCCCGAATCCTTGATCATCTTCTTCAGTTCAGGCCAAATGGCGGCATGCCGCTTGGCATACTCATCCTCGCACCCCGGTTTGAGGTACATCTTAAAAGCAAATCGTTTCATGGTACAATAAAGTTTTTAGTTCCTGCCAAGCCGAAGCGACAAGCCGACAAAGCAAATCCACACCGGTCTGCAGGAGATACATTTCATAGACTACAAATGTAGTTCTTTTCTACTAAGTACGAAATAATTGGTGCAAGAAATTAATGAAGTTCTTAGTTTTCACCCTCGCCCTCACCTTTGAGCACCGGCAGCGACCAATGGTATTTGGCCGCCAGGATGCGGACCACGAATACACTCACACCACAGAGCGTCTGCGTGATGACCAGGTCGAGTCCTATCCACTGGCAGAAACCGTAGACCAGACCACCGAACACACAGGCCAAGGCATAAATCTCCTTACGGAAGATGAGCGGAATCTCATTGATGAAGATGTCGCGCAACACACCGCCTGCCGCACCGGTGATGGTTCCCATGATGATGGCGACCCACAAGGGGAATCCCAGGTTCAGCGTCTTCTCCATACCCACCACAGTGAAGAGGGCGAGACCGATGGCGTCGAACACAAAGAAGGTATTGTTCTGGCGGATGAGCCGTTTGCCGAAGACGATGACCCACACCAAAGCCAAAGCGGAACAGATGAGGTAGATGGGGTCGGTCATCCAAAAAGGAACCAAGTCGAGCATAATGTCGCGAATGGTTCCTCCGCCAATGGCAGTAGCGAGTCCGACCACATAGGCACCGAACCAGTCGAACCGTTTGGCGGAGGCCAAGCGGATACCACTGATAGCGAAGGCAAACGTTCCGATGAACTCCAGGATAAAGCCAAAAGAGGGTATGGTAATTGAAAAATCTGTCATCTCTACAAAGCTACATTATTGATAGTATTCCCCTGCAGATAGCTGCGGAGGTTTTCCACGGCAATGTTCATCAGCCGTACACGCGCCTCGCGTGTGGCCCAAGCGATGTGTGGGGTAACGAAGCAGTTATTGGCGTGCAGCAGCGGATTGTCAGCCTTCGGCGGTTCGCACGACAGCACGTCGACAGCGGCGGCACGTATCTGTCCGCGGTTCAGCGCATCGGCCAAGTCCTGCTCGTTCACCAGGTCTCCCCTACCGGTATTGATGAGTATGGCAGTGGGTTTCATCAGAGCCAAGCGGCGTGCATTGACCAGGTAGCGGGTGTCGGCAGTGAGCGGACAATGCAGGGTCACCACGTCGGCCGTAGCGAAGAGCTCGTCCATCTCCACCTTGCGGATGCCTGCGGGCAACTGCTCCTGGGATTTGGAGGTGTAGGCCACCACTTCCATGCCAAAGGCCTGGGCAATGCGTGCCGTAGCCTGACCGATATGGCCCAATCCAACGATGCCCATCACCTTCTTGTCCAACTCAATGAGGTCGGTATCCACATAGTTGAAGTCCACGCTCCGCGCCCACTTGCCCTCGCGGTTGCGATCAGCATAGTACTCCACCCGCTGGGTGATGGTGAGCAGTTGGGCAAACACCATCTGTGCCACCGAAGCGGTGCTGTAAGCAGGGATGTTGGTCACCACGATGCCCAGTTCCTTGGCCACACGAATGTCCACCACGTTGTAGCCCGTAGCCAGCACACCGATATACTTCAGACGCGGCAACGCGCGCAACTCTTTCTCCATGAGGAGCGTCTTGTTGGTAATAACGATTTGTGCGTCGGCGGCATTCTTCAGCACATCTTCGGGAGCCGTGCGTTGGAACACAGTGCACTCGCCCAAGGCCTTAAAGCCGTTCCACGAGAGGTCGCCCCGATTCAGCACATAGCCGTCGAGCACCTTGATGATTATCTTTTCGTCGTTCAATTTATTCATAGCGTTCTTTCCATAATTGTTTCATACGTTCTTTCAGTTTGCTCTCGGCGGCGTTTTCCTGGGGATGCCAGAAGCGGCAATGCTCGGCGCCGTCGGGCAGGAACTGCTGTTCCACGAAGTGCCCTTCGTAGTCGTGGGCGTACTTGTAGTCCTTGCCATAGCCTAACTCCTTCATCAGTTTGGTGGGCGCGTTGCGCAGATGTAGGGGCACAGGCAAGTTGCCCGATTGTCTCACCTCTTCCAAGGCGGAGTTGATACCTTCGTAGGCGGAGTTGCTCTTGGGACTTGTGGCCAGGTAGACCGTCACTTCCGCCAAAGGGATCCGTCCTTCGGGCCATCCTATCTTGTTCACCGCATCGAAGGCGGCATTGGCCAACAGCAGAGCATTGGGATTTGCCAACCCGATGTCCTCTGCAGCAGAGATAAGCAGACGGCGGGCGATAAACTTAGGGTCTTCGCCACCCTCTATCATGCGGGCCAACCAGTAAAGAGCCCCATCCGGGTCACTGCCACGGATGGATTTGATGAAAGCGGAGATGATGTCGTAGTGCATCTCCCCATCCTTGTCGTAAGCCAAAGGGTTCTGTTGCAGACGCTCGGCTACCTTTTGGTCGGTGATGACCACCGGCGTCTCGCTGTCGGCCTCCACCACCAGCTCCAGTATGTTGAGCAGTTTGCGGG
>CAVFUK010000225.1:0-2642 GCA_963625535.1 Anaerovoracaceae bacterium | reverse complement strand
CTACGACGTCAACTTCCTGTTCGTGCTCTCGCTCTACGCCCGCGACAACGCATCGCAGAAAGCGCAGTGGAAGGAGAAGATACGTGAGCGGTTCCGTGCGGAGATACAGGAGTGGCTGCAGCGGGACTATGACTTCTACGCTATGCGGGCTCATCCCGATGTGGACGGGGAGCGATTTATCCGCGAGAACTTCAAGCGGTTGCTAGGTAAGGTCTACACTCCGTTTGCCGACGAGCGGACCTACTCGCTGGCGTTGGACGTGGAGGACGGAGAGAACAACCGTCAGCTACTCAGCCTGCTGAGGAAATCGTTCTACGTGGAGCGATGCGAACTGGGTAGGAGTCCCGACGAGGTGCTACCCGCTGTGGTGTCTGGTGGTGTGGGCTTGCCAATCGGCAGTGCGAAGTCGGAAGTCTTCGCCCGTACCCCTGAGGCCTACGAGAGCCCGCTGGTACTGGTAGGCTACTGCAAGAACGATGTCCAGTGGAGCGCTGTGCTGAGGAACCGGATGTACTACGTTCGGGCGGGGATGGTCACGGGCTCCCTGCGGTTGATACCCGGTTTCGAGCGTTGCGCGTACGTCTTGCTCTACGACAAGAGCCGCAAGTGTGTGTTTGAGCTCACTGGCGCAGGCCCACGGATTGTCTCCGGCGCCGAGTTACAAAGCAAGGGGTTCGATACTCACCATGATTTCTATCTTTGTTTTGACCTTAAAGATAGTGTTCCTCGTGTGGAGTTTACCGACCCACACAGCGGAAGGCTCTTCAAGATAAAAGCCAGTCTGAATCCTTACCAGAAGGAGCCCTATTTTGCCACGCTGAAGGAGATCGTAGAGCAGGCGGACGAAAAATGAGGAGGCGGGTAGGGAGACGCCCCCCTCACGCCCCGGTTGATGTTTCACTATCTCACTATCTCAGTAATAAAAAGAATGGGGGCGCATCACAATCCCGCTCGATGATTTTGCAGTATGGCAATAAAGTAGTACCTTTGCACAAAAGTTACGATTATGGCTATAACGATTAAGAATATCCCGGTTTTGGAAGGTGCAGCAGCGGAAGAATTCGTGCGCAATGCTGACGAGAACGCAGTGAAAGCAACGCCCCGCCTTTCGGCCTCGGCCAAGAAACGCTTGCAGAAAGTGCTGGAGAAATCCCGCTCGTTTCAATTCTCGTGACAATGGGCGAAATATCCTTGTATGATGATTGCGTCATGCTCGCCTACAATCAGGGCGTGCGAGAGAAATGCCTCCCATTCAGTTGCGGTGTGGATGACCTCGACGACTTTTTCCTCAATGATGCGGATTTGTATGCGGAGGAATTGTTGGGGAAAAGTTAATTTTGCAGTAAACGATTAAATACATACCTTTGCAAGGTGGTTTACCGAATAAGGAGAAACGACGATGACAGAACTAAGAGACAGATACATACGCTTCGATTGGGCCATAAAGCGACTGCTAAGGCAGAAGGCGAACTTCGGGGTGCTCGAAGGATTTCTTACCGTGTTCCTCGGCGAGGAGATAAAAGTGCTGGAAATCCTCGAGAGCGAAGGCAACCAGAGCGCGGCCGACGATAAGTTCAACCGCGTGGACATAAAGGCGAAGAACAGCAAGGGCGAGATTATCATCGTGGAGGTGCAAAACACCACCGAACTGTATTACCTCGAGCGGGTGCTCTACGGCGTGGCAAAGGCCATCACCGAACATATCAACCTGGGCAGCAGCTACAGGGAGGTGAAGAAGGTGTACTCCATCAGCATACTCTACTTCGACCTGGGCAAGGGCTCGGACTATATCTACATAGGACAGAACAACTTCGTGGGACTGCACACAAAGGACCAACTCGTGATCAGCGCCAAGGAGAAGGAGAACATCGTGAGGAAATCGCCCTCGGAGATATTCCCAACGTACATATTGATTCGTGTGAACGAGTTCGACAAGGTGGCCAAGTCGCCGATGGAGGAATGGGTGAACTATCTGAAGAATGGTGTCATCGCTTCCGACACGAAGACTCCCGGCCTGCAGGAGGCTCGCGAACGGCTGAAATATTATGAGATGTCCGATAAGGAACGGCACGACTACGAAGAGCACCTCAACGCCATAATGATACAGAACGATGTGCTGGGCAACGCAAAACTCGAAGGTCGTGCTGAAGGTATAGCCGAAGGCGAGGCCCGCAAGACAGAGGAGATAGCCAAGGCCATGCTTGCCAAAGGTATGGACGTGAGCATGATAGCCGAACTGACAGGCTTGTCGGTGGAGAAGATAGAAGAGCTAAAGCTGTAAACAAACGTATTGAAGATAAATGGATTGCGGACGGGTCGCAGCGCCCCTCGGTGAAATTCCCCGCGGGGAAGCTTTGGCGGTGTGGAGGAAAGTCCGTACCTTAGCGGCCGTGAAACGAAAAAAGAACGAAATAACTTAACACACGATAAATGAAGAAGACACTACTCTCGGCGGCGATATTGTCGCTCGCCTTGGCGGGATGCTCCAACGAGGAGGGCTCCCGGTCCTACGTGCCCGAAGGGACACCGATAAAAGTGAACGCCCTGGTGGGCGAGATGGAGACCCGCGCGGGATACACCACAGAGACCCCCCCAAGGGATTCTACCTGAAGATAGACAAGAAGAAGGCGTCGAAATATAAC
>CAVFUK010000224.1:0-2691 GCA_963625535.1 Anaerovoracaceae bacterium | reverse complement strand
GTAGGGGCGAATTCGCCGAGTTTGTGACCTACCATCTGCTCAGTTACATAAACCGGAATGAACTTGTTTCCATTATGAACTGCGATAGTATGTCCGATGAAGTCAGGTGAAATCATGCTGGCGCGTGACCAGGTCTTGACCACCTCTTTCTTCTTGCCGCCTTCGTTCATGGCAAGAATTCTCTTCTCCAGGGCTTCCTGGATATATGGACCTTTTCTTAAAGAACGACTCATAATCTCTAAAGTTTAATTCCGTTTATTTCTTTCTTCTTTCGATGATGAACTTATTTGAAGACGCCTTAGGATTACGTGTCTTATATCCCTTAGCAGGCAAACCCTTGCGTGAGCGCGGGTGACCTCCGGAAGCACGACCTTCACCACCACCCATAGGGTGATCTACCGGGTTCATAACGACACCGCGGTTGTGAGGTCTGCGACCGAGCCAGCGGCTGCGGCCGGCCTTGCCGTAAGACTCCAAATTGTGATCAGGATTGGATACTGTGCCCACGGTGGCGCGGCAGGAAACGAGCACCATTCTGGTCTCGCCCGAAGGCAGACGGAGAACGGCGTGAGTTCCCTCACGTGCTGCGAGCTGCGCGAATGTACCGGCTGAACGTGCCATAGCGGCACCCTGGCCGGGACGAAGCTCGATGTTGTGAACGAGAGTACCTACCGGAATTTCACTCAGAGGGAGGCAGTTGCCGACTTCGGGAGCTACACCGCTGCCGGATGCGATAACCTGACCTACCTTGATGCCGTTCGGAGCGATGATGTATCTCTTCTCACCATCCTCATACTGAACGAGAGCAATACGTGCGCTGCGGTTAGGATCGTACTCGATGGTAAGAACCTTTGCCGTGCACTCATCCTTGTCGCGGAGGAAGTCGATGATACGGTACATCTTCTTGTGACCGCCACCGATATAACGCATGGTCATCTGACCTGTGTTATTTCTACCGCCTGTTCTCTTGAGAGGCTCCAACAATGATTTCTGAGGTTTCTTGGCTGTTATTTCCTCGAAAGTGCTGATGACCTTATTCCTCTGACCGGGTGTTACCGGTTTGAATTTTCTTACTGCCATTGTCTTTCCCTCCCTTAAATGTTGCTATAGAAATCTATCTTGTCCTCACCTGCAAGTGTGACATATGCCTTCTTGAAGTGATTCATGCGACCTCTCAACAGACCGGCCTTCGTATAACGGGACTTTCTCTTTCCGTGATAGTTGGCGGTGTTGATGTCTGCAACGGACACGTTGTACAGCTGCTCTACGGCAGCCTTGATCTGAATCTTGTTCGCTCTGCGATCGACGATGAAAGCGTAACGGTTCAACTTTTCGCCCTGAGCCGTCAATTTTTCAGTAACTATTGGCTTAATAATGATTCCCATTTCTTTGTCTTTTTAGCGTCTTGCTCTAGAAGCGAGAATGTCCTGCACGCCGTCAACGAGTACGATAGAATTTGCATTCATAATCGTATAGGTGTTGATCTCATCGACCGTGATGACCTTTGCCCAATCGAGGTTGCGAGACGAAAGGTAAATATTCGTTGAATTTTCAGGAAGAACGACGAGAACCTTGCGGCTGCCTGCCTTGAGGGCTGCGAGGATGCTCATGAACTCCTTGGTCTTAGGTGCCTCCATTGCGAACGGCTCCACGATGGTGATAGCGTTCTCCTGAGCCTTGTAAGTAAGGGCTGAGCAACGTGCGAGGGACTTTACCTTCTTGTTCAACTTGTTTCTGTAGCAGCGCGGAACCGGTCCGAAAACGCGGCCGCCGCCTACATAGATATTAGCCTTCAAGCTACCGTGACGTGCACCGCCGCCGCCTTTCTGGCGACCCTGCTTCTTGGTGCTGTAGGCAACTTCGCTGCGATCCTTGGTTTTCGCAGTACCCTGACGCTGGTTGGCAAGATACTGGATTACATCAAGATAAATTGCGTGGTCGTTCGGAGTGATACCGAATACCTTCTCATCGAGAACGACCTTCTTTCCGGATTCCGATCCGTCAATTTTCAAAACTGACAATTCCATAATCTTAAGCCTCCACAATTACATAAGAACCCTTGGCTCCTGGAACAGAGCCCTTGACAACGATGAGGTTATTCTCAGGGATAACCTTGACAACCTGAAGGTTGAACACCTTCACTCTCTCATTTCCCATATGACCTGCCATACGCATTCCAGGGAATACGCGTGAAGGCCAGGAGGATGCACCCATAGAACCAGGGTGACGGAGACGGTTGTGCTGGCCGTGAGTCTTGCCGCCTACACCCTGAAAGTGATGACGGTGTACTACGCCCTGGAAACCTTTACCTTTAGAAGTACCGACGACATCCACGAACTTCACGTCATCGCTGATGACATCAGTAAGTGAAACGGTGTCGCCCAGTTTCAGCTCTCCCTCGAAATCAGCCTCGAACTCAACGAGCTTCTTCTTAGGAGTGGTTCCTGCCTTTTTGAAATGCCCCATAAGAGGCGCGCTGGCGTGCTTTTCTGTAGTTTCGTCATAGGCAAGCTGTACGGCGGCATAACCATCTTTTTCTACCGTGCGAACTTGTGTGACAACGCAAGGACCAGCCTCAATAACAGTGCATGGTATGTTCTTACCCTCGGCACTGAAAACGGAAGTCATTCCGATTTTCTTTCCAATTAATCCAGGCATTGGTTTGTTAATTAATTGTTTATAAATACTTTA
>CAVFUK010000223.1:0-2719 GCA_963625535.1 Anaerovoracaceae bacterium | reverse complement strand
TGAGCCAGGGGCGCCGGAAGAAGCGCTCGTAGCGGGCGGCGTCGAACACCGGCTCCGTCCGGTCGCCGGCGGCCTCACCGCTGCCGCTGAAGGCTCCACCGCCTAGGCCACCACCGCCGAAGCTTCCATTTCCTAGATTACCATTTCCGAAATTTCCGTCTCCTAGGCTTCCGTTTCCTGGACTTCCGTTTCCGAAATTTCCGTTTTCTAGGCTTCCATTTCCTAGATTACCATTCCCGAAACTACCACCGCCGTAGCTTCCGTTTCCTAGATTACCATTTCCGAAATTTCCGTCTTCTAGACTTCCGTTTCCTAGACCTCCGTTTCCGAAGCTACCATTTCCGAAACTTCCGTTCCCTGGACTTCCGTTTCCGAAACTAGAATTCCCGAAACTTCCACCGCCGAAGCCAGAGTTTCCGAAGCTGGAGTCTCCGAAACCACCTCCACGGCTTGTCCCCACCACTCCGCTGCCGTAGCGTCCATTTCCGGAACTACCACCGCCGAAGCTTCCGTTCCGTGGGGCGCCATTGCCGGGTGCGGAGCCGCCGAAGCGTCCGCCGCCGGGGCCTGTCCACACTCCGCCGTCGGCCTCGGTGAGCCAGCGGCAGGCATCGAGGAATCCGGCGCCGCGCAGGCGCATCACCAGGTCGATGGGGCCCAGGCCGCGGTCCATGCAGACGAAGCATCGGCAGGCGTTGCGGCGCGGGCTGAAGGAGAGGCTGGCGTGGTGGTCGTCGTGGAAGGGGCATAGGGCCTTGTGGCGGACGACGCTGATTCCCAGCCGCCCGGCGACAGCCTCGATGGGCTTGTGGCGCAGGGCTTGCAGTTCAAATCTGTCCATACTTGCAATTTGTTTTCAAGTTTACTGTTTCACTTATTGTTCTCACCGTCCCCCACTCCGTCGGGACGTTCCGTCCGAAGGGACCGTTCTTTCCACTGGCCGGAAGGTTCCCTCCGAAGGGCGTTCTCCTCGTCTGTCGGCGGATTCCGTCCTTCGGATTTCCGTTCTGGCGGAATCCGTGCTTTTCGGGAGTCCGCCCAAGGCAGGAAACGTCCCATCCGTAGGGCCCGCCGGTGTCCGCTCTTTCGGGGCGGAACCCGCTCCCCGGGCCATGGTCCGCAAGGCCCGGGGAGGGTTGTATTCCAAATCGGCTCATCAGTCTTCCGTGAAGTTTAGTTTACCCACCAGAGCGGATTCTTCAGCAGGGAGTATCCCTTTGGGTTCGCAGTCATTCTTCAAGGGAACAGACTTACCCGTGGAAGCGAGGTACTCCGGGGTCTTTGTGTAGAGTCCCGTCTGGGCACTGTAGGTGATGAAGCCGCGGGCTTTCCAGACGGTCAGCAGATGTCGTGTGCCCTTCTCACCCTTCCCGATTTCGGTCCTGAGGGACACCAGTTGCTGTTCGTTGAAGGAATCGTCCAGACTATCGAGCATATTACGTGGCCCGCGCTTTTGCACCTCGTCCTCGTTGGTTCCGGTGCAACCAAACATGTCGCCGAAGACGTGCACTTTCGACCACAGGTCGTAGTAGCAAAACCATTCCACGAACTCACCGATGGACTTGTTCCAGGTCTTTTCGTTGAGCAACCACAGCACCACGCCCTTCTTCCATGCGGAGAAAATGCTACGGTGGGAGAAGTTCCACAGCATGTCGTTGTCTGTCAAGTCACCTATCCGTGCCATTTCCTCGGCCAGCTGGTCGACTATCTTGTTGAGCGGCACAATCTTGTAGTCGCCCTCGCAGTGATCCAGTCTCGAGAGGAATTGTTCTAACTTGGCCAGGAAGGCGTCGCTGTAGCGTCCCTGCCTGGGAATCTTGCCGCTGCGCTCGCCGCCAGCGATGTAGGCGAATGGAATGCGGCCGAAGAATCCGTTGGAGATGTCCTTCTTGTAGAACTCCCGTGCGGCCTCGGGCGTGGAGGTGAAGGTGATGTTCACCCTCATCACAGGGTTACCGGTGACACCATCCACCGTGGCTCTGAGTGCTCCGGCACGCTGGCAATCGTAGATGTTTCGCACCATCTGGCTCACCTGCCGGTGTCCGCCGAACATGGTGTTGGCCATTTCCACCTCGGGCAGGTTGAGGTACTGCGTTCGTTCGTCCTGTTTCTCCAGCGCTATGGCATTCTGCAGGAAAGCGGCGTAGGTGACGTTGGCTGGAGGGAACCAGAAGGTGGTCTCGGGTCGCTCGGGTTTTTCCTTGTTTGCCCCTTTCGTCTTCGTCTGCCGTTGCCAGTCTTCGAGTTTCTGATACTCCAGCGCGTCGTGTTCTCGGGCAGGTCGCATGATGGCCTCAATCAGGTGGGTCAGTTGTGCCTTTCCTATGCCCGAGGGTCCTATTAGGTGCCCCATCTGACCACACATCTCGTAAATCTTGTTGTCCGAGTAAATTGCTCTAACGTGGGTCAGACGTGCGGCAACTGCAGGTATTGCCATCGGAACGAGCACCTGCCTCATCTCTTTTGAAGCTTGTGAGAGCAGGATTTTGACTATTTCTGTGCCTCTTGTGGGCTTAGGCATCGCCGGAGCGGTGCTCGAAAATATTTCGTATTTCATTGCTTAATAGGGAATTAAGTGAATATCGAATGATTATTTTTCCCCTGACTAGTCACAAATCACAAATCACAGTTAGTTTTTCTGTGTTACTACATCTTCCGCTTCTTACCCTTATAATAATATATAACTAATTAATTATTAAGTATTTATAAGTATATAAGA
>CAVFUK010000222.1:0-2720 GCA_963625535.1 Anaerovoracaceae bacterium | reverse complement strand
AAGATTTGCGGGATACAGAACAATGGCCTACCCTTACAAAAATATTTGTCGAGAGGTAAAAGGTATGGCTGCAAGATACTGTCCGGTTGGTATACAGACGTTCAGTGAAATCATTGAGCGGGTATTCGTCTATGTCGACAAGACGGGGCTCATCCACAATCTGGTGAAGAAATACAAATACGTGTTTCTCAGCCGCCCACGCCGCTTCGGCAAATCTCTACTGAGTAGCGCTGGCAACTCCTACAACACCCTGATACTCAACCAACATTTCACTATCCTATAAAATATTTTGGGAAAATGTTAGGATAATCTGATTTATTATCTGTACTTTTGTCTGTGATATTCTTTTTCGTACAGGTCGGAATCTCGAGATATGGCGATGAGCGCCATGGATTTGAGGAGCCGACGGATACAGAGGAGGATAGACCTTGTGATTTCAATAAACTTAGTTTCAGTTGAATTAAAGAGATTGTTTATATTCGATGAAATTAATAGTGATAACAACTCCTTCGTTCTTCATAGAGGAGGATAAAATATTGACTACGCTATTTGAAGAAGGACTCGACTATCTTCATATACGCAAGCCGGACACAGCTCCTATGTTTTCGGAACGTCTGCTGACGCTCATCCCCGAACAGTATAGGAAGCGCATCGTCACACACGACCACTTCTACCTGAAGGAGGAATTCAACTTGATGGGCATCCATCTGAATAGCCGCAACCCCGAGGCACCCGAGAACTACCGCGGACACGTCAGCTGCTCGTGCCACTCCATCGAAGAGGTGAAGGCGAAGAAGAGCTCGTGCAACTACGTCTTCATGAGTCCTGTGTTCGACAGTATCTCCAAGAAGGAATACCTCTCGACCTACTCCGCCGAGGACATTCGCAAGGCGGCCAAGGAGGGCGTCATCGACAAGAAAGTGATAGCCTTGGGAGGCATCACCGACGAGAACCTGCCCCTGATTAAGGATTACGGATTTGGCGGGGCCGCCATCATGGGTGACCTATGGAACCGCTTCGACGCCCATAACAATATGGACTACAAAGAGTTAATCGAGCACTTTAGGGTGTTGAAACGGCTGGCGGACTGATGTCGAGGAAATTCCCGTCGGTTTCATACGTCGTATGTTGCAAAGTTTTCATACCTTTGCCACCAAATTAAATATATCAATAGATTAAACTTCTATTAAAGAGACATGAGCGATAAAGCATCTTACATGGTATTTTCCGGAACCAATTCGAGATACCTTGCTGAAAAGATTTGCACGAGTCTTAAGTGCGAATTAGGTAAAATGAATATTATGCACTTCGCCGATGGTGAGTTCGCCGTATCCTACGAGGAATCCATCCGTGGCCGTCACGTGTTCCTAGTGCAGTCCACGTTCCCCAACTCCGACAACCTGATGGAGTTACTGCTGATGATTGACGCAGCCAAGAGAGCTTCCGCAAAGAGCATCGTAGCAGTTATCCCCTACTTCGGATGGGCACGCCAGGACCGTAAGGACAAGCCACGTGTGTCTATCGGCGCTAAGCTGGTAGCCGACTTGCTGAGCGTGGCCGGCATCGACCGTCTGATAACGATGGACCTCCACGCCGACCAGATACAGGGATTCTTCGATGTGCCGGTTGACCACCTCTACGCGTCGTCGGTATTCATCCCCTACATCGAGTCGTTGAAACTCGAGGACTTGGTGATTGCCACACCTGACGTGGGCGGTTCCAAGCGTGCGAGTACATTCTCGAAATATCTGGGTGTACCCTTGGTGCTGTGCAACAAGTCGCGCGTGAAAGCCAACGAGGTGGCTTCGATGCAGATTATCGGTGATGTGAAGGGCAAGAACGTGGTGTTGGTGGACGATATGGTAGATACCGCTGGTACCATCACGAAGGCAGCCGACATGATGAAAGCCGCAGGTGCCACCAGTGTGCGCGCCATCGCTTCACACTGCGTGATGTCCGGCCCAGCCTCGGAGCGCGTGCAGAACTCCTGCCTTGAAGAGATGGTGTTCACCGACAGCATCCCCTACTCCAGCCGTTGCGCAAAGGTAAAACAGCTCTCCATAGCCGACCTGTTCGCTGAGACCATCCGCCGAGTGATGAACAACGAGTCCATCAGTTCTCAGTATATCCTCTAAGCGATATCACATATTTATATTATAGGAAGGGAATCGATAGCAATGTCGGTTCCCTTTTTCTATCCCCCCCGCTACAGTGTCCCAAACCACGACCGCACGCCCAGCACGGCCGATATTGTCTATCCCGAGAAACTAGCCCTATATCGGCTAAAGGTAGCAAGCTTTATTCGATAAGAAGCAGACATAAGCAAACAAGTACGCCAGCATAGCTAAAAGACGGCTAAATGTACCCGGGAAATGACCCTAGGGTCTAGGGCCGTTGAGCATAGGGTCTCCAAAAGACGACCCTTAGCCAGTGGGAATGTTAACGAAGGAGACACACAGGAAACGGCCACAGCCACCCTCTGTATTCCATAATCCGCCGCATGCCTTCTTATCCCGACGAGATGCCGAGTTATTTTCGTAAGATGCCTTCTCAAATAATCTAGATGCCTTGCGGCACAAAGGAACCGCCTATAATCAATACCCCTAGAAAGCAAAAAAGGTTCTGAAATCTCTTTCAGAACCTTCGGCTGGTACACCCTCAGGGATTCGAACCCTGGACCCACTGATTAAGAGTCAGTTGCTCTACCAACTGAGCTAAGA
>CAVFUK010000221.1:0-2720 GCA_963625535.1 Anaerovoracaceae bacterium | reverse complement strand
CTCTGAAGAATGGCTCTGCTAGTGCTTCGGCTGGATAATATCGAGCTAAGCGCATATCGCGCTGTAGTCGTTGTAAGTTGTGGCCTATAGCATTCTTGCTAAAACCGCATCTCTCATCGTGCTTTCCAAAATTGCCTCCTGCAAGAATCTCTTCCAACAGCATTTCTCCTCTTTGAACGTCAAAAGGAGCGATACTATCCTGCTCATCCATTCCCAATACCTCATGCAATACATACATTGCTGCGCCTGCAAAGTCCCATAATCCCAAATAACGTAAAGTGTTTTGGGTATTATGTTTTATGTTTTGGGTTTCGTCTCTCCATTCAAAATGCCTGGGGTTGCTTGAGATGGGCGCATCTCGGCGATTTGCACCTACTACTGATGCTTCATTCATCCCCCTCCCTTGGGGGAGGGTCAGGGAAGGGGTCATTAGCACGTAATAATAGTCTATCATCTGTCGCAGACCAACACCTTCATAGAAGTAGTGGTGATAAAGATGGTATAGCTGATAAACCAGATTGAACGAAACTGTGGGCACGGCAATATTTCCTGCATCATTGGGTAGAGAAACGACATTGCTGCATTGCAAGTCAGCAACTCGCTTTAGCCATTTCTGCAGCCGACTGTTATGAATGGGATTATTCATAATCGCCGGAGTGAAATGTATCTCCACGGTAATTCCAGTCGGACTGGTCATCTCAATATGGTTCAGCGATACCTCGCCAATCTTGTATCCATCGGCAACCAGTTCGTCTGCCAGCGCCCGAATTTGGACATGCGTGCCATTCACCCACACATCCACATCGCCAGGCGTTCTCGTTGCAGGGTTCGGATAAAGTATAGCATTCCCTTGTCCTTTGAGAATGCAGCAACGGTAGCCTTTGAGACGAATGTCATTGTATGTCTCCACGGAAGCCTTGTCTAACTTGACATTCTGCTGGCGTATCTTCATACTTTCAGCTAGCCAATCCATCAGCAATTTCCCTTGTGGTGCATTTCCCTTTGGCATACGCTGTACGCCGTCGAATACTACGCCCACCAGTGTTTGCCTCCTTGCAAACGCATAAAGCCCCTGCCAATCCATGTCAGCAGGAGCTTCATTCTCTATTCCCAGCGCAAAGCGCAGGAAATGAAAGTATTTTGAGTGTTGTTCGTCCATTCTCATTCCTTAGTCATATTCCACAGGAAGAGGATGTTACCTATTACATACCTGCGCCACATACGGCGAGGTTCTTTAATCAGACGATAGAGCCATTCCAATCCATGCTTCTGCCACCAGCGTGGAGCACGCTCCACCGTGCCAGCGAAGAAGTCGAACACCGCGCCGATGGTACCCACATGGCAGTGGATGTTGAGTTCATTCCAGTGCGAGTAAGTCCACTTCTCCTGCTTCGGTGCTGTCATACCTATCCAAAGCAGGTCAGGGTTGGCAGTATTGATTGCATCTATGATGGCATGGTTGTCCTCATCAGAGAACTCTGGCTTGTACGGCGGCGAGTAGGTCACCACCCTGAGGTGCGGATACATCTTGGCCGCACGCTGCACTATCAGATTGAGGACCTTCTCTGAACTCCCCATGAACATCACGCACTTCTCGCCCTCCCTCAGGGCCTCGTTCTCCAGCTTGTGCATCTCGAAGGCGAAGAGGTCCCAGCCGGCCACGCGCTCCTTGGGCTGCGACTTCGCTCCGAGCCATCGGCACATCTTCACGATGCTGATGCCGTCGGGTATCAGCACGTCGCCCTTCTCCAGAGCCTCGGCAAACAGCGCATCCTTCTTCGCCGTGTTGAACGAGTGTGCATTGACGGTGTTGATCAGCAGCTTCCCCCCGGGCAGCTGTGCCAGTTCCGCCTTACTGCCCAGTATTGTCAAAGTCTTCAGTTGAAACATATCTTGAAATATTCATCTATTTGTCCTCATCTTGCTTTTCGTGGTCAGACATAAGGGTGTTGGGTTTTGGCTTGGGCCTCGCTTGCGGGTGTTTAACAAAAACAGAGCGATAAACCCCTGAGGTTTTTCTGAGCCTATCGGCTTCTTGCAGTGCTTTACTCGGCTTTCTGAAAGCGAGCTTTCTCTCAGCCTGTGCAAATCACCACAACAGTGCTGCTGAAGCATCACTCAGAGAACACTCAGGCCATTAACCATAAAAACACAATACGGGCTGTAATAGATTAAACCATTACACTGACCGAGATGTGATTGCACCCAGTTCGTAAACCGAGACAAAGCGGTTTTTATGGTTTATGGCCCTGTGGCGGGCAAAGTGCTTGCAAAGCACTGATGTCGGTCGGTTGTGCAGGGCGTCGGAAGCTGGCTTACGTAAGCACTGTACTGCCGACTGGCATCGAACCCGAAGCCATGAGGGTTTGCCCGCCTCAGGGTGTTTTTGAACGGTTTTTGTTTAACCTATTTCCCTTGAGGATTGAAAAAATACACAGTCCGAATGGTTGTTTTTATGGTTTATGGCCCGATGTGGTTCTCTGGCGGTGTAGCCGCCTGCATTGTGATTATGACACTCGCGTGGGGAGCTCGCTCACTTATGCAGTGGCATAAGCGCAGTGCAAAGCACGAAGTGCAGAGAACTATATCGGGTGTTTTTGTACGGTTTTTGTTTAAAACCCACGCCCCGTAACGCTTCCGTTTAAATTCCGTTTAAGCTCACTGCGTGCTCATTTTCTCGCCATGGCATAACCCAAGCGAGCTTGGTTCTGCTCATTTGG
>CAVFUK010000220.1:0-2760 GCA_963625535.1 Anaerovoracaceae bacterium | reverse complement strand
GAAAAAGCCGGAGGACAAGAGAGATGTTCCTCACGGAACGTTAAAGGTTATAGGGCCTTCGGCCGTGTTGGGTTTTACGTTTTATGTTTTGTGTTGGAAAATTATTCACGCGAAGCTTTCAACCTAAAACCTAAAACTTTCAACATTTTGTGGGCCTTTGGCCGTTTTATGTTTTGTGTTGGACAAATGCTCACGCGAAGCATTCAACATAAAACCTTCAACCTTCTGTTCCGGGGTGGTTTTCGGAAAAAGCCGGAGGACAAGAGAGATGTTCCTCACGGAACGTTAAAGGTTATAGGGCCTTCGGCCGTGTTGGGTTTTACGTTTTATGTTTTGTGTTGGAAAATTATTCACGCGAAGCTTTCAACCTAAAACCTAAAACTTTCAACATTTTGTGGGCCTTTGGCCGTTTTATGTTTTGTGTTGGACAAATGCTCACGCGAAGCATTCAACATAAAACCTTCAACCTTCTGTTCCGGGGTGGTTTTCGAAAAAAGCCGGAGGACTGAGGAAGACAAAAAGTCGAAAAGACGAAAACCCCTAACCCAAAACCCAAAACGGCCGAAGGCCCGTGTCCCTCGGATAGCCCGGGACGCAACGCCTCACCGACTGCGGGAAGGCTGCGGCTCGGAACGGATTTCACCGCCATTATTTTGCATTCTCCCCACCGATTAGTACCTTTGCAAAAGAAAAAGAAACATCAAGAGGACGACAACATGGCAGCACTGAAATACCCCATCGGAATGCAGACTTTCGAACAACTGCGCGCGGGCGGATTCGTCTACGTGGACAAGACCGACATGATCTACTCCCTCGCCACCGAGGGGAAAACCTACTTCCTGAGCCGACCCCGACGCTTCGGCAAAAGCCTGCTGCTCAGCACCATCGAAAGCTATTTCCTCGGGCGCAAAGAACTCTTCCAAGGACTGAAGATCGCTGACCTCGAACAGCGTTGGGACGCCTATCCCGTGCTCCACATCGACTTCGGAGCCGGCGATTTCGCCAGCGGACAGACCCTGGAGGAGCTGCTCCACTATAAACTCTCCGCCTGGGAGGACGACTGCCACATCGACCACAGCCTGACCGACCTGAGCCTGCGCTTCTGCCGCGTCATAGAGCAGACCCACAAGCGGACCGGCAAGCGGGTGGTGGTGCTCGTCGACGAGTACGACAAACCACTGCTCGATGTGATGGAGACACCCCTCGAGGCGGAACGCTCCGGCCGGCCCACGACCCTCGAGGACCGCAACCGTGGCATCCTCAAGTCACTCTACGCCGCCTTCAAGGTGGCCGACGCCGACCTCCGGTTCGTCTTCCTCACCGGAGTCACCAAATTCTCGCAGGTGAGCGTCTTCAGCGGATTCAACCAACCCAAGGACATCAGCATGGTGGCCGCCTACGACACCATCTGCGGCGTGACCGAAGAAGAGCTGGAGACCTACTTCCACGACCGCATTGACGAAATAGCCCGCGCCGAGGGATGCGCCTACGAGCAGATGAAGCTCCGGCTGCGCCGCCAATACGACGGCTACCACTTCAGCAAACGGCTCACGGGCGTCTACAACCCCTTCAGCCTCCTCAACGCCCTGCAGGACGCCGAGCTGCGAAACTACTGGTTCAAGACCGGTACCCCCACCTACCTGGTGAAGCTGCTCCAGCACTTCGACCAGGACATGGACGAGCTCACCTCGGAATACTACGAGGAGGAGGCCTTCGCCGACTACCGCGCCGACACCGAGCGCCCCTTGCCCATGATCTACCAGAGCGGCTACCTCACCATCAAGGACCACGACCGCGAGACGAACACCTTCCGGCTCGACTATCCCAACAACGAGGTGAAGCAAGGCTTCCTCTCCATCCTCGCCAACACCTACCTGAGGACCGCCAAGAGCGTGGACTCGTGGCTCGTGCGCGGGGTGAGGGCCCTGAAGGAAGGCCGGATGGACGAGTTCCGCCGCGTGCTCACCGCCTTCTTCGCCAGCATCCCCTATTCGCTCCGTCGCCGGGGGTCCGATCAGGAAGAGGAGCGCGACTTCCACTACACGTTCTACCTCGTCCTGCGTCTGCTCAGCACCTACCTGGTCTGCGCCGAGAAGCAGCAGAGCCAAGGCCGTGTGGACTGCGTGGTGGAGACCGACCGCTACGTCTACATCTTCGAGTTCAAGCGCAACGGCACGGCCCGCGAGGCCCTCCGCCAGATACGCGACCGGGGCTACGCCAACGAGTACGCCGCCGACAGCCGCAAATTGTTCCTCATAGGCTGCGACTTCTCCTCCGCCACCGGCACCCTCGACAGCTGGGAAGTGGTGGAATGAACCTCCGCCGAGATTTTTCGAAGACTAAAAGTCTTCTCTAGAGACAAAGAGACTTTTTCGGAAGACTAAAAGACGAAAAGTCGAAAAGTCGAAAAGACTTCTCTAGAGGCAAAGAGACTAAGAGTAAAAAAGACAAAGAAACAAAAAGACAAAGAGTCAAAAAGTATTTTCTCAGCAAAATGGTTGAAAGGCTCCATTGAAGATGGAGGACGAGGATTAAAGAACGAGGAAGGCGCTAGGACGGGGAAAGCCGTAGAACAAGGAAGGCGCTAGGATGCAGAAAGCGCTAGGGTGCAGAAAGACAGTAGGACGTGGAAGGCGCTAGGACGGGGAAAGCCGTAGGACGTGGAAAGACAGTAGGACGTGGAAGGCGCTAGGACGAGGAAAGCGGTAGGACCTGCCGCAGCAACGCTGCGTAGAAAAAATATCGGCAGCCCTTTAGGGC
>CAVFUK010000219.1:0-2806 GCA_963625535.1 Anaerovoracaceae bacterium | reverse complement strand
ACCGCCTCCGCATCAGGTAATTACAAGACGGTGGTTGAGCCTGTCGAAACCCACCCGGACACACCAGCGGTGGTTGAGCCGGTCGAAACCCACCCGGGCATCATCTAAAACCTTTAAATGCGCTTCTGCTCTTTAAATTTTAAAGCAGAAGCGCATTTAAACGATTAAACCGCTATTCGGGTACCCTTTCGATACGGCCGGAAGATTATTTTTCCTTGTATTGGCTTTAAAGATGCCACATTATTGCAGGCTGGAGCCGTTTCTTTTCACCGATGAAAGAATTTTATTGAAAAATCTCGGTTTCGTGCATTTTGCCTCGTTAAAAAATCTCTGTTTCGTGCAAGTTGTCTTGTTGAAAAATCTCGGTTTCGTGATTTTTTGTTATATTTGCATCGGATAAGTAATTGATTTTATGAGACGTAAGATATATAATGACCTGCTAAGGTGGAAGAACGAAGAAAACGGTAGTGTCGCCCTCCTTATTGAAGGGGCTAGACGTGTCGGCAAGAGCTACATAGTCGAGGAATTCGCCCGGAATGAATACAGGTCTTACATACTTGTGGATTTTGCACATATCAGCAATACAATGAAGGCCGTATTCGATGGATACCTCAATGAAACATCCACCTTTCTGATGTACCTCCAGAATGTAGCCGGAGTCGAACTTTATGAAAGAGAGTCCCTGATTATCTTCGATGAAGTGCAGAAATATCCTATGGCACGCCAAGCCATCAAGCATCTTGTCGCTGACGGGCGTTATGACTATATCGAAACAGGCTCGCTCGTAAGCATAAACGAGAATACGGAAGATATTCTTCTGCCGTCTGAAGAGCGCCCCGTATCTATGTACCCGATGGACTTTGAAGAGTTTCTCTGGGCCTTGGGAGATGAAATGACCTGGCCTTTCGTCAAAGATTGTTTCGAGCATCGCAGGGCTCTCGGGCCAATGCACAGAAAGGTGATGACTCTTTTCAGGCAATATCTTATAGTGGGTGGAATGCCTCAGGCGGTTGCCAAATTCATAGAGACCGGCAATTTCCAGAAAGTTGACATCGTAAAGCGTGACATCCTTTCACTGTACCGCAAAAGCATAGACAAGCATGTGAAAAGATATACGGAGAAAGTCAAGGCTATCTGGGATCAGATTCCGGGAGAACTCCAGAAACACGAGAAGAAGTTCAAGCTCTCAAGCATAAACGAGAAGGCCAGATTCAGAAGCTATGAGTCTTCTTTCATGTGGCTGAATGACGCGAGGCTCGTTAACATGTGCTACAACGTGACCGAACCGCAGGTGGGTATGAAGCTCAGAAGAGACGATATGTCGTTCAAGTGCTATATGGCGGATACAGGTTTGCTTATTTCCCATTCCTTCGACGAGAAAGCCATACAGGGGGAGGAATTGTATCAGAAACTGATACTTGACAAACTTGAAATCAACGAAGGAATGCTCATCGAGAACATAGTGGCGCAAATGTTTGCCGCCAGCGGTCATTCGTTGTATTTTTATAGCAAGGATTCGGATGAGACTGCTGACAGGATGGAAGTTGATTTCCTCATCGAGAAGCCGACTCTTACCAATGCTCACAATATATGCCCGGTCGAAGTGAAGTCCGGAAAGAATTATACGACATCATCCTTGAAAAAATTCCAGGCTAAATTCCCCGGGCAAATATATGTCCCATATATCATCCATACTCGGGATTATAAGGAGGAAAATGGCTATGTCTATCTTCCTATATATATGACGCCGTTGTTGTAAACAAAAGGATGCTGATGGGCGGGACCTTCCACTCGGTCTTTATGGTCTATCTCCTTCTCGGTAGATTTTAGAAATAATAAAGGAGCATCGGGAGCTGCGCCTTCGAACGGGTGGAATTCTTCAACTCCCCTCTCCATATCGCTGGAGATATTGCGAAAACATACCGCGATGCTCCGTTCGATGCTTGACGGAGGTGATGTCCCTGACAATCAGGTTAAAAGGGTCAGGCAGGTTCTTTATAACGGCGCTTACATTCTTGATACATCCTCTCCGATGGTGTTGAATGAATTATAATGAACGTATGGGAAGGAGATTCGAAGCTGCCGTCACCTGACCCGCTTGCGGCTCAATTGATTTTCAAAGAGAAAGACATCCCGCTATCTCTTCCAGCCACCTGGCGTCGATCTCGTCGAAGGTCGGCAGCGCCCGCTATCGCCTCCGCCTCAGGTAATTACACGTCACTAAATTATATCGGCTAGTCCGTTACATCATCCACTGCGGTCCAGCCGGACGGGATGCCGCTGTCGCCACTGGGCAATGTCAGGACGGAACGCTTGTGGATGGTGCCGGATGCCTTAGTGTTCTGAAGCCAATTGTCTAACGCGTAATTAGCTGTAGTTTTAGCTTTGATTGTAATTTTATTGATTTTTGAGCATTCGCTGAACATTAAACGGTAGCAGGATTCGGCTAAGGTCATTGCCTCTAGCTTCGGAGCAGTCTCAAGCGCGGTGCAACTGTAGAACATTCCTTGGTAGCAGGATTCGGCTAATGTCGTTGCCGGTAGTTCCGGAGCAGTCTCAAGCGCGGTGCAACTGTAGAACATTGCTTGGTAGCAGGAGGCGGCTAAGGTCGTTGCCGGTAGTTCCGGAGCAGTCTCAAGCGCGGTGCATCTGCTGAACATTGTTTGGTAGCAGGAGGCGGCTAATGTCGTTGCCTCTAGTTTCGGAGCGGTCTTTAGGGCGGTGCATTCATTGAACATACCGTGGTAGCAGGAGGCGGCTAATGTCGTTGCCGGTAGTTCCGGAGCAGTCTCAAGCGCGGTGCATC
>CAVFUK010000218.1:0-2833 GCA_963625535.1 Anaerovoracaceae bacterium | reverse complement strand
TTCCCCAACGAAGAGGTGAAGCAGGCACTCCACGAAGTGGTGCTCCCCGCCTTGACAGGGCGCTAGCAAGATGACATCGGCTCCCTATAAGCAAATTCCCCATAGCCAGCTAGGTGCGGGATAATGGGCAGAGGACGTGAAAATGATTCCTTTCGGGAATGGGGTTGTTTGCTCTATTGGGGGATAATCTATATATTTGCGACAGATTTAGAAACAAACATAATATAGAACGGTATGTCAGGTGATGCCAAAACGGGATTCGTTAACTCCCAGAACTGTCGAATAGACAAAGAATACGCTGAATGGCTACAGGAGATAAAGTGTAGATACCAAAGTGTGCGTAACAGAGTCGCCCTGCAGGCAAACTATGGCGCTCTGGAGTTTAACTGGCTGCTGGGACGCAACATCGTACAGAAGAAAGCGGAGTCACGATGGGGCGAGGGCGTGGTCAATCAACTGAGCCTCGACTTGCGCGCGGCATATCCGGACGTGAAAGGCTTCTCTGCCCGCAACCTCTATTACATGAAGCAATGGTATGAGTTTTATATGGACAACGATGACGACCGCACAATTTTGCACCTAGTTGGTGCAAAAACACAAGAGGTTGAGAATCAGAATCCTATAAAATTGCACCAGCTAGGTGCAGAATTCGTGGCAAGCAGTAAAATACCAGACATTATAGACTCTGGCGGTATGCTCCCCTTCTTCGGAATAGTGCCATGGAAGCATCATCTGCTGATTATCTCGAAATGCAAATCAGTGCAAGAGGCTCTTTACTATCTGCAGCGTACGATAGAGGAGGGATTGAGTAGGCGAGAGTTGGAGGACGTGCTGGATAGCGATGAATACTCTAGGAGGGGAAAGGCGCTGACCAATTTTGATCGCCACTTGCCTTTGGAACAGAGTGTGCTTGCAACGCAAGTGCTGAAGGACCCATACAAACTGGATTTCCTCACCCTGAAGCGGGGATATAATGAACGGGATCTGGAGGACGCCATCGCTCATGACATAACACGGTTCTTACTGGAACTGGGGAAGGGATTCACGTATGCCGGAAGGCAGCCTGAGCTCGTCGTCGGGGCCGACAGCTATTTCCCGGATTTGCTGTTCTATCACATCCGACTGCGGTGCTACATCGTGATAGAACTGAAGGTGGTGGACTTCAAACCTGAATTCGCAGGGAAACTGAACTTCTACGTCTCGGCATGCAATAAGTTGCTGCGTCAGCCGGGAGACAACCCAACCATTGGCCTTCTTCTATGTAAATCCAAAGACCAGACAAAGGTGGAATGGGCTTTCGACAGCATTCAGAATCCCTTAGGTGTGGCTACTTATGAAGGAATAAAAATCAAGGATACACTGCCTTCGGAAGAAGACCTGCGCCAGCGCCTGGACTCCCTGGAAAAGGAATTGAAAAGCCAGGAAGAGGCGGAGTAGACTTGGCGATAGTCGGACACACTCTAAATTTTGCACCAGCTAGGTGCAAAAATACAAGAGGCTGAGATTCAACGCACTATATTTTTGCACCAGGTAGGTGCAAAATTACAAGTGGCATGTGCAGAGCGCTGTGTTGGATGTACGTTTCCTCTTAATTCGTGTTAACACGAGCCGCTATTTGCTCTATATCGAACGGCTTTCGTTATCTTCGCAGTAATTAAAATGCGCTACGCTATTCGGCTGACTGCAAGGCTGGAAGGCGGGCTCAAAGTGACGCACACTATGAAGAAGAAGTTAGTAGTATTGTCCGGCGCGGGCATCAGCGCCGAGAGTGGTATAAGCACATTCCGCGACGCGGGCGGACTGTGGGACGAGTATCCCGTGGAGCAGGTGGCTACACCCGAGGGGTATCAGCGCGACCCGGCGCTGGTGACACGGTTCTACAACGGACTGCGACAGAAGCTCCTCAGCGTGGAGCCCAACGACGGACACCGCATCATAGCGGAACTGGAGCGGAACTACGACGTGACCGTCATCACACAGAACGTGGACAACCTGCACGAGCGGGCCGGCAGCAGCCACGTGATTCACCTGCACGGGGAGCTGACGAAGGTGACATCGAGCTATCAACCCAACAACCCGAAGTACATACGCGAGCTGAAGCCCGAGGAGTATGAGGTGAAGATGGGCGACCTGGCCGCCGACGGTTCACAGCTGCGCCCGTTCATCGTGTGGTTCGGCGAGGCAGTGCCGATGATAGAGACCGCCGTCGGTTACGTGGAGCAGGCGGACATCTTCGTGGTGATAGGCACCTCGCTGGTGGTGTACCCCGCCGCCGGACTCATCCACTACGTGCGACCCGAGGCGCAGGTCTACCTGATAGACCCCAAGGAGGTGCGCGCCAGCACCAGCCACCCCATCCACGTCATCCAGCAAACCGCCTCGCAAGGTATGGCCACGCTGCGCAAGGAGCTGAGCGGGGAGAGAAAGTAACAACGAATAAAAACACTACGGACATGGAGACAAGAAGAAAGCTACCGACAGGATTACAGTACTTTGAGGAAATCAGAGAGGAGGGATACCTGTATGTTGACAAGACAGACCTTATATGGCGACTTGTCAATGAAGGCAAGAAGTTCAACTATCTGAGCCGACCTCGGCGATTCGGCAAGTCCGTACTCGTGGACACGCTACGCTGTTACCTTGAGGGCCGTAAGGAGCTCTTCGAAGGGCTGAAGATAATGGAACTGGAGAAAGAGTGGACGGCATACCCCGTGATCCGACTCGACATGAGCCAGGGTGGCGCTACGGCGGAGGAGTTGCGCGCATACCTCAACGCCATATTCATTGAATATGAGGAAAAGTACAATGTGAGAGTAATACCAGGCAGTTCTCT
>CAVFUK010000217.1:0-2834 GCA_963625535.1 Anaerovoracaceae bacterium | reverse complement strand
TTGTTATACTAATTTTGACGAAGGCGTAGCAAAAAAAATGCCAGACAGAAACTGTCTGACATTTTGTCTGAATGGCCTTATTACCTTTACTTATCTTGTTGCTTGACGCTGAAGGAGAGCCGCTCGGGTTGCTTCTTGTCCACATCCACCACTATCTCCGTTTCGGACTGTATGCCGTCGTCCAGTAGCAGTTCCACTATCTTGTCCGCTACCATGGACTGCACAACCCGCTTCAGCGGACGGGCTCCGTTCTGCGGGTCGAAGCCCTTGGCGGCCAACAGGTGCTTGGCCTTAGCGCTGACTTTCAGCTTGTGTCCCATAGGTTTCAGCCGTTCGCCAACCACTGCCAACTCCAGTTCCACAATCTTCTCGATGGAGTTCTGCGATAGCGGGTGGAAGGTGACCACCTCGTCGATACGGTTCAGAAACTCCGGCGAGAAAGTCTTCTTCATGGTTTTCTGTATGATGTCGGCGGAGTAGGCCCCGCTCGCCTCGTTGGGGGTACGGAATCCGATGCCCTGTCCCATCTCCTTCGCCTGGCGCGTGCCCACGTTGGACGTCATGATGATGACGGTGTTGCGGAAGTCTACCAACCGGCCGGTGCCGTCGGTCAGACGTCCTTCGTCCATCACCTGCAGCAGCAGGTTGAATATCTTACCGTGCGCCTTCTCTATCTCGTCGAGCAGCACCACGGAGTAGGGGTGACGGTGAACCCGCTCTGTCAAGAAGCCTCCATCTTTGTAGCCTATGTATCCTGGTGCGGAACCTATAAGGCGCGAGACAGTGAAATCATCGCTGTACTCACTCATGTCCACACGGATGAGGGCCTCGGTGGAGCCGAACAGGTGTTTGGCAACCTCCTTCGCCAGCAGCGTCTTTCCTATACCTGTCGATCCCATGAACATGAAGATGCCGATGGGTCGGTTGGGATCCTTCATGCCGACGCGGCTTCGCTGGATGGCTTTCACCACCTTGTCTACGGCCTCGTCCTGGTCCACTACCTTTTGCTTCAGGTCCTTGTCCATGGAGCGCAGCTTCTCGTGCTCCGACTGGGCTATGCGCTGCACCGGCACGCCGGATATCATAGACACCACCTCGGCTATCTGTGCTTCGTCCACCACCTCTTTATGTTCACGCTTCCGCACTTGCCACTCCTCGCGCATAATGCTCAGCTGATAAGTCAGGTCCTTCTCCTGGTCTCGGTAGTTGGCAGCCAGCTCGAAGTTCTGTGCCTTCACGGCATCGGCCTTGTTCTGCTGGGCCTCTATGATTTTCCTCTCCTGCTCCACTATCTCGTCGGGTACCTTCACGTTCTTCAGTTTCGTACGCGACCCCACCTCGTCTATCACGTCGATGGCCTTGTCCGGAAAGCAACGGTCGGTGAGGTATTGGTCTGTCAGCCGCACGCAAGCCTTCAGGGCCTCGTCGGTGTAGGTCACGTTATGATAGTCCTCGTATCTCGATTTCATGGTTTGCAGGATGGCAAGCGTCTCGTCCGTCGTGGTGGGCTCCACCATAATCTTCTGGAAACGGCGTTCCATAGCGCCGTCCTTCTCGATGGTGTTGCGGTACTCGTCCATCGTGGTGGCACCAATACATTGCAGGTCGCCGTGTGCCAAGGCAGGCTTCAGCATGTCGGCTGCGTCTATGGAACCGGAGGCGGCGCCTGCTCCTATGATGGTGTGTATCTCGTCGATGAACAAAATGATGTCCGGATGATTCTGTACCTCCTTTATAATGGCGCTCATACGCCCCTCGAACTGTCCGCGGTACTTCGTCCCTGCCACTATCTCGCCCAGGTTCAGCGATATGATGCGTTTGTTGTAGAGGCAGTTGGGCACGCTGTGCTCGATGATTCTGTTTGCCAAGCCTTCCACTATGGAGGTCTTTCCCACGCCCGGACGACCTATCAGGATGGGGTTGTTCTTCTTCCGTCGGCTCAGCACCTGAATGGTGCGTTCTACCTCGCGATCGCGGCCTATGACAGGGTCGATGTTGTTCTTCTCCGCCTCTCGGGTGAGGTCTGTGCCGAAGCGGTCCAGGTAGGGAATGTCGCTACCGCTGTTGCTGACGTTGCTTGTCTTCGCTCCCGGTGCCGGCTTGCGGAACACGCAATCGCCGTCGTCATCGTCGTCGAAGTCGTCAGGGTCATCGTTGTAGCGGTTGCTGGGTTGTTGGGTGAACTCGGGTTCCATGTCTTGCTTCTCTGCCTCCGCCTGGGCGAACTGATACACACCGTCGTAGGTAAAGCCCAGGTCGCACAGCACCTTGGCGGCGCAGTTTGTCCCGTCCTTCAGGATGGCTAGCAGCAGATGGATAGGCATCACGATGGTGCTGTTCAGCTGCCTGGCTTCGTAGAGACTTTGCTTCAGTATTCGCGACGCGGGTTCGTTCAGGGGTAGGTCAATGTCGTCCGGCACACGCTCTTTGCAGATGTTTTGCTTGATGCACTCCGTGGCTCCTGTCCGTATGAGGGAATCGCTGACGTGCCACTGATTCACGAGCATCAGACAGGTGTAGTCGTCGAGCCGGTAGATGCCATAGAGCAGATGCTCGGCGCCTATGTGGTCGTTGTTGTAGAGGTCAGCTTCTTTCTTGCCATATTCGATGACCTTTGATATCTTTGGTGAGAAATGATAATCCATAAATAAATACCGTTTTACGTTTGTTGTTTAATGTTCCCTTTCTCTATGAAAGACCGAATCAATAAGATGATTTATGTACACCATACAAATAATGTGCCACTATTCCCTAGACGGTGGCAATACTGCACAGATGTCAGTCGCACGGATTAAATTCGCTTTTTAAGAGTTTTTTTCATTTGAATGAGGCTC
>CAVFUK010000216.1:0-2867 GCA_963625535.1 Anaerovoracaceae bacterium | reverse complement strand
ACATGGCACAGAAGGGCTATCTGCTCTTCATACTCGACAACCGCGGCTCAAGCGAGCGCGGACTGGAGTTTGAGCAAGCCACATTCCGCCACCTCGGACAGGAGGAGATGAAAGACCAGATGCAGGGCGTAGCCTACCTCAAGTCGCTGCCTTACGTCGATGCTACCCGCTTGGGGGTGCACGGCTGGAGCTACGGCGGCTTCATGACCATCTCGCTCATGACCAACTACCCCGACGTGTTCAAGGTGGGAGTGGCCGGTGGCCCGGTGATAGACTGGAAATGGTATGAGGTGATGTACGGCGAGCGATACATGGACACGCCGCAGACCAATCCCGAGGGCTATGAGCAGACAAGTCTGATAAGCAAGGCGAAGGACCTCAAGGGTAAGCTGCAGATAATAATGGGCATGAACGACCCCGTGGTAGTGCCGCAAAACACCCTGCAGTTCATCAACGCCTGTACCGAAGCAGGCACCCAGCCCGACCTCTTTGTCTATCCAGGTGAGGGGCACAACATGCGAGGCCACAAGAGCACACACTTGCACGAGCGCATAACGCAATATTTCGAGGACTATCTGAAATAGCGGGAAAAAAGATGGACGTGGATGAGGGGATACAGCGCCCCTAATCCATCAACCAACAATAGTTACGGCGATGAACGAGAACGAGACAGCCCAACTGCTGACGCTCCACGGCATAAAGCCTACAGCCAACCGCATAGTGGTGGCCAAGGCTCTGGCCACAGAGGAACGTCCGCTGTCGCTCGGCGAGCTGGAGCGTAGGATAGCCACGATAGACAAGTCGGGCATATTCCGCTCGCTCACGCTCTTCCGTGAGCACCATCTCGTGCACGTCATTGAGGACGGCGGCGAGGGCGTGCGCTACGAGCTGTGCCGCAGCCATTCCGCCACGGGCGACGACGACATGCACGTGCATTTCTTCTGCGAGCGTTGTCACCAAACCTTTTGCTTGGGCCACATTCAGATACCTTCGGTCTCACTGCCCAACGGCTACGAGATGACCACCGCCAACTATGTAGTGAAGGGCATATGTCCCAAGTGCGCCAAAAAGCCTTGAACCGCACATGCAGACTGTGTTTAGCTTAATTGGCCCATTGGTCGCGTTTTCGTTTGGGTCGCAGTTCGGAGAACTGCTCCTACTAAATGTGCTCAACACCAACAGCAACCGATAAAAACCTAAAAGAAGCATGAAGTTTAGACATCTGTTCACATTGGCCCTGTCGCTCTGCGTAGTGAGCGGCACAAAGGCCATCACCCGTCAGGTGGGCGGCCAGCAGGTCACCATCGAGTTTCAGTCGCCGTCCATAGTGCGTGTGCTCAAAGCCCCGTCTTCTGATGTGGTGGCGAAAAAGAGCTACAGCGTCATTATGAAGGCGCAGAAGATTAAAGACCTCAAGACCGTGGAAACGGCCGAGGGCGTGGAGCTGTCCTCATCCAACATCACCGTGACGCTCAACACCGCCAGCGGCGAAATAATGTTCCGCAATGCCGCGGGCGACACTCTGCTCACCGACACGCGCACCACCTTTGAGCGGCGCACCGACGAGGCCAACAAGGGAAAGCTGCGCGTGGCACAGACGTTACGCCTCGACACCGACGAGGCCATATACGGACTTGGCCAACTGCGCGACGCGCACATGAGCCAGCGGGGGCGCCACATAGACATCTGGAACTCCAACGGCTACATTGCCATACCCTACTTCACCTCCGAAAAGGGCTACGGCCTCTATTGGGACAACGCCGGACGCAGCACCTTTGACGACGACGGCAAGCAGACAGCCGCGTTCAGCAGTGAGGTGGGCACCTGCGCCGACTACTACTTTCTCTACAACGACGGCACGCAGGACGGAGCCATCAGCTGCATTCGCCAGCTCACCGGCCAAGCCACCATGCTCCCCCTCTGGAGCATGGGCTTCTGGCAGTGCCGCGAACGCTACAAGACCAGCGACGAGTTGGCCGGCGTGCTCGACAAGTATCGTGAACTGCGCATACCCGTCGATGCCATAGTGCAGGACTGGCAGTACTGGGGCTGCGACTCCAACTGGAACGCAATGAAGTTTGAGAACCCCTACTACATCAACAAAGTGGGCGACCCTGCGTGGGAGAAATTCCTGCCAAAGGACATGAAGAACATGAAGGCGCAGGGCGAACCGAGGCTGAAGAGTCCTGCGGAGATGGTAAGGTACGTTCACGACAACAACGCCCACCTGATGATAACCATCTGGGCCAACTTCGGACCATGGACTGCACAGTATAAGGAGCTGAAGCAGATGAACGCCTTGCTCCCCTTCGACACATGGCCAAGAAATGCGGGTGTGCAGCCCTATGATGTGTTCAATCCCAAGGCACGTGAACTCTACTGGAAGTATCTCACCCATCTCTACAACATGGGCTTCGACGCATGGTGGACCGACTCCACCGAGCCCGACCACTTCGAGAAGCCTGGCGACAGCGACTATCAGACGCATGACGGCTCGTGGCTCAGCGTGAAGAACGCCTTCCCGCTGCTGCACAACAAGTCGATATACGAGCACCAGCGCGCCATGAAAGCGGGCAACAAGCGCTCGCTGCAGATGACCCGCAGCGGCAGTTTCGGCATGCAGCACTACGGCACCTTCTCATGGAGCGGCGACATCAAGGCCTCGTGGGAGGAGATGAAGCGACAAATACCCTCCGGGCTCAACTACACGCTGTGCGGAATACCGTTCTGGAACACCGACCTCGGCGGTTTCTTCTACCGCGACTACCAGCAAAGCGCCAAGAACCCCGCCTTGCAGGAGCTGCAGACGCTATGGATGCAGTGGGGCACCTTCATGCCGCTCATGCGCAACCACTGCTCATCGCCCA
>CAVFUK010000215.1:0-2902 GCA_963625535.1 Anaerovoracaceae bacterium | reverse complement strand
CCAGGTAATTGGGCATAAGGCTCTCGAAGAGTCCTACCTTTATCTCCTTGTTGGGAATGTCCAACGTATAGAGGTCCGACAACTCGTCGTAGCCTTTGATGGTGAGGTAACCGCTCTGATAGAGCAGCGGGGTGATAGCCGTCATGTATTCCGTGGGAGCATCAAAGGCGGTCGACTTAGCCTCCATCCTTCCAAGATTAGCAGGGAGAACCCCGAACTTCCGCATCATATGTATAAGGTATGTCGGTGTGCCCGAGGTGAACCAGAAGGTGTCGAACTTCCCCTTGGCAAAGCAGTTGAGCAGACTGAAGGGGTTGAACACATCCGGGGAATAGGCAGAGAAGTGATAGCCGTCGTAGTGTGCCTTCAGCGTCTCCACCACCTCCTCTTTGGCCATACGCCTCTTCCGGCCGAGCTCTTCTATGTCCGGAGCCATTTGTGTGAGTAGTTCTTCTTCGGTGATGCCGCAGATGCCTGCATACTCGTCGTCCATGGAGATGTTGACGATGTTGTTCAGCTCACTGAAGATGCTGAGTTGCGAGAACTTGGTGATACCCGTCAAGAAGACAAAGTGCAGATATGGCTCACAATCCTTCAGCGGGCTGAAGAAATTACGCATCACATTGCGCAGCACCGGCAATGTCTCCTCGTCGTGTGCCACGTCGAGCAGTGGAGCGTCATATTCGTCGATGAGTACCACCACTCGTCGGCCCGCCTGCTCGCATACCGCCTTGATAAGTGCGGATAGCCGTGTGTTGAGGCCTTTGGTGGAGGGAGTGACACCCCATTTCTTCTCCTCGTCGCGCAATAGGAAGTCGAGATACTCCTCCAATTGTTCCTTCTCCATGTGTTTACCGCTGGCCATACTGAAGTGAAGCACGGGATATTCTGTCCATTCCTTCTCCAACTTCTCGATGGCCAGTCCCTTGAAGAGTTCCTTCTTACCCGAGAAATAGCTGTGAAACGTAGAGACCAGCAACGACTTGCCGAACCGTCGCGGACGGCTCAAGAAGAAGTACCTGCCATTCGTATGGGTCATACGGTACACGTATTCCGTCTTATCGATGTACAGATTGTCTTCCTTCACAATCCGTTCGAAAGTCTGTATGCCTATCGGGTATAGTTTCATTTCGCGTATCTCTTTTCTGCTCTGCAAATATAGGCTTTATCTTCGAGATATAGAAACAAAAAGCGATTTCCGTGCCACCAAAGGAGATTCTGCGAAGTCGCACTGCATGAGGTCCATCAACAGATAAATGAAATTTTCCATATCAAACGGACGGTCCCCACTCTGCGATGCACGTTGTGCGATATCAGCATGACACTGACGGAACGTTGGCGTCATATAGATAAGAAACGGTATGTCGCGGGCTGCCTTAATGCCTGCCGGATTGTCGCCTTTAGCATGTCCGAAATAGTCAGGGTAACTTTCGTAAATGTCGAGTCCATGGTCTGGAGCATACACAACTATGGCATCGCGCTGACGCACAAGATTGAACATAGCATTCACCACATAGTCGTTGTAACGTACAGCATTGTCGTAAGACGCCAGAGTCGCACGTTGTGCTTGGGGTTTGTCAGCATAATCATTCTCCTTGAAGTACGCGAACGATTCAGGATAACGGCTTTTAAATTCCTGATGGCACCCCATGAGGTGCACAAAAAACACACTCTTGCCAGACGTTCGGTTAAGCATTGTACGCATTACCGGAATAAGCTTACCGTCATAACTGAGTCGTGCAAGACCAGCATACTGATTGCCTATAAAGACGCTGGTATCACAAAGCATAGCATATTGGGTCACGCCATTGTCGCAGATCCCTCTCTTGCTTTGGTTAGAAAGCCAACAGGTACGGTATCCGGCATTACGGGCAACATCCTGAAAATTGATGCACTGATATGGTTTTACACTATCGGGCAACTCACGCTGATAAGTACTCATCATCAGCTCAAAACTCTTGAGTGTTGATGTTTCGGCTGACTGTACATTTGTATAGAGCAACACTTCACCACTATCCACCTTCGTTTGCAACATTGGGTTCGTAGGCTTATCATAGCCATAGAGCGAACAATGATGATTGGTGAGCGATTCACCGACTATCCAGACAATAAGCGGTGGTCGGTCTCCCTTGGTTACCATCAGTTTTGGATTATGATGTTCAAGTTGATGGAGTGCTGATTTGTGCATTTCATACGCTGTGACGGCAATCACTGCAAAAGTTGATTTCGGGAAAATAAAAGGCTTGCGAACAAGAAGAACACCACTCACCAAATACGCCAGCGCACCCAGGTAACAAGCATTTTGAGGCATCGTGTATTTGCGTAGTTTACGGCATAAAATGGCAAAAATCAATAGTACAACTGCCAATGCGCCCAACGCTGCCATAACTTTCGTGTTACAATAGGTTGCAATGAACTCCCCCGTTTCCGATACGTTAGTAGCCAAAACAGCCGCCATTAAATCCTCGTTCAGTGGAACACGAACAACCAGGAGGCACGATATCATCATCACCGCATGAAGGCCGAACACTAACATAGTCAGTGAAAACACTATCTTTTGCAACACTTTCCACCTTAATAAAGAGATGAGCCAGACAGCAGTGTAGCACAAAAAGAAATGTACGCCTACCAAATGAATATCGTAAAACCACATTCCCAGTCCAGAACGGCTAATAAGATAGGGCATCGGATAGAGTGTCACAAGCAATAATGCCCAAAGCATGCTCCAATTGCCTCCTAACCTGCCATTGAAAAAGGTTGCGAAGAAATGCCTTACGGCTTTAATGACCTTGTTTTTACCCCCCCCCGCATAACTAGATATATGTCAGGCAATTGCGGCTTTCCAAACTTTTGTGTATCCATTATTTTAAGCAGTATGTTTAAGTATCATCAAGAATGTCAC
>CAVFUK010000214.1:0-2927 GCA_963625535.1 Anaerovoracaceae bacterium | reverse complement strand
CTGATGAGTGACCAGTATGTTCTGGAAAACCTCGTGGCCGAGCTGAGACAACAAGCGTGAGCTGAGGTGAAATGTCGATAACGAGTCGTAAGGTTTCAGTATCTCAGTAGAAATTATTTTGCAGTATGCGATTAAATGCATAACTTTGCGAGGTGGTTTATGGAATAAACCGAAGGCGAGGCCCGCAAGACGGAGGAGATAACCCTTGCCATAGGCAGGGACGGCCACAAAACGAAAAAGAACGAAATAACTTAACACACGATAGATGAAGAAGGCACTACTCTCGGCGGCGATATTGTCGCTCGCCTTGGCGGGATGCTCCAACGAAGAGGGCTCCCTGTCATCAGTGCCCGAAGGGACACCCATTAAAGTGAACGCCTCAGTAGGCGAGATGGAAACCCGCGCGGGATACAGCCCCGACAACACTCCGAAGGGATTCTACCTGAGGATAGAGAACAAGAACGAGAAAGCGTATAGCTACTACGCCTGGATGAGCTACGACGACGCCACAAGCGAATGGAAGTCGTACAAAGCCGGCGCCACCACCACGGCCATGCCGATATACTGGGCGGGCGACGATGAGCCGGTGGACGTGACGGCAGCCACATTCAGCGATGACGAGATGGCGGAGCTGGGAGTGATGGCCGACCAGACGAGCGCCGAGGGCTTCAACACCTCGGACCGCCTGGCCATGAAGACCGCGTCGGTGCCCTGTTCCTACACCGGCATCGATGTGGCGCTGACGCACCTGATGGCGAAGCTGGAGGTGGAGATAGACCTGGACATGGGCAAGGACCTCACCGCCAACCCGGTGACGGACTTCATCGTGAGCGGCACGGAGCTGAAAGGGGCCTGCGCGGCGGGGACCTTCGCGATAACACCCCTCAGCACCTCCGCGGTGGGCGATGTGAAGGCCTACACGGACGATGACATGTTCACCAAGACCAGCGCCACGCAGACGGCCAAGGTGCGCTACGAGGCCATACTGCTGCCTCAGACCGTGGAGGCGGGCAAATTCAAGGTGAGCTTCAAGCTGGACGGCACCACCTACAACTGGACAGTGGAAAAGGCCGTGACGCTGGACCCCAACACACGCCACACCCTCAGCCTGAAGATGAACGGCGGTAGGCTGACGCTGAACAAGATCTCGGTAGACGTATGGGGCCCCACAGAGGAATGGAACGGCGGCCTGGTGGATGAAGAGAAAGTCCTCACAGTGACAGCGGCCGGCCAGTTGACCGAAGACATGATAACGGCCGCCCTCAACAGGGGAAAGAAGCTGATAATAGATGGCCCGCTGAACGAGACAGACTTGAAAACGTTGGGCAATTACACGGCAAACACCATCACGTATCTGGACCTTACGAAAGCCGATGGTGATGCGTCAGATTTCTCCAAGATGGCTTATAAATTGTACAACATCATGAAAAACATTGAGACCTTCAAAATGCCGGAGGGAATGACTTCGATAAGTGGTAACTGGTTCTCTCAGTTTGCGGCGCTTAAAAGCGTCACTCTGCCAGAAAAACTGCAGTCTTTGGGGAATTATGCGTTCGGGACCTGTAAGAAATTGAAGCAGGTGACATTCAAAGGAAATGAAGAGTTGTCTATAGGGATGTATGCATTCGCAAGCTGTCCCGCTCTGATAGAGGTAAATCTGTCTGAAGGCCGAACGACGATAGGGGAGAGAGCATTCATGGACTGTGACGCTCTGACAAAAATAGTTCTGCCTTCTACGGTGTCGTCGATAGGTGGATATGCATTCTATGACTGTGACGCTCTGACAAAAATAGATCTGCCTGAAGGACTGACGTCGATAGGAGAGTATGCGTTCGCATGTAGTGATGGTCTGAAACAGGTGAATTTGCCTTCGACAGTGACGTCGATAGCGAATAGGGTATTTGAAAACTGTAGCGCACTGACTGAGGTGAATCTGTCTGAAGGACTAACTTCGATAGGGACGTCCGCATTCAATCACTGTGACGCTCTGACAAAAATAGATCTGCCTGAAGGACTGACGACGATAGGAGAGTATGCATTCGGAGGCTGTAGGGCCTTGAAAAAGGTGGATTTGCCTTCGACAGTGACTTCGATAGGGAAGTACGCATTCGCAAACTGTATCGCTCTGACGGAGATTACCATACCATCGAAGATCACGTCGGTAGGCGATTATGTGTTCAATGGCTGTACGGCTCTGAAGAACATAAATCTGCCTGAAGGACTCACGTCGATAGGTGAATTCGCATTCTGGGGCTGTGCCGTCACCGGAATCACGATACCATCGACGGTGACATCCATAGGTAGTACCGCGTTCGCGGATTGCGAAGCTCTGGCGGCTATAGAACTGCCCGACGGATTGCAGTCGATAGGTTCGTGGGCGTTCCAGGAATGCAAGGCTCTGAAGACGATTACCATACCTGAGAAAGTGACAGCGATTCAAGCAAACTTCTTTGATGGGTGTGAGGAGCTGACCGCAGTCACGTTTAAAGGGAAAATAAGTGCCATCGGGGAGAAGGCGTTCCAGAATTGCGCTAAGTTCACGGACCTCTATCTGCAAGGCTGCGAGAGCCTGCCCACCTTAGCAAGCGATGCCTTCAGCGGAGTGAGCCAAAAGGTGACCGTTCACCTCAGCAGCGACCTCAACGACAAGGTAACGTTAGACGCTAATTACTCCGTCTGGGAGAGCGTCGCTACCTTCACAGCGAACTAAACGGCACCGGAGCGAACCGGTGTGGGATGGGCCAAGAGGGACAGTTCTCTCCTGGCCCATTTCAGTATCTCAAATAAATAGAAGAAACACCCTCTAGTGAAAACCTTGCGAAGGAGACCGAAAACAGGCAGGGGCGCGAGAAGAGTTGCCGAATGTTTGGCCGTTCGGGAAACATCACGTAACTTTGTGGCGTACTGAAGAAAAATGACGATGGAAC
>CAVFUK010000213.1:0-2967 GCA_963625535.1 Anaerovoracaceae bacterium | reverse complement strand
CGGGATGTTTCACCCACTCCTTCTCGTAGTCGGCGATGGCAAGACCTTCGAAGAGCTCTTTTCGTCCTTCGAAGTAAGCCTGCAGGGTGGAGGCGAACAGCGACTTGCCGAACCGCCGGGGGCGGCTCAGAAAGATATATTTCGCTCCTTTGACGCGGAAATCCACGATGTATTTCGTCTTATCTACATAGAGGTATCCCCCCTCGCGGATTTCCTTGAAAGTCTGTATCCCCACGGGATATCTGTTCACTATCGGTGTCATCGTCTTGCAACTTTATGGTTTCACGCGGCTAAGTTACGGATTATTTTACAAAGGAAGAAATTGTTGGTGGAGAGAATCCTTTTCGTCGCTGACGCTTTTCGACCGATATTATCCTCGTTCGTTATTGTCGGGAATATCCAGAGACCTCTTGATGGAATGAAACGGGGGGAGGCGTGTCGGAGGAAATGAGTCGAAAGGAACTTCTGTGGCCCACTGTAAAAACAGCAGTGTCCGCAAGGCCGTTCTTTCGTTCGGTGCTGCGGACACTGTACTTTATGGTGTTGCCACGGGGCTTAAGGGAGCGATGGTGGCTCCCTTAAACAGATGTGAGGCATCAGTTCTCTACGATGGTACAATTCTTCCATTGGTTATAGTTCTCAGCAGTTGTCCTGTTAGCGTAGAGCGTCGAATTGACATGGACTATTATGCCAGAGGGGGTTGTAGAAGACGTAGACATTGGGAAACTTGAACAGCCTGTCAAGTAGACATCTGTCAAACTGGAGCAATCAGTGAATACAGCTGGATTCACCTGCGTTACATTTCCTTCATACTTTATTGTTTTAAGGTTTGAACAGTCAGTGAATATTTGATACGTCGCCTGCGTCATTCCTGAAGGAATCGTGATGCTTGTGAGTCCGGTGCACATATAGAATGCTTTATCTTTTATTGTTGTCAAATTCGAAGTTGCAGTAAACGTAACTTCGCTAAGCGAAGAACACATGGCGAAAGCATAGTTGCTTATTGTTGTTACCGTTGACGGAATCACAACCTTGGTGAGTTTGGTGCAATTCCTGAATGCAGAACTTTTTATAAGCGTGCGAGCAGGTAAAGACAGCTCTGTTACCTTTGCATTACCCGTATAAGATGCTCCACTTTTAGTTGTGAGGGAAAAACCGGAGGTGGTATTGTCGGTGGCTTCCGACAAGTCGAGCACCGTGATGTTGCTTGCTTTTAACACTGTTTCATCAGCGTCGCCTATCGGACCCACAATCTTCAGCTTGGTGCCTCCATTGAGGGCTTGGCTTAATGCGTCATTTGTCACTTGTCCGGTGGCTGTCACCGTGAGGGTCGGGATGCTGTTGGACTTCATCGTGCCGGTGCCCAGGTCGGTAGCATCGCCCCACTTGTCCAGCGAGATTGTGCCGAGCGTGAGCTTGTCGGGGTTCAACTTCAGACTGAGGGTGTATTGCTTGTTGGACTCAAACGTGATGAGTTCCGTAGAGGCCCAGTTGTAGGTCTTGCTGCCGAGCTTGAAGCTGACGGTCAAGTCCTTTGCGGCAACCTCCTGCGGTACCACGATGGCCTCGTAGCTCACTACGTAACCTCCTGTGGTGGCGGATGTCGTCACTGATGCGTCCGTGTAGGCCTGGATGGCGGCTGCGGCAGAGGTGGAGATGTCTGAGAAGGTGCCGTCTGCGAAGCTGTAAGCGCGCTGCGTCTTTGTTCCGCCAATCACGAAGTCCGTCAGGGGATTCGTCGTGTATGTCACGTCACTGCCCAGGTCCACCGTAATGATGAGCTTCGACATGAGGTGTTTCAGCTTCACGTCTATGGATTTCGTTGTAGGAGATACGTTCTTGTCGGTGGCCATAATCAACGCGTCGGAGGCGTCTATCGATGCCGATTGGTCGGTCTGTACGCTGGGCTCCGAAGCCGTGTTGAAGTCGAACGTAGCGGCTGTGACCTCCACGTTCTCGTTGTCGCCTGCCCAATACATCTTCAGCGCCGGCAGGGAGGTGTCGGTGGCGTCGAACGATTCCCATGTGCTGCCGTTCTGTTTCATCAGGGCGTAGTAGGAGTACTTGACCTTGTTGGTGTTCTTGATGTTGAGGTAGAACTGCTGTGGCATGTTGCTGTCGCTGTAGCCTGCCTTGGTCTCCATCTCGCCCACGATGGCGTTCACCGTGATGGGTGTGCCTTCGGCCACGTAAGTTGTGTTTTCCTCATTGGAACAGCCCGCTGTCATCAGCATCGCGGCTGCCATGAAAGCTCCCGCTGTGAGGGGGGGTAGAATGAATGCTTCATCTTGTATGTGTGTTTTTAGTTGAATAATTTCCTACTGTATTCAGTAATCAGGTTGCTAAGTTATGCTTTCCATTCCAAACTTCCAAATTTTCTTGTAAAAAAAATACTGCGTATAGTCATTTTTGTAAAGATAAATGCCCGGTCAGGAAAAATATTTTTCCAGTTAGGGAGGCGGATTTTTGCCGTATAGCTTAAATGGGGAAGGCTGTCCGAAAATAGCCTTTCGGAGGGTGGTTTATTGGCTAAAAGGCCCGGAAACTTCCGGACAGCCTTCCCCTTGGAAGGGGCGTGGAGCGGGCGGACGAAGAGTCGGTTTATTGGCGGAACGGCGGGGAGACCACCGGAGAACCGGCAGTCTGAGATTGGAAAGGCGGAGAGTCCGCGGCGATTGGAAAGACGGAAGAAAGGTGGTTAGTGGGCGAGGAATTGGTGGCTGTGGGCGAATGGTCGGCGTTCTGTCTGGTTTTCCATTCTGATTCTGTCTCTTTTGCGTCACGCCTCTTCCCGGATGATCCACTCGCCGATGGTGCGCTGTTCGCTGTCGTAGTTTACACCTATTTTATATAGGCGCTTGCCGTCGGCGGTGTAGGGGATGAGATAGCCTTTCTCATCTATCTGCCGGATAGCCTCCTCAGCGGAGCCGTCATACTTCAGCTCGAACACGTAGACGGCATCGGGGA
>CAVFUK010000212.1:0-2968 GCA_963625535.1 Anaerovoracaceae bacterium | reverse complement strand
CATCTAATGTCCCAATTAATATGGCCAAATAGCGGAGTAGGGCAGTGACAAGGTGTTCAGTCCATCTGACATACACCTTAGTTCTCCAACAAAGGGAAAGATTAACATCGTTAACAGCAAGAAGATTCTTGTGAAATAAGGAACGACAAATCATGTCAATGGTCACAGAAGGGTGGCCGTTGGAACGTGCTAAATCAATGGGCGGGCATAAGGCGTAACCTTGTGCCCGCTAAATTGTATGCTCGATGAGTATTGTAATTAAACGATAGTAATAGAAACTTACCGTATGAAAGAACGTATGCGAAACTCGTATGGTGGTGTGAGAGGTCGGTGAATGCAAAAACAGGAGGCAAATGCTTTTATGATTAGCATTTACCTCCTGATAGAAAAGACTGGTGGCTTTGGTGAGCCACTAGGGTAGTTCACGTTACAGATTTGCCAGCTCGATGACTTTGTCCACTGCGGCAGAGAGGCCTTCGGTGCTCTTGCCACCGGCTGTGGCGAAGTGAGGCTGACCACCGCCACCGCCTTGAATCAGCTTGGCGGCTTCCTTCACCAGGTTGCCGGCCTTCAGGCCAGAGGCTACCAAGTTGTCGCTCAGCATGACGGTGAGCATAGGCTTGCCGCCCTCTACGGAACCGAGGACGAAGAGCAGATTCTCGGCAATCTCGCCACGCAGCTGGAAGGCGATGTTCTTCACCGACGCGGCAGGCATCGGGAGCACGGCCTTCACTACGGTGATGCCGTTTATCTGTTTGGCTGAGGCTTTCAGCTGTTCCTTCACGGAGACCTCTTTCTCCTTGATGTATTCGTCAACTTGCTTCTTCAAGCCTGCGTTCTCCTCGATGTACTTGCGGATGGCAACCCGCAGGTCCGGAGCGTTGTTGAACAGGGTGCGAAGCTCGTTCATCGTATCCTGGATGGTGTCCATCATGGCCTCCACCTTGGCTCCGGTGATGGCCTCGATACGGCGGACGCCGGCGGCCACTGAACTCTCGGAGAGGATGCGGACGATACCGATCTTGCCGGTTGCGGAGACGTGCGTACCACCGCAGAACTCGATGGAAGAGCCGAACTGGATGACACGCACATGGTCGCCATACTTCTCGCCGAAGAGGGCGATGGCTCCCAACTCCTTGGCCTTCTCGATGGGCACGTTGCGATGTTCAGTCAGAGGCACGTTGGCACGTATCTTGGCATTTACCAGATGCTCCACCTCACGCAGCTGCTCGTCGGTTACCTTCTGGAAGTGGGAGAAGTCGAAACGCAGGGAGTCAGGTGTGACGAGCGAACCCTTCTGCTCCACGTGGGTGCCCAATACCTGGCGCAAGGCCTCGTCGAGCAAGTGTGTACAAGAGTGGTTGGCCTCGCAGGCGGCACGTTTGTCCGTATCCACGCAAGCCATCATGGGAGCGTCGAGGTGCTCGGGCAACTTCTTAGCCAAGTGGATGGGCAGGTTGTTCTCTTTCTTCGTATCGATGATGTCGATGGTCTCGAACTCGCTGACCAACACACCGGTGTCGCCCACCTGACCACCGCTCTCGGCATAGAACGGAGTCTTGTCCAGCACAATCTGGAACAAGGTCTGACCTTTCTGCTTCACCTGACGGTAGCGCAGAATGGAGGTCTCATATTCAGTATAGTCGTAGCCTACAAACTCGGTCTCGCCCTCTTTCAGCACAATCCAGTCGCCCGTCTCCACAGCGGCGGCGTTGCGGGCGCGCTGTTTCTGCTTCTGCATCTCGGCATCGAACTCGCTGAGGTTGACGGTGAGTCCGTTCTCGCGCAGGATGAGCTCTGTCAGGTCGATAGGGAATCCGAAGGTATCGTAGAGTGTGAAGGCATCCACACCACTGATTTCTGCTTTTCCGGCAGCCTTGGCGTCGGCCATGGTCTTGTCGAGCAAGCGGATACCGGTCTCCAATGTGCGGAGGAAAGCTTCCTCTTCTTCCTTCACCACCTTCTCGATGAGAGCCTGCTGGGCTTTCAACTCGGGGTAGGCGCCGCCCATGTTGTCTATCAAGGCAGGGATGAGGCGGTACATGAAGGCTTGCTTCTGGTTGAGGAAGGTGTAGGCGTAGCGTACGGCACGGCGCAGGATGCGGCGAATGACGTAACCGGCCTTGGCGTTAGACGGCAGCTGACCGTCGGTGATGGAGAAGGCGATGGTGCGCACGTGGTCGGCAACCACACGCATGGCGATGTCGGTCTTCTCATCCTTGCCGTAGGTGTGGCCAGAGAGGTCGCCTATCACTTTGATGAGGGGTTGGAACACGTCCGTGTCGTAGTTGGACGTCTTGCCCTGCAGGGTACGTACCAAGCGCTCGAATCCCATGCCGGTATCGATCACCTTGGCGGGCAGCGGCTCCAAGCTGCCGTCGGCCTTGCGGTTGTATTGCATGAACACGAGGTTCCAGATTTCGATTACCTGCGGATGGTCTTTGTTCACCAGCTCGCGGCCGGGGACTTTAGCCTTCTCCTCAGCCGAGCGTGAGTCCACGTGAATCTCGGAGCAGGGGCCGCAAGGGCCTGTGTCGCCCATTTCCCAGAAGTTGTCGTGCTTGTTGCCATTGATGATATGGTCTTTGGGGAGGAACTGTTCCCAGATGGAGGCTGCCTCGTTGTCGCGGTCGATGCCCTCTTCGGGACTACCCTCGAACACGGTGGCATAGAGGTTGGCAGGGTCCAGTTTCAGCACGTCCACCAGATATTCCCAGGCCCAGGAGATGGCCTCTTTCTTGAAGTAGTCGCCGAATGACCAGTTGCCCAGCATCTCGAACATCGTGTGGTGGTAGGTGTCGTGTCCCACCTCTTCCAAGTCGTTGTGCTTACCACTGACGCGCAGGCACTTCTGTGAGTCCGCCACCCGTTTGCTCTTGGCGGGGTGGTTGCCAAGGATAATGTCCTTGAACTGGTTCATACCGGCGTTGGTAAACATCAGTGTAGGGTCGTCCTTTATCACCATAGG
>CAVFUK010000211.1:0-2983 GCA_963625535.1 Anaerovoracaceae bacterium | reverse complement strand
AGCTGCCCTCAAAGCGTATGCAGAGGCGGCATGAGGCTAAATCCGAAACTTGAGTTAAGTATAATAAACTCTCCGCTTAGGCCGCCCCGGCGCGAAGCGGGAGGCGGCGTCCCAAGCGAACCCTAACAGCCAGCGGAATTATGCATTCACACTCCGGCCCGATCACCACACCCCCCGGTCTCAGTATCTCAGTATCTCAGTAGATTTTCGGGAAGGCTATCCACAATGGTGATGAGACAAAAATGCGGCCAGGAGTTTGGAGGATATGGCCAAAAAGGCGTATCTTGCCGGAGAATTCTAAACTCCGATATACACTATGAAACTCAACCGATGGATTTTGACGCTCTGCGGCCTCGCCACCCTCGCCACGGCCCAGGCACAGCAACTGACCGTGGAACGCTGGGCACGGCTGGACCTCCCCCTGGAAGCCAAAGTGAAGGGAAACCCCTTCGACACACAGCTGAAAGCCGTGTTCAACGGACCCGACACCACGATGACCGTCACGGGATTCTACGACGGCGACAACACCTTCCGCATACGATTCATGCCGCCCACCGAAGGCCGATGGACCTACACCACACAAAGCTCCGCCGCGGCACTCGACGGCCGCGAGGGCTCCTTCACCTGCACCGCCCCCACGGCCGGCAACCACGGACCCGTCAGGGCGGACGGGCTACACTTCAGCTACGCCGACGGCACACGATACTACCCCGTGGGCACCACCTCCTACGACTGGATGCACGCCCCCGGCGACCTGCCACAGCGCACACTGCGCAGCCTGCGGCAGAGCGGGTTCAACAAGATACGCATGCTGCTCCTGGTGCAGAACTTCGACAAGGACTTCCCCGAGCCCGAGCGATTCCCCTTCGAGATAAAACGCCAGGCCAAGGACGCCGACGGACGGCCCCGGTATGAGTGGGACTACAGCCGGCCCAACCCCGAATACTTCCGCCACGCGGAGCGCTGCATCGATTCCCTGGCCCAGATAGGCGTGGAGGCCGACCTCATCCTGTTCCACCCCTACGACGAGGGCCGATGGGGCTTCGACCGCATGCCCATGGAGGCCAACCTCAGCTACCTGCGCTATGTGACCGCCCGCATGGCTTCGATGCGCAACGTATGGTGGTCGCTGGCCAACGAGTACGACTTCCTGAAGGCCCGCCAGCCGCAGGACTGGGACCAGTTCCTGGCCACGGTGGTGGAGGGCGACCCCTACGGCCACATGGTCTCCAACCACAGCAACACGGCCAAATACTACCCCTATTGGGACCCGCGCATCACCCACGCGAGCATACAGGACCAGGCCCCCGTGGACTGTCAGCAGGGAGCCGCCACGGTGCGTAACATCTACAAAAAGCCCGTCATCTTCGACGAGGTGTGCTACGAGGGCAACATGGACAACCGCTGGGGCAGCCTGAGCGGCGAGGAGATGCTACGCCGCATGTGGATGGGTCTGATGGGCGGCACCTACGTCTCCCACTCGGAGTGCTATATGGACAGCCCCACGGACTATTGGAAGGACTTCCTGGCCGTGGGCGGCGAGTTCCAGGGCGAGAGTTGGAAGCGCATCCGTTTCATGCGCCAGGTGATGGAGGCCCTGCCCCACCCCCTGCAGCTGTGCGACGGCAGCTGGGACCGCGTGACCAGCACGGCGGGCGAGAACTACCTGATGGTGTACCTGGGCAGCCAGGTGCTGACGGAGTGGACGTTTGACCTGCCCGTGCGCAACGCCTCGTACCCCCGCCTGAAGGAGGGCACCCGCTTCCGTGTGGAGATCATCGACACGTGGGACATGACCGTCACCCAGTGTCCCCGCGTCTACGAGACCGGCAAGCCCACCCGCTACCGCATCTACGACAAGGACAACGCCCGCGTGCCCCTGCCCGGCAAGTCCTACCTGCTGCTGCGCATCACACCGGCGGAAGACTAAAAGACTAAGAGACGTTGAAGGTTTTGTGTTTTAGGTTTTATGTTACCTCATCACTGGACCATTCCGAAGGACGAAGGGCACTTAACGCCAGAAAGTTTTATGTTTTATGTTTTACGTTATGAGACAGAGGTACCTGTAACTACGTTTTATGTTGGAAGAAGCGGAATCCACTTAGAAGAGGTCGCTATGAGTCCCTGTGTTGGTCATAACAAGGACTAGGTCGTCATCACGTCGCTCCCAGACCAGCAGCCAATCGGGCATAAGATGACATTTCCACAGTCCGGAGTATTGGCCGGAAAGCTTATGGGATTTATATTCTGCGGGAAGTTCTCCAGTCTCCTCGAGAAGACGGAGTGCCCTCTTCAGCTTTTCCATGGGAAGACCTCGCTTGACGCAGCGCTTCACGTCTTTCTCGAAACGCCGGGTGACTATGATTCGGAATGTCATATTCCCAGCTTTTCGAAGAGTTCGTCCACGCTCTCGTATTCGGTCACTCTCCCGTGCTTCACGTCGTCCAAAGCCTCCTCGAGCCCGGTACGTTTCTTCCGCTCGGGGAGGATGGTGACACCGTTCATGGAACGGAGCACTTTCTTGAGCCCGCTCATCACCTTGGGGTCTTCCACTTGTATGGTTAATCTTTCCATCGTTTTCAGCGCGTTAGTATTTTCCACCACGCAAAGTTACTAAACATATTTCAATATCTCAAAATCTCAATTATTTTTCGGAGGACCGGAATAAAAGACAAAGAGACAAAGAGAATTCTTAAAGACTAAAAGACTAAGAGACCCTTCTTGGAGACTAAAAGTCTAAAAGACAATAATGTTGAAGGTTTTGTGTTTTACGTTTTATGTTACTTCATCACTGGACCATTCCGAATGACGAAGGGCACTTAACGTTGAAAGTTTTATGTTTTATGTTTTACGTTATGAGACAGAGGTACCTGTAACCTTCAACACAAAACCTAAAACCCAAAACGTCCGAAGGACCTTCAACCCCGAGTAGGACCTGCCGCAGCAACGCTGCGTAGAAAAAATATCGGCAGCCCTTTAGGGC
>CAVFUK010000210.1:0-2987 GCA_963625535.1 Anaerovoracaceae bacterium | reverse complement strand
GGATTGTCAACGTGCACGACCCGAAGGTGGCCGGCTACGACCTGGAACTCTTCCTTGATATGGCCTGGGATATCAACTGCGTCAGTGCCACAACCATCAACGACCACTACCACCGTTGGCTCTGCCGCCAGTTCGGCAATGAGGCCGGAGAGAAACTTTTCCCCGCCATGCGCGAGTTCTATCGCCTCTGCGGTGAACGCCGTCCCGAGTTTATGGGATGGTCACAAGTGGAGTTGGACAAGAAAGTATATGAGCGTGGGCTGAGTCCGGTCGTCAACACAGAGTTCTCCACTTCGGAGTTTGGCAACGAGCTGGACCGCTACCTGGAGCAATATGCCACTATCGCACAGACCGTGAAGGATGCCGAGAGTTTGGTACGCACCGACTTGAAGGATGCCTACTTCGCTGCCATCAAATATCCTGTGCTCGCAGCAGAGGCTCATGCCCGAAAGATGCTTGAGGCTCAACGCGCACGCATGTACACAACGGGCAGCAACACACTGAAAGGTATGTTCGATAACTACGACCGCTTGTACACCGCTACAGCCAGGAGCCAGAAGGCCTATCAAGAGGTACGTTCGCTCACCGAATACTACAACAACACCATGGCGGGCGGCAAATGGAAACGCTCCATGCATGCACGGCCACGAGACTTGCCTGTTTGTCAAGCCCCACTATTGCCTACACTGCTTACAGAAAAAGAGATTGAAGCTCGTTTGGCCAAAGACAATCCATCGGCGCCCCATACGTTGAACGCAGACGAAACCGTGGCCCGCAATGCCTGCGATTATCAGAAGGCAACGGCCGGAGTGCAGTGCATACAGATGTTGGGCCACAGCATGAATGCCGTGGCATTGCCTAAGGACGGTGAACTGACCTACACCTTCACTACGGAGAAAGAGGGTGATGCCGTGTTGCGTGTAGCTCTGATTCCGACACAACCCAATGACAAGGGCGACTTGCGCTTTAGCGTGAGTGTGGATGGTGCCACACCTCAAGAGTTCTCTCTGAAAGAACCATTCCGCTCTGAACGCTGGAAGGTGAATGTGCTGCGTGGTCAGGCTCGTCGCGAACTGAACCTCGATGGACTGAAGGCTGGTGAACACACGCTCGTCATTAAAGCCCTGGACAACCACATCGTAGTGGACCAGTGGATGGTGGACTACAAGAAAGACCGCAAGTTCTACCTCTTCCCTGTGGCTCAGAACTGACAAACACCATTTGACCGCTTATTTGAATAATGAAGACATTTGTTCTTTTTGCATGCGTTTTGTCTATGGCCAGCATCCCGTTGTCGGCGCAAGAGACGGAAACGCTCTACCTGTCCGGCTTGGACAGCGATGCCACCGTAACCTGGGATTTCTATTGTTCGAAAGGTATGAACAGCGGACGCTGGCGCAAGATAGAGGTCCCCTCATGTTGGGAGTTGCAAGGCTTTGGCGAGTACACCTACGGCCGCTACTATAAGAAGAAAGACGGGAAGGTAAGTGACGAAAGAGGCAAGTATCGTTACAGTTTTCATATGCCTTCTCAATGGAAAGAGAAAGACATTGAAATCGTGTTCGAAGGCGTGATGACCGATGCAACCGTCTACATCAACGGGCAACAGGCAGGAGAAACTCATCAAGGAGGGTTCACCGCTTTCTACTACGACATCACGGAGTTGGTGAAACCCGGCAAGAAGAATGTGCTGGAAGTGGATGTGGCCAAACAGTCGAGCGACAAGTCTGTAAACGCTGCCGAACGGCGAGCAGACTGGTGGCTCTTCGGCGGCATTTATCGTCCGGTTTACTTGCGCGCATTGCCCAAGCAGCACATCGACCACGTCGCCGTAGATGCACGTGCGGACGGATCTCTCGCCCTTCAGTTGCATACTTCCGGTCTTACTACAGGATACTCCTTGCAGACCACCGTGGAAGGGCTCGGGACTCAGACTACAACACTCACGAATGCCAATGAGCAAACCGTGAAGACGCAGTGGAACAAAATCCGGCAATGGGACACTGAACACCCTCATCTTTACAACCTGACGCTGAGCCTGATTGATGCGGAAGGAAATGTGACACATCGCTTCAGTCAAAAAATAGGGTTCCGCACTATAGAGTTCCGACCGCGTGACGGGTTCTACTTGAACGGCACCAAACTACTGATAAAAGGTGTGAATCGCCATTGTTGTTACCCCGAGACAGGCCGGGTACCCAATCACCGGCTCGACCTGCAGGACGTGAAGATTATCAAGGGCATGAATGCCAATGCCATCCGTTCTCACTATCCACCCAACACCCGCTTGTTGGAACTTTGTGATTCATTGGGCGTGCTCTATATCGAAGAATTGCCTGGCTGGCAAAACCACTATAGCGACGAGGTTGGCGCACGCATCCTGCGTGAGATGATTATTCACGATGTGAACCACCCCTGCATCTTCGCATGGGGCAACGGCAACGAGGGCGGATTCAACCTCTCGCTTGACTCTCTATTTGCAATTTACGACCCTCAGCAACGGCATCTAATACACCCCTGGGCGCTCTACAATGGGGTGGACTCGCATCATTATCCCGCTTACCAAACGGGTGTAGCCCGTTTAGGCAATGGCTACCAGGTGTTCATGCCGACCGAATTCCTGCACAGTCAATATGACAAAGGTGGTGGCGCCTCCTTAGCTGACTATTGGTCGGCCTGGTCGTGCAACCCCTTGTTTGCTGGCGGATTTATTTGGGCGTTTGCCGATGAGTCGATTGTGCGGACGGACCGTGGTGGCGCGTTGGACAGCGACGGCGGTAATGCTCCTGATGGCATCGTCGGTCCACACCGCGAAAAAGAGGGCAGCTGGTACACCATACGTGACGTATGGTCGCCCTTGCAGATAGCCCCTCTTGCCGTGCGTCCCAGTTGGAATGGACAATTCACTATAACCAACGGGCACCTCTTCTCTAACCTCGATGAGGTGACGATGGACTATCAGGTGCTGACTTATCCCTCGCCTTTGT
>CAVFUK010000209.1:0-3095 GCA_963625535.1 Anaerovoracaceae bacterium | reverse complement strand
AGTTTGGTGAGTGAGAGGAAGAATTGTCCATTGAGGTTACATAGGGGCATATAGCGAATGCCAGCTAACATACATACCTGTTGCATCACTAGCACGATGCCGAAGATCATTATCACCCAACGCACCACTTTCTTGAAGTAGAGGAATGTGAACGTTCCCTTCTGTAGGAAGTTGAAGAAACAGACGAAGGTGATGATGAACATACCCATGAAGCCGAGTGTTGAAAATCGCTGCTCACCATGGAACAATGATGTGAAGTAGCACCACGCCCAGTAGCTCATTCCTAGTATCAGTGCAGGCGACATTAAAGGTGCTCGCAGGAAGAACACCGCAGGTGCCAGACCCATGATGGCCAGCTTCACCCAACTTCGGGTGGGGTCTCCTTCGAAGAAGAAGAACGTGCTGAGTGTCACCAGTGCCGCGGTGGCGTACACCACGTCGAATGTGTTTATTTGTCTATTGTTTATCAGCATTTGTGTTAGTTTATGCTTTGCGTTGTGCAATCCAATGGTTCATCTTCAGCAGGGCTACGTACATCCAGGCGGAGAGCATCTCTATCCGCTTGCAGAGGGCGCACTCGCTGTTGTAGGTGCGGATAAAATATTTACGGGACTTCAGCCAGGCCTCGTAGCGGGGCACGGGGTTGCCCTTCGTGCTCTTGATGTGGCGGTGCACAGCCTGCGCCTCGGCCAGGTAGTACATCTTCTGTCCGTCGCGCTCGGTCTGGCGACAGAGGATGGCCTCCTCGCAGAAGAGGAACACGCCCTCGTCGAAGTAGCCGATGCGCTGGATGTAGCTCATCCGCACCAACAGACAGCAGCCGCTCACCTTGGGGCAGTAGTGGCTGTGGGCGTAGAGCTGCTCCGTGTCCGTCGTGCGGTGGCGGTGGAACAGCGGGTCGAGGAAGATGCCCCGGAACCACCAGAAGCTCTCGCGCCACTGGCCGTCGCGCCCCATCGGGTTTTGATGCTCGCCGGCATCGCCCACGATGTCGCTCGCCACCACCGCCGCTTCGGGATGCTCGTCCATGGCCTGCACCATCCGGGCGAGGTAGTCCGTCTGGGGAAACTCCATGTCGGGGTTGGCGATGAGGGCGTAGGCATAGCCCCGCTCGGCGGCGTAGCGCAGTCCGATGTTGTTGCCGGCGTTGTAGCCGCGGTTCTCCTCGGCTTGGATGAAGGTGCAGCCTTCGGCTTCGCAGAGTTGGCGCACAGCCTCCTGCTCACCCGGGCGTGGCGAGCAGTTGTCCACCACGATGATCTCCGTCTGCACCCCAGTCTGCCGCTTCAAGTACCCGATGCACTTGCGGCAGTCCCCCGAGGAGTTATAGTTCAATATGATTATGGGTAATGTCATTAGCTCTATTTTATTAGTAATACAATCTTCTCCTCCTTGCTATAAATCTGCGGAATACCCATCCCCGGAGCCGTCCGGTCATCTCATGCAACCGCCAGGCAGAAGCAAGCAACCGATGCGGGAGCGTAAGCCGCAAGCATCCGAGGTCGAAGGCTGAGATGTGGTCACCTAGCAGGAGCAGGCGCACTAGCTCCACGATACCAAGCCGCTTCACGAAAGGCTCTTCATCGAACTGACTTAGTGATGAAAGCGGCGAGAGGTCCACCCGAGAACGGGGATTGAGGATGAGGGCAAGTGAAGCCTGCGCCCACCGTTTCTGCTCCTTCGCATCCAGTTGCGAGGCGAAGGCCGTGAAATGTACAAGCGCATCGGTGTTCGCATGGCTAGCCGGGGAGTGGCGGAAAGTGCCGTCACCAGCCAGCAAGGGCTGCACGATGCCATTGGACGTGCGCTCGTAGCCGATGGTGGTGGGGTAGGGCGAGGCGGAGTAGTAATGCTCCAGCAAGGCCGTGGTGGCGGTGGAGAGCTCCTCCGCCCGGAAGTAGGTGGAGTAGCGACCTGCCGAGGGCGGCAATACGTCGCGGCGCACGCCATAGTAGAAGAAATGCAGGTCTGCGGCACCGCAACGGCGCAGCAGGTGGTTCATCATCAGACGCGACGTACCCATCCAACCCACGTCCACGGCGGCGCAACGGGCACCGTCCAGCAGACCCTCCTGACGGAAGTAGTCGATGAGCAGGTCGTGCTGACCCTTGCAGCGACGCTGCAGCACGGGCGTGAAGTCGCTGTGGAATATCTTTTGCAGGAAGTCCGCCTCGTCCCGCCGGTTGTTCGCCATTGCATAGTCGAACTCGATGCCGTAGGATTGGCGGAGCTCCTCGCGCGAGGTGCAGAGGTGGCGCAACCGCTTGTCGACGCTGTCGATGCGCACGATGGTGCGGTGGTCGCAGGCGGCCAGATAGGTCTGCTCGTCCCCTCCGTAGAGGTAAGGCAACAACAGGGCCCGGCGGGAGACGAAGAGGTAGTGTAGCTCGATGTCGTGCTGGTCCTTCATCAACGCCCGTGCCGCCTCCATCAGCACATAGCTGTCGCGGGAGAGGAAGTAGAGCCGCTCGAGTCCCATGCGGCGCGCCTCCGCCAACACATACTGGGCGTAGGGCAGGTAGGCGGGCACCACGAAGTCTGCAGCAAAAGCGGCGAACGCGTCGCCCGGGTGCTGAAGGCGGTAGAGACGGGTGGTGGCGGCCAAGTCGGCAGACAACGGCTCGCAGGCACGTTCCGCCTCGGTGTAGGCGGTCTCCACCAGCGTGGTGCGGATACCTTTAGCCCGAGCCATACGCAGGTCGCTCCGGTGGTTGTCGCCATAGTGCTCCCAGCGGGCGGGATGCAGTTCACTGCGCACGAGGTCGTAGAGGGCCCCCGTGTCCTTGCGTGCCTGGTGCTCGCAGGAGACGTAGATGCGGTCCGTCGGCTCGCAGCAGCCTTGCTCGGTGAGCACCTGTCGCAGGAAGTCGCTGCTCAGATGCATGTCGCTGATGAAGGCGATGGCGTAACCTGCCCGCCGCTTCTCGGCAATGAGTTGCTGCACGGCCGGGTTGGCGACGAGCATCGCGCGCTCAGCCTCCAGCTCCGCCTGCTGCAGCTCCGCCACTGACCTCCCTGCCAACTGGGCGAAGGAGGCGTCGATGCCGGCGTATATCTCCGCCAGCGTGATGCCCGTGGCCTGTTTGCGCCAAGCC
>CAVFUK010000208.1:0-3184 GCA_963625535.1 Anaerovoracaceae bacterium | reverse complement strand
TTTTGATGCAAGCCCCTTTTTTATCCGCTACAAAATTACTACTTTCTTCAATTAGCAAAAAACATTTAGAGAAATAATTCCTTAATTGAATCTCTTTTAATATTTGTGTAACATATTTGCTACATGGAGATTGCAATATTATTTGCCATTTGTTTCGTCGTTCGGAGAATAATGTCTATTTTTGTATCCCGATACATAAACATTCAAATTCAAATAAAATCCACACTATGAAAATAATCAATTTTAATGAGTCGGATTCTGTGCTTAACCAATATGTAGCGGAAATCAGAGATGTAAATGTGCAAAACGACCGCTTGCGCTTCCGACGCAACATCGAGCGTATCGGCGAGGTGATGGCTTACGAAATCAGCAAGGCGCTCCACTATTCGAAACGTAGCGTGCAGACACCGCTGGGCGTGTGCGACGTGCGTGTGCCCGACAGCCAGGTGGTGTTGGCTACCATCCTTCGTGCGGGACTTCCGTTCCACCAGGGTTTCCTCAACTACTTCGACCATGCGGAGAATGCTTTCGTGTCGGCTTACCGCAAGTACAAGGACCCTCTGAACTTCGACATTCACATCGAGTACATTGCCTCTCCGTCCATCGATGGTAAGACGTTGATCATCGCCGACCCGATGTTGGCTACCGGCAGTTCCATGGAACTAAGCTTCCAGGCTATGCTCACGAAGGGTACTCCGGCAGAGATTCACATCGCTTCCGTCATCGGCACACAGCAGGCCATAGAGTATCTGCAGAAGAAGTTGCCCAGCACCGACAACGTCACCATCTGGTGCGCTGCCGTCGACCCTGCGCTCAACGAGCACTCTTACATCGTGCCAGGCTTGGGCGATGCAGGCGACTTGGCTTTCGGCGAGAAATAATCTTCCTAACTGGAGAAATTTATTTCTCTGACCAGGAAAATATATTTTCCTAACTAGGAAAAAATGAGAGGCTCATCTGGCCACGAAGTATTCTCTCCTTCGTTGGAAGTATTCTTCCCCTTCGACAGATGCCTTCTAAGTATAGAATAAGGAAGCGGAGCTCATAGGACCATGAGCTCCGCTTCCTTATTCTATGAGGTCTGAAATGCTGAATCCTATCTATCCGCTGACAAGGAATCGTTTCATCCTTCATGCGCTTTCTTAGTATCTCAGTATCTCAGTAATTTAAGTGCTGCAAGTTAAAACTCCGCAAGCATAAAGGCAACGCTTAAACGAGGTATATACTCAAGTGCCATTGACCTATATACTCGTTGGTAGGTGACTTACGTGTGACCTGGATTCAGTATTTCAGTTGTTTTTAGTGGACTCTCACTTCGTAGTCTTCAGCAGGCCGGCAGCCTTCTGGTAGGCGATGTAGTTGATGTACATCTGGAAGTGTGCGTCCACCTTTGTGCTGTAGGCTTTCTGCCACAGGGTCTGTGCCTCCAGGTAGTTCGAGAGGGTCTCCAGTCCCACCTCGTACTGCTTCTTGCTCACACGCATGTTTTCCTCGGCCTGTTCCAGCGAACGGTCGCTGAGCTCGCTCTCCAGGCGCGACTCATCGAGGTTATTTGTGGCTTGTGCCAGTTCCAGCGTCATGCGCTCGTTGGTGTTTTCACGCTCGTAACGAATCTGCTCCAGCTTGGCCTTGGCGGCCTTCACCTTGTTCATCCGCTCGCCGAAGTGGAATAGGGGAACGTTGACGTTCAGCATCACGTAGAACGAGCCCTTGTCGAACAGCGTCTGGTCGTTCAGCTCTATTCCGTGGGCATATTCGTAAGCGCCCACCACACCTATTTTGGGCAACAGCTCGCTGCGGTTCAGTGTCACCTGTTGTTTGGCGATGGCCTCTTGTTTGCCTAGTATGGCGTATTCGGGGCGGGAGGTAATGTCCATGGTGGTCTGTGTCATCTGCTGCTCCATCTCGGGGAAACCCTCTTCCACCTCGATGGTGGAGGTCAGCGGACTGCCTATGACGTGGCAGAGGTTCATCGTCGCCAACCGCAGCGCGTTCTCCGCCTTGCGCACGGAGAGTTCGCTCTCGTTGAGTTTCACCTTCACCCGCAGCACATCGTTCTGTGGGCGCAGGCCGTTGTTGTAGGCGCTCTCCACGTTCTTCAGCAGTTCCTCCAGCGTGGCTTTGTAGGCTGCTGCCACTTTGGACATCTCCTTTGCCTTCACCACATTGGCGTAGGCTTCGTCAGTTTTCAGTATCACTTCGGTCTCCGTCAGCGTCTCGTTGAGTTGCGACATCTCCTTGCCCAGCTTGGCCATCTTGTAGGCGGCTATTATCTTTCCGCCCATGAAGATGGGCTGTTCCACTTGCACTCCACCTACGTACACCGTCCCTATCTTCAGGTTCAGATCCAGTCCGGGGAAGTAGGCGAAGCCTCCGTTTTGGGCGAACTGTCCTGTCGCGTCGACTTGGAAGGTGGGTAGGTTGCCGCTGCCGGAGCTGTATTTCCCTTCGGCGTTGCTATAGAGACCTATGCCCGTGGCGGTGAAGTTGGGGAAGAAGTTGCCTCGGTAACTCTTCATCGTGTAGCGGGCTCCTTCGGTCTGCTTGACGGCAGCCGCCATCTCTTTGTTGTTCTTCAATGCCGCCTCACGACATTGGCTAAGGCTCATCGTCTGCTGTGCCGTGGCACTGGCTACGGTCAGCAGCGAGCAGAGAGCTATGATTGAATGTTTCATATTCCTATTATAATAATGTTCGTATCTGTGTTGTCCGCGCGGTCATTCTGCCTTCTTGATGTGGAAGAAGAGCGCGTAGAGGACTGGAATAAACAATAGCGTGATGAAGGTTCCGAACAGCAGACCACCCATGATGGAGGCTGCCAGCGAACCGAACATGGCGTCGGTCAGCAGCGGAATCATTCCCAGTATGGTGGTGAGCGAAGCCATCATGACAGGGCGCAGACGGCTCTGGGCACTGTCCACCAGGGCGGTGATGGGCTCCACGCCCTCGTTGAGTTGCAGGGTGATTTCGTCCATCAGCACGATGCCGTTCTTGATGATCATTCCTATCAGTCCCAGCGTACCCACGATGGCCACAAAGTTGAAGGTCTTGCCGGTGAGCAGCATCACGATGACCACACCTACGAACACTAACGGGATGCTACAGAAGATGATAGCCGGCTTGCGGTAGTCCTTGAACAGCATAATCAGGATGGCTATCATGATGATGATGGCCAACGGGAAGT
>CAVFUK010000207.1:0-3267 GCA_963625535.1 Anaerovoracaceae bacterium | reverse complement strand
TGGAGCGTCTTTGGGCTGTAACGCCACAACAGATAAAAAGATTTGGTAGCGGTGAGCCATTATATTTGCAGAAGCAACCAAATCAAGGGACGATGAAGAAGATATTACGATGGCTGAAGAACAGCAACAGATACAAGCACGTGGTGGGCGGAATGCTGATAGGCCTCTGCGCCGACGGCACCTACTGCGCACTGTATGCCGGCACAGGCGTAGGCGCCGCGCTGGAGCTGAAGGACAGAATGTGGGGAGGAAAATGGGATTGGATAGACTTGGGCTGCACGGTGGCCGGAGCGATTGTGGGACGGCTGATACATTGTGCGATATGGACATTGTGATTAAAATCTGGAAGTGTATGGCGATGGCGATAGGCGGCATGGTAGGATGGCTGGTAGCCGAGTTCAAACCCACGTTTCCGCTGTTGGTGGTGGCGATAGTGTTCATACTCTACGACGCATGGACAGCCTTCCGCCTTGACAAGCGGGTGCACGAAGCCTACCCCGACAAGACCAAGAGAGCAAAGGTGAAGTTCACGTCGTTCGCCTTCGGTAAGGTGGTGCGGCAGACCATCCCCACACGGTTGTGGCTTATCATCCTTGCCTACCTTGCTGAGCATTGGGTGTTCATCCACGTGAGCATCCCCCTGTCGTATATCGTCACTGGTGTTATCTGCTTTGAGCAGGCATGGAGCATCCTGGAGAACGAGAGCAGTTGCAGGCCCGAGAGCGAGCGCCGGTTGTGGAAGATGCTCCAGCGCATCATGGTGGACAAGTCAGCCCGCCATTTCGACGTGAACCTCGATGAACTGAAAGAGCAGGGCGCCACAGAAGAACAGGTGGCCAATGCCCGCAAGCGCATGATAGAAGCAGAGGAAGGAGACAAGCAATGACAGTACTCATAGACAACGGCCATGGCGCGAACACCCCCGGCAAGTGCAGTCCAGACGGACGGTTGAAGGAATACAAGAGCGCCAGAGAGATAGCGAAGCTCATCGTGGACTGTCTGAAGGCCAAGGGTGTCAACGCCATATTGCTGGTACCAGAAGAAAACGACATCAGCCTGAAGGAGCGTTGCAGACGCGCCAACAAGTACTGCGAGAAGTACGGCGCGAAGAACGTGCTGCTGGTGAGCATCCACCACAACGCCGCAGGAGCCGACGGCAAGTGGCACGAGGCGAGCGGTTTTTCCTCCCATGTGTCGCTGAATGCGTCCGGCAGGAGCAAGACCCTGGCACAATACCTGTGGAGCGAAGCCCTGATGCAAGGTCTGAAAGGCAACCGCAGAGTGCCCGACGTAAAGTATATTGCCCAGAACCTTGCCATCTGCAGGGACACCCGATGTGCCGCCGTGCTGACAGAGAACCTGTTCCAGGACAACAAAGACGATGTGGCGTTCCTGTTGGGTGATGAAGGGAAGAGCAAGATGGCTGCGGTGCACGTCACCGCCATAACAGAATATATAAAGGACTATGGACAATAAACGAGGACTTCTGCTGTATGCGCTGGCATGCCTGCTGGCCGTAAGCCTGTTGGTGACCATCGTGTTGTTGACGGGAGACAACTTGAACTGCTATGACGAGCCCGTGAGAGACACCACAAGAGTGACCTGCTTCGACACCCTGTACTACACCCAGTGCACACCGAAGGACAGTGTGGTGTTGCGCTACGTGACCGTGAAGATACCGGCAAAGGCTACCGATGGGAACACAGAACAGTCAGTAAAAAACACAGAACAGTCAGCGGGGAACACAGAATATGTGGACACCGAAACAGCGCAGAACGACAGCGTGTACATAGACATACCGATAACGCAGAAGACCTACAGCGACAGTACCTACACCGCATGGGTAAGCGGATATGACGTAACATTGGACAGCATCCGCGTGTACCGCCGTGAGGAAGTCGTTACCATAACAGAGAAACAGCCTCCCAAGCGCTGGCATCTTGGGTTTACGGCAGGCTACGGACTGGGCACGGCAGGACTGCAACCATATATAGGAATAGGTGTGACATATTCAATAATATCATTCTGATGGAGACAATAACGATAACGATATACCAGGATGAGGTGTATGAAGAAGTGGCGAAGGCCACCGACTACACCGGTGCAAAGCTGGTGGACGGCGACGCTACCGCCCGCGACCGCATCCTCGCCACCGATGCAGACCTCGCCACCCTGGGGCGCTTCTGGGACGAGGCGACACTTGCCGCCAATGACAGGTTGAAGCAGATGCTTATCTCCGGTGCCACCAAGCAGGTGACCGAAGAGGAAGGAGACGGCGACGCCACCAAGCTGACGACCAAGACCGCCTATGTGGTGCAGTTGGAAGTAAGCAAGGCCTACGACCAGAACCTCAACGACAGCGTAGCCGGCAGTATGAAGAACTACTTCATCTACTCCATCATAGGGCAGTGGTTCAAGTTCGCCAACAAGGGCGAGGCAGGCGACTACTTCACCCAGGCAGGCGATGAGATAACGAGTGCGGAGCGCATGCTGTACAGCAGGAAGCGCCCGACGAGACCGAAAGTGTAAACATTAAACAGATACGATTATGGCAGAGACAACAGATTCAAAGGCAGGGACCATTGACATCGATGAGATGACACAGGAGACCACTACCGTGGGCGCGAAGAAGAAGGTGACGGCGACCATCAAGATAGACTGGTTGCTGTTTGACATCATGAACGAGACGTTCCTTAGGGGACGCACCATCCAGAACGCCGACAACCACAAGGAAGTGGCGAGCATGTTTGCTTCCGAGGACGAGGAGAACCGGGAGAAGATTCTGCGAAGCATCAAGAAAGGTTTCGCAGAAGTGAAGACTGAGCTCAGCGACTATCTCGACGAGGACGGCACGACAACAGACAACAGTCACTACGACGGCAAGACAGACCTCGAGATAGACCTCGAGATGCCGAGCAACTTCAACAACGCCGCCACCGCAGGCGTAGGCGAGGCTATCCATGACTACCTGAAGAACACCGCCATTGCGGAGTGGTACATGGTGACCAACAAGAACGACGCCGACCAGTATGTGGTGTTGGCCCAGAAGAGTCTGGCAAGCATCCAGCAGGCAGTGAGCAAGCGCAGTCGTCCGAAGCGACCGACAACTTAAAAATGCAGGCTTATGGAGTGTTGCAAGTGTTTTGAAAACGTCAACGGCAAGCAGACTGAGACGCTGAAGGTGACACTCACGTTCAAGCGTTCCGAGTTGCTGTACGACATCAAGAACTACGCCTACGTGGAGAGCTACATCATGCCGGCAGAGAC
>CAVFUK010000206.1:0-3267 GCA_963625535.1 Anaerovoracaceae bacterium | reverse complement strand
ACGTACGTATCTATCAGAAGTAATAGGTATTTGGTTTTTTGGTTTCTTCCCCTGGTCCGGTCTTCCGGGTCAGGGGATTTTTTGCGGTTTCCTCCCTTAGGCATTAAAATAGCCTAATTCTTACGGCATATCTTCGTGAAAATGCTTACTTTCGCCACATCTATGCGTAAGAATATGGAAATAAAGGTAATCAATAAGTCGAAACACCCCCTGCCACAGTATGCTACAGCGCAGTCGGCAGGTGTGGATTTGCGAGCCAATCTCTCTGAACCCATCGTGCTGAAACCCTTGCAGCGTTGCCTGGTACCCACGGGCCTCTTCATGGCATTGCCCGCAGGTTACGAGGCCCAGGTGCGTCCCCGTAGCGGACTGGCGCTGAAGAAAGGCGTCACCGTACTCAACGCTCCCGGCACCATCGATGCCGACTATCGGGGTGAGGTAGGGGTGATACTGATCAACCTCTCCAACGAAGAGTTCGTGATAGAGGATGGTGAGCGCATTGCCCAGATGGTGATAGCCCGCCACGAACAGGCGGAGTGGAACGAGGTAGAAATCCTCGAAGAGACAGAACGTGGAGCAGGAGGCTTTGGCCACACCGGTAAACAATAAGCGGATGAAACGAAGATACAGTTGGTGGAGCGGTTGCCTGATGGCCTTTGCGCTGTTGTGCGTGGCCTGCGGTTCTTCCAAAACGTCTGTGAAGGACAGGGGAACTGCGCAGTCGCAGACGGTCACGCTCACGGACGAAGAACAGCGTAAGTTCGACTACCTCTTCCTCGAAGCTGCCCGCATGAAAGAGACGGGCGAGTACGATACGGCATATGAACTCTATAACCGTTGCCTCGAGTTGCAACCCCATTCTGCCGTGGTGCTCTATGAACTGGCTAATTTCAACCTTTACCTGAACCAGCCCGAACAGGCGCAAGGTTTGTTGGAGAGGGCCGTACAACTGTCACCCGACAATCTTTGGTACCGACAGAGCTTGGCTGCCTTCTATCAACAACGGGGGCTCACCGCCAAAGCTATCGAGGCCTATGAACAGATAGCCGAGCAGTTCCCAAAACAGAGTAACGCTCTGGTCGTGCTGGTCGACCTGTATGGACGCGAGAAGCGCTATGCCGATGTGGTGAACGCCTTGGACCGTCTGGAGGTGAAAGAGGGCAAGTCCGAGCAGATCAGCATGGAGAAGTTCCGTATGTACGAGAACCTCAACGACAAGGAGAAGGCATTCAACGAGATAGAGAGTCTGGCCAAAGGGTACCCCAACGACCTCCACTACCAAGCCCTATTGGGTGATACCTACCTCAACAACGACCGGGTGGAGGAGGGTTACACCATCGCGCGGTCTATGCTCCAGGAGGAGCCGGACAACACCATGGCGCAACTCTTGTTGGCAACGTATTATGAGAAGTGCGGACAAGACTCGCTCTACCGCAGCCAGATGGATACCGTACTGCTCAATCCCAAACTCGACACGCCCACCAAATTGGAGATGATGCGACAGGTTATCATTCGGGCCGAGCAGGCCAAACAGGACACCACGAAAGTGATGCCACTCTTCCGTCAGCTGATGGCGCAAGAAACCGACAAAGCCGACTTGAGCATGCTCTGCGTGCAGTATCTCGCTTCCAAGCAGATGGACGAGGAGGTGCTGAAGCCTGTGCTCAACCATATCCTTTCCATCGAACCCGACAACACTGCCGCACGCTTGGAACTGCTCCGGTATGCGGTGAAGAAGAATGACTATAGCGAAGCCATCCGCATTTGCCGTCCTGCCTTGGACTATAACCCAGAGATACTGGAGTTTTACTATTACTTGGGAGTCTCCTATTACCAGGCCGACCAGAAGGACCAGGCCTTGGCGACTTTTCAGAGGGGTCTGAAGCAGGTGACTGCCGAGAGCGACAAGAAACTCGTCTCCACTTTCTATGAGATTTCGGGAGACATCTATTATCAGTTGGAGCAGAAGGAGAAGGCTTTTGAGTCATACGACTCCTGCCTTGTATACAACCCGGCGAGCATCAGTGCCCTCAACAACTATGCCTATTACCTCTCGCTGGGCAAGGAACAGCTCGACAAGGCGGAGGAGATGAGCTATCGCACCGTGAAGGCGGAGCCCAACAACGGTACCTATCTCGACACCTATGCGTGGATACTGTTTGAGAAAGGCCGCTATTCCGAGGCGCGCATCTACATCGATGAGGCCATCAAGAACGGGGCGGGCGACGACAGTTCCACTGTGTTGGAACATTGCGGTGACATCTACTATATGTGCGGCGAGAAGGAGGCTGCGCTCGACTATTGGAAACGGGCGGCAGCCTTGGAACACGACTCGAAGACGTTGGAACGGAAGATTAAACAAAAAAAGTATATTGCGGAATGAAGTTTCTCATGAAATATGGTTGGGTGCTGTTGTGCGCTGTGCTGTTGGCTTCGTGTAAGACCGCGAAGAGCGGACTTACCTCCGGTGGCTTGAGTAGTGCCGAGGGTGCCATGTTCGTCTCCGGTGTCATAGACAACGCCCTCACGTGCGAAGCCCTCACGTGCAAGATGAAATTTGCGCTGGATGCGAATGGCAAACAAGTCTCCTTGGGCGGCAGTCTGCGCATGAAACGCAACGATGTGATACAGCTCTCGTTGGTGGCTTTCGGACTGGTGGAGGCTGCACGCATCGAGTTTACCGCCGACGAAGTGCTGGTGGTGGACCGCATCAACAAACAATATGTGCGGGCGGCCTATGGCAACCTCGATTTCCTCAACGATGCCGGCGTCAACTTCTACACCTTGCAGGCGCTGTTCTGGAACGAGCTCTTCTTGCCTGGTGGAACCCAGGTGACCACCGCGGACAACAAAGCTTTCAGCGTGACCAAGGAAGCCGACCAGGCTGTGCTGACGGGCAAGTCCACCCGCCTGCTCTCTACCCGCTTCTATACCTCATTGGCAGACGGACTGTTACAGAAGACCGAAATAAGTGCCGCACCCCCTTATCAGCTCAACTGGGACTATCAGGAGTTCGCACCCGTGGATACCAAGCAGTTCCCCGGTAAGATGCAGATAGACCTTGAAGGACTGAAGCACCCCGCTACCATCACCTTGCGCCTGAGCAATGTGCATGCCGATGCTGACTGGGAGACCCGTACCAAGGTCTCCGCCAAATACAAACAAGTAACTACCGAGGATGTTCTTAAACTGTTATTAAAACTTTAGTCATGAAACGGATTCTGTTGCTGATTGTTGCTTTGCTGTCGCTCAGTCTGCTCCCTGCCC
>CAVFUK010000205.1:0-3349 GCA_963625535.1 Anaerovoracaceae bacterium | reverse complement strand
TTCGTAGGCGAGAAGATTGTCTGCGAGGCAGAGTTCATGGCACAGATAGTGAAAAACAAATAACCGACAAAACAAATAAGTATGATCAGTCCTTTAGCATATATTGATCCCGAGGCTCAGATTGGCAACAATGTGGAGATCGGGCCCTTCGTCTTCATCGACAAGAACGTAGTAATCGGCGACAACAACGTCATCATGCCCCATGCGAACATCCTCTACGGAGCGCGCATCGGCAACGGCAACCGCATCTTCCCCGGTGCGGTGATTGGCGCCATCCCCCAGGACCTGAAGTTCCGGGGCGAGGAGACTACGGCCGAGGTGGGCGACAACAACTCCATCCGCGAGAACGTGACCATCAACCGTGGTACAGCCGCCAAGGGTAAGACCGTCGTAGGCAGCAACAACCTGCTGATGGAGGGTGTGCACGTGGCTCACGACGCCACCATCGGTAACGGATGCATCATCGGCAACTCCACCAAGATGGCTGGCGAAATCGTCATCGACGACAACGCCATCCTCAGCGCTTCGGTGCTGATGCACCAGTTTTGCCGTGTGGGTGGCTACACGATGGTGCAGGGCGGCTCCCGCTTCAGCAAGGACATTCCTCCCTTCATCATCGCCGGACGTGAACCTATCACCTACGCCGGCATCAATATCGTTGGTTTGCGCCGTAGGGGATTCTCTAATGAACTGATAGAGAACATCCACAACGCATACCGCATCATTTATCAAAGTGGACTCAATGTGAGCGACGCGCTGGAGAAGGTGAAAGCCGATGTCCCCGCAAGCAAGGAGATCGACTACATCGTAGACTTCATCCAGTCGTCACAACGAGGCATAATCCGTTAATACGTACAACTATGGTTTACAGATTCACGATTATCTCGGACGAAGTCGACAACTTCATACGGGAGATAAAAATTGATTCGGAAGCAACATTCTTTGACTTTCACAAGGCTATCCTCAAGGCCGTCAACTACAAGGACGACCAGATGACCTCCTTCTTCATCTGCGACGACGATTGGGAGAAGCGGGAGGAGATTACCCTGGAGGATATGGGCACCGGTTCTGACGAGGACACTTGGCTCATGAAGGATACTCACCTGAGCGAACTCATCGAGGACGAGAAGCAGCGTCTGCTCTACGTCTTCGACCCGCTGACAGAAAGGGTCTTCTTCATCGAACTCTCCGAAATCATTCCGCGGCAGAGCCTGAAGAAAGCCGTTTGCTCACGCAGCGAAGGCAAGGCTCCCAAGCAAACGGTGAACTTCGACGAGGTGGCGAAATCCACCAACTCACTCGTGCTGGACGATGACTTCTATGGCGACCAGGATTTCGACCCCGACGAGCTTGACCCCGAAGGATTCGATATGGGTGGCGCCGACATCCCGTCCGACGACGGTGGCGATTATTAAAAGACCATACGCATAGTAGCAATATCGGGATAAGAGCGTACGTTCTTCCTTTGGAGAAGTCCGCTTTTATCCCGTTTTTCATCTCCTACATTTCGAATGAAGACTCTTCTTGTGATACTCGGCCCCACCGGTGTGGGCAAGACCGACCTCTGCATCTCGTTGGCTCAACGGCTGGGCTCGCCCATCATCTCGGCGGACTCGCGCCAGATCTACAGGGACATCCCCATCGGCACTGCCGCCCCCACGCCCGAGCAACTGCAACAGGTGCGCCACTACTTTGTGGGCACACTCGCGCTGACGGACTACTATAGCGCCGCCCGCTACGAGGCCGAAGCCGTCCGCTTGTGCGACGAACTCTTCGCCACCCACGACGTGCTGCTCATGACGGGAGGCTCCATGATGTACATCGATGCCGTGTGCAAGGGTATCGACGACATCCCCACGGTGGACGACGAGACCCGTCGCTACATGCTCGAGCATTATGAGAAGGAAGGCCTCGAAGCCCTCTGTGGCGAGTTGCGGTTGGCCGACCCGGAATACTATAAGATAGTGGACCTGAAAAACCCCAAGCGCGTGATTCATGCGCTGGAAATCTGCTACATGACCGGCCGCACCTACACCTCCTACCGCACCAACTCCGTGAAGGAGAGGCCTTTCGACATCGTGAAGATAGGTCTCACACGCGACCGTGAGGAACTCTACGCCCGCATCAACCGCCGGGTGGATGTGATGATGGAGCAGGGTCTGGAGGAGGAGGCCCGTCGTGTGCTGCCGCTGCGCCACCTCAACTCCCTCAATACCGTGGGCTACAAGGAACTCTTCAACTATTTCGACGGCACGTGGACGCTGCCCTTTGCCCTCGACAAAATCCGTCAGAACTCACGTATCTACTCCCGCAAGCAAATCACCTGGTTCAAGCGCGACACGGACATCCGATGGTTTCATCCCGATGACGTGACGGCCATAGAAAGCTATATCAACGAGCGGGTTCCCGGTGTCTTCAGCGAATAATCACTTGGGCCTTCCGTTTCTCCTGCGGTGGCATATCCTTGTCGGGGTACATGAAACCGTGTAACAATCAGCATGTAAACGTTGCAGAATCCCGTCTCGACCATCGTTTGACAACTGCCGTTCACGTGTTTGGCAATTGCCGTTCACGTGTTTGGCAATTGCCGTACACGTGGATGACAATTGCCATACACCTGTTTGACAATTGTCAAACACCCTTTTCGGACGTATTTTTACAGAATCGAGTCCGATGTTTTCACTTTGCGAAAGCGGCCCATAGGTTGCCTTCGGGCACGGGCGCTTCCAGCTGAATAAGTTCTTTCGAAACCGGATGGATGAACTCTATCCGTCGCGCGTGTAGGCAGATGCTGCCGTCGGGATTGGAGCGTGGGGAGCCATACTTCAGGTCTCCCTTGATGGGGCAACCTATCTTGGCCAGTTGGCAACGTATCTGATGATGGCGGCCCGTCTCCAGCTGCACCTCCAGCAGGTAGTAGTTGTCCGACCGGTTGATGACCCGGTAGCTGAGGATGGCCTGCTTGCTGTCCTTCACCTCCTTGTCGTAGGCGTACGATTTGTTCTGTTTCTCGTTGCGCGTCATGTAGTGAACCAGTCGCCCCTCTTCCTGCGCGGGGCGCTCCTTCACGATGGCCCAGTAGGTCTTCTTCACCTCGTGGTTCTTGAACATCTCGTTCATCCGCCCCAGCGCCTTGCTGGTCTTGGCGAACACCACCAGCCCGCTTACGGGCCGGTCCAACCGGTGTGTCACCCCCACGAACACATTGCCCGGCTTGTTGTATTTCTCTTTCAGATACGCCTTCACCTGTTCGGATAGGGGAGTGTCGCCCGTCTTGTCCCCCTGGACAATCTCGGATGCCGTTTTGTTGACCACGATGAGGTGGTTGTCTTCGTAGATGACTTGCATG
>CAVFUK010000204.1:0-3390 GCA_963625535.1 Anaerovoracaceae bacterium | reverse complement strand
TCGCTGCTCTGGGTGTGTTCATCCTCTGGTTCGGATGGTTCGGATTCAACCCCGGCTCACAATTGGCAGCTGCCACTCCTGAGGACCAAACAGCCATCTCACTGGTATTCCTCAACACCAACCTCGGTGCTTGCGCAGGTGGATTCTTAGCACTGGTAGTCAGCTGGTTCAAGTATGGTAAGCCGTCGTTGTCACTCACCCTCAACGGCATCCTGGCAGGTCTGGTCGGTGTGACCGACGGTTGCGACTGCGTATCTCCTGCCGGAGCCATCATCATAGGTGCTGTCTGCGGAACGTTGATGATTTACGCTGTAGAGTTCATCGACCACGTGTTGAAGATTGACGACCCTGTGGGCGCATCCTCTGTCCACGGTGTCTGCGGTTTCACCGGTACATTGTTGACCGGTCTGCTCTCTACCTCCGAGGGTTGGTTCTACGGCTTCGGCCCCAGCTTCCTCCTCACCCAGTTGTTCGGTGCAGTGGTAGTAGGCGGTTGGGCAGCCCTGATGGGTTACATCATCTTCAAGGTTCTCGACAAGATTCACGGATTGCGTGTTCCGGCCCGCGTTGAGGAGGAAGGACTCGACATCTACGAACATGGCGAGACAGCCTACAACTGATAACAACATAAACGTAATAATATATAGACATTACATATTAACAACAAACATTTAAGTATTATGTCAGAACTAAGATTCAGAGTCGTTGAATCGGCTTTCAAGAAAAAGGCGGTGGAGGTACCTACCCCGACAGAGCGCCCCTCTGAATACTACGCCAAGTACGTATTCAACAAGGAGAAGATGTTCAAGTATCTGCCCAGCAAGGTCTACCAGAAACTGATCGATGTGATCGACAACGGAGCTCCGTTGGACACGAGCATCGCCAACGAGGTGGCCGCAGGCATGAAGAAGTGGGCCATCGAGATGGGTGTGACACACTACACCCACTGGTTCCACCCCTTGACCGAAGGCACGGCCGAGAAGCACGATGCCTTTGTGGAGCACAATGGCAAAGGCGGCATGATGGAGGAGTTCTCGGGCAAGCTGCTCGTTCAGCAGGAGCCTGACGCCTCGTCCTTCCCTAACGGTGGCATCCGCAACACCTTCGAGGCCCGCGGTTACAGTGCATGGGATCCCTCGTCACCCGCGTTCATCGTGGACGACACCCTCTGCATCCCGACCATCTTCATCGCCTACACCGGCGAGTCACTCGACTACAAAGCTCCTCTGTTGAAGGCTTTGCGCGCAGTGGACAAGGCCGCTGTGGATGTGTGCCACTACTTCAACCCCGACGTGAAGAAGGTATACTCTTACCTCGGATGGGAACAGGAGTACTTCCTGGTGGACGAAGGCTTGTACGCCGCACGCCCCGACCTGTTGCTCACCGGCCGTACCCTGATGGGACACGAGTCCGCTAAGAACCAACAGCTGGAGGACCACTACTTCGGAGCTATTCCTTCGCGTGTGGCTGCCTTCATGAAGGACCTCGAGATTGAGGCGCTGAAGTTGGGCATCCCCTGCAAGACACGTCACAACGAGGTGGCTCCAAACCAGTTCGAGTTGGCTCCTATCTACGAGGAGTGCAACCTGGCCGTGGACCACAACATGCTCATCATGGCCCTGATGCGTAAGATTGCCCGCAACCACGGATTCCGCGTGTTGCTCCACGAGAAACCGTTCAAGGGCGTCAACGGCTCCGGTAAGCACAACAACTGGTCGCTGGGAACCGACACGGGCATCCTGCTCCACGCTCCCGGCAAGACACAGGAGGAGAACCTGCGCTTCGTCACCTTCGTGGTGAACACACTGACCGCCGTATATCGTCACAACGGACTGCTGAAGGCCAGCATCATGTCGGCTACCAACGCCCATCGTCTGGGAGCCAACGAGGCACCTCCCGCAATCATCTCCAGCTTCCTCGGCAAGCAGCTCACCCAGGTGCTCGACCACTTGGAGGAGACCACTACCGACGAGCTCATCAACTTCAGCAGCAAGCAGGGCATGAAGCTGGACATCCCGCAGATTCCTGAGTTGCTGATCGACAACACCGACCGTAACCGCACATCTCCATTCGCCTTCACCGGCAACCGCTTCGAGTTCCGTGCCGTAGGTTCAGAGGCCAACTGCGCATCCGCTATGATTGCGCTCAACACCGCCGTAGCCGAGCAGTTGACTCAGTTCAAGCAGGAGGTGGACGCGCTGATAGAGAAGGGCGAGCCGAAGATGTCCGCCATCCTGGAGGTTGTCCGCAAGTACATCAAGATCTGCAAACCTATCCGTTTCGACGGCAACGGCTACTCCGACGAGTGGAAGGAAGAGGCCAAGCGTCGTGGTCTGGACTGCGAGACGAGTTGCCCTGTCATCTTCGACAACTACCTGAAAGAGGACAGTGTGAAGATGTTCGAGTCCACCGGCGTGATGACGCGCAAGGAGCTCGAGGCCCGCAACGAGGTTAAGTGGGAGATGTACACCAAGAAGATCCAGATTGAGGCCCGCGTGCTGGGCGACCTGGCCATGAACCACATCATCCCGGTTGCCACCCGCTACCAGAGCGGCCTTATCGACAATGTCTACAAGATGAAGGACCTGTTCCCCGCCGAGGAGAGCAAGCAGCTCTCTTCCGAGAACCTTGCCATCATCCGCGAGATTGGCGAGCGTACCATCTTCATCAAGGAGCATGTCGACAAGATGGTGGAGGCCCGCAAGGTTGCCAACAAGATTACGGACGAGCGTGAGAAGGCCATCGCTTATCACGACAACATCGCTCCGATGTTGGAGGAGATCCGTTACCACATCGACAAGCTGGAGTTGATTGTCGACAACCAGTTGTGGACGCTTCCGAAATACAGAGAATTACTGTTTATCAGATAATACGATATTATCTATTTCTTTTGTTGGTTGTTTTAAGTTTGAGAGGAGGGCTCTGCGAAGAGCTCTCCTTTTTCGTGTTCCAGTATGAGGAAGGTGATGGTGTTTCTATAAGCCTCATCGTGAAAGAAAATTACTCTCCCAGGTATTGCATTTAAGAAACTATAGTTACCTTTGCAACTAAGAAGGGATAGACTTCTGATTCCTAATGGGGGTATGAGAACCTCGCTGGACAGAGAGTTTATCCTTTTTTGTTGCTACATAAGGCCCCTACCCCACCACGATACTCTCTTGTACTTTGTTTCTGTTCTCATTGTTACTATACGTTTTCTACTCGTATAGTGTCAACTTTTTCCAGTTTAAGTCAATATAAAAGGTGTCTCTTTCTTTTTACAAGTGGCTTTATCTGACGAGTCCTGCAATCAACTCGACTGCAGGGTCGCTGATGTCCAATGGCCTCGTGTCGTCGATGTCAAAGCTTTGGCCGGAAGCAAGAAGACAGCGAAGTTTTGCTCCGTCGTAT
>CAVFUK010000203.1:0-3536 GCA_963625535.1 Anaerovoracaceae bacterium | reverse complement strand
CCTCCTTCTAGCGAGGTCGAGGTCGTCGCCGGCGGCGCCCAGAGGCGCCCGCCCATCCGGCTGGGGACGGGACGGGGCTGCCCTCTGCGCCTCACGGGGCGCTTTAGTCCAGCACTTCGTAGTCGTCCGACGACAATTCAATCTCTTCGGGATCTTCAAACTCGTCGACTTCCTCGAGGACGGTCTTCGTGTGCGTCTTGCCGTCGGGGCCGACGTATACGTGTTGCGTGACTGACTTGGCGGACGGGAGGAACTCTACCTCCCCGCCCACGATGTTGATGATGACTTTGCTCATAACGTTTCTCTCTTTGAGGTTTATACTTATTATTATCTATTTATCTATTCAGCTCCTGCCCCTCCAGACTCGCCGGGGAGCGGAGAGGAGATGCTCCACGCTCCGGGGGGGGCGTCGTGAGTCGACAGGGTCGAAGGGGCGCATCCCGCCGGCCGCTTTCGACCGACCGCGCCCCACGGTTGCTCCCGCCGGCTGCAAAGATACGAATTCCCGGGCAAACCACAACATCTGCTCCCACGGATACGTTGCCCCACGGGTTGCTCCCGCCGGCCGCAAAGATACGAATTCCCGGGCAAACCACAATAGCAAGCACGTCCTTCACCATTCAAAAGCTACGCCTCGTCCGCCATGGAGCTTTCACCCCTCATCATCTTCTGGCAGCGTGCAACGGCCTTGCGCTCTTCCTCGTCCATGTGGCGGAAAGCCTCTATCCGCCGCATCTCCTCGCCCAACAACGAACCAAAATTATCCGCCGTTGGGGGCTAAGGCATTGTCCTCGGCACGGTAGCTATGTGTGGCTTTGAAGCCGATAAACTTTTTTCATAGAACGCGGGGTCGTCAATGGATTCCGGGACACGAACCAAGCTTTTGAGGGGGGAATTTTCCATCCCGGCCCCGAGCCGCAAGGCAACGTCAGGGGGCAGAAGCCCCCCTCTCTTCCCTCCTATGCTGTTATCTGACAACGGTTTAGCGAGAAAACAGTAAATTTTGTAAACGAAAACTGTGGAAATGTGAAATTTTGTGATTACTTTTGCGACTCTTTCGCACCGGCAGGCGGCGCCCCCCAGGCGGCGCGGCGTGGCGGGCGGGGGAGGAGCGAACACCGTCCTTTGTAGGCCATGGCTCACCGAAAATCTAATAAGAGAGAGATGGAAAGCGGACGGAAAACATACAACTCACTAAAAACATTTTAGAGAAAAAGATGACTGTAAACAATCATATACTGCCGACCGAGTCGGTGGAGGAGGTAATAGCGTTTGTGCGCAAACTGGAGGACGACGTGGTGGTGAAGGGACGGCTCGGGGAGGGAGAAGCCTACTTCGGCATGCGACTCAGCACACTGATGAACCTCACCGCAGAGGCCAACGGACGACTGCGAGAGCTGATAGCCACCGCGGAGAACGGCCCCTCGCTGAGCCTCGCCGACCACGAACAATACGACAGCCTGCGCCGGAGGCTGAATGAGGCGGAGCAGAAAATACACACCCTCCACACCCGGAGCCTGACGCTCGCGCACCGCGACGAGCAACCCGCGAGCGACCCCGTAGCCGGCAGCCCCGAGCCATCGCCGCAGCTGACGACCGGGGCCGACATCGCCGCCGCCAGCGACAGCCTACGCCAGACGGGCGCGCTGCTATGGAGGCTGGCCGAGCTGGCCGACAGCACCTACGACGACCGCCAGTATGAGGCCTTCGCCGACAACCTACGCAAAGACTACACCCTGCCCGGCACACCCTGCCACACCAAGGCGCTACGCATCTACAACGAATGGGACGCCCGCTGCCTCGACGCGGACACCCGGCCCAGGGAGTGCCACGCACTGCTGTCGGCACAGCTCAGTGAGCTGCTGCGGTCGCCCTTCGTGGTGGTGGACGAACGCCACGTGCCCATCTCCTACCGCCAAAACCAGCGGACGCTGACCGTCTACGTCGACACCGCCGACATCGACGACGACCTGCGGAAGCGCTCCTACGTATTCGGCATGCTGGTGGACCACCCCGACTGGCGATTCCTCTTCAACAAGTCCGCCTCCCTGGCAAAATACATCTTCAACAACCGCCATCGCCTGACCACCGCCGACGTGGAGGTGTACTTCGTCTTCGAGGTCATCTGCACACTCGTCTACCAGAACCACGGCGAGCAGCTGCTGGCCGCATGGACCGCCGAGCACAAGAGCCGAGCCGCCGAGCGAAAGGAGCAGCGGAGGCAGGCCCCCGCAGCCAAGGCCCCCGGCGCCAAGCCGACAGGCCGCCCCGGAGCCAAGCTCTTCCGCGACGAGCGGGTGGCACAGGCCGAGGCCAAGCGACTGAAGGGTTACGTGAGCGCCCACGGCATGGGCCGACAGAAGCTGGACACGCGGACCGACAACCCGCTGAACCGCGTGGTGGTGTGCTTCCTGATGGTGTGGCGCAAACGAGGGCTGCTGGCCGACGCTCCCTCGGGGCCGTCGGTGCTACGGTTCCTCTGCCAGCACTGCGGCCTGGAGGCCGTGGTGACGGAGCGCACCTACGGCAACTGGGTGCTGGGCGTGTGGAACCGCCCGTCCGCCGCCGACGACGACACGCTGCGGAGTGTAGCGGGGTGGGGGTGAGGCCGTGCATAATACACCTGCCGGACGTGCATAAATCGGGAAAATATTTATGCACGTCCGTCTTTTTTTTGCCCTCCGCAATCGGTTGCCGGCGGCGTGTCGGGGCTCCCCGGGGCGCCACGGCGGCGTGCATAACCCTATTTTGCACCTATTGCACCTCCGACGGCGCACTCTACCTTTGCCGCCGTCGAAGGACAGGAGCTGAAGCCGCCGGACAGTCCGGAGCGGGCAAGTTCTCCATAACACATCAACGAAAAAGCCTTCGACGAAAAGAGATATTATGTACACGAAAATCTTTCGAGTGAAGCACCAGGACGAACCGACCCAGGTGCTGGGCAAACAGAGTGACAAACCAATCTGGCGGTGCAACATCACCCTGCAGGAGATGGGAGGCTCCGCGGCCGACGAGTTCGTGGCCACCCTGCTGGGCAACGACGCCCAGTGCCGCTACCGCGAACAGGAACTGGTGGTGGCCACGCTGCGATTCTCCACCCGCGAGTACGAGGCCCGAGTCTACCAGAACGTGACGGTGACCGACATCATGAAGTTCTACGGACAAAAGGCTTTTTAGAAGACAAAGAGACAAAAAAAGACATGAACGTTTTATGTTTTACGTTTTATGTTGAAGTCTAAAGACAAAGAGACTAAAAGACTTAAAGTCAAAAAGTCTTCTTGGAAACAAAAAGTCTAAAAGTCGAAGAACTCTCCGCCAACCAATCCCGCAGGACCGAGAAGCCGGAGGACCGAGAAGCCGTAGGACCGAGAAGCCGCAGGACCGAGAAGCCGAAGGACCGAGAAGCCGTAGGACCGAGAAGCCGAAGGACCGAGAAGCCGAAGGACCGAGAAGCCGAAGGACCGAGAAGCCGAAGGACCGAGAAGCCGAAGGACCGAGAAGCCGAAGGACCGAGAAGCCGAAGGACCGAGAAGCCG
>CAVFUK010000202.1:0-3636 GCA_963625535.1 Anaerovoracaceae bacterium | reverse complement strand
AGAACAAACCTCTTGTCCGTTCCATGGTGCTCTTGGGTTTTGTATTGATGGTAGCCACGCTCATCGGCACATTCACAACCTACGGAATCAATGCTTTCATCCGCTACCAAGGCGCCTTGCAGGACGTAGGTCTCTACCAGGCCGCCAACTCCATCACCAACCAATACGTCGGGGTGGTATTTTCTGCCATGAGCGTAGACTTCTTCCCACGCCTTGCCGCTGTTGCTGCCGACAACGATAAGGTTTGTCGTGCCGTGAACTCACAGGCCGAGATTGTGCTGTTGGTTGTCGCCCCTTTGGTGATGCTCATGATACTGCTCACCCCGCTGCTCATACGCATCCTGTTGACAGACGAGTTTCTGGTACTTGGCCCTGTGGTTCGCATCATGGCCATCGGCATCTTCTTGAAGGCTATCTCCTATGCCATGGGTTACATCGCTTTTGCCAAGGGCGACAAGCGAACCTTCTTCTGGCTGGATGGTGTCGGTGGCAACATGACGAGTCTTGTTCTGAGTTTGTTGCTCTACAGCCTTTGGGGACTGGTGGGATTAGGTGTCGCAATGTTGCTGGTTGAGTTCACCTTCGTTATCCTGCACCTCGTTGTTACCCACCGGCTCTATGCATTTCGGATGCAACCCAGTGTCATTAGGCTCATAGCCATACTTGGCGCTGCCATCGTGGGGTGTTACTGCGCCAGCCTGATAGAGGTACCGCTTCTCTCATACACTCTTATGACGCTCCTCTGTGTGCTCACCGGTTGGTTCTCACTCCGTGAACTTAACCAGAGGATGGATGTCGTCCAACTCATCAGGTACAAACTGAACAGCCGAAAGTCATAAAAGCATATTACCGCTACGTTTTGACTGCTCCACAGGGACGTTATGCAAAGGTATGTAAACTTTTCGGGAAAAGAATGTGCGCATTTTCGTACGAATTGCATACTTTTGCGGACTGAAAGGGATGAAGGTCTCTGACAGAGAGAGTGTTATTGGATGGTAAACGTGGAAATGACATACGACGAGGGGCGCGAACGGTTCATGCAGATGTATGAACAACGGCGCGAGGCACTGGTGGACTTCGCGGCAGCAGTGGTGGCACGGCGCGATGTGGCAGAGGACCTGGTGCAGGAACTCTTCACCCGACTGTGGGAACGGAGCGCAGACCTCTCGAACGTGAACGAGGGCTATCTGTTCACGAGCGTGAGAAACGCGGCCATCGATTACCTGCGGCGGACGGAACAGGAAGAACGTTGTATGAACGAACTGGACCGGACGGAGGAGGATACCTCGGAATGGGAGGAGCAACTCGACGAGGAGGTGATGAACCTGCTGTTCCAAGAGATAGACCGGTTGCCTGAACGGTGCCGTGAGATATTCCTGTTGCACCTGGACGGACTGAGCAACGATGAGATAGCGGAGCGGCTGGAACTGTCGGTGCTGACGGTGAAGACACAGAAGAAGCGGGCGATGAAGAAGCTCCGTGAATATTTTGACGAAGAGGATTGACGAAACAGACGATAACGAAGAGAGGCGACTCGCATGAGCCGCCTCTCTTCGTTTTATTCGGGCCGCACGGCAGAGACATCCTGCGGCAGCCATACCCTCATGTTGCCCTTGCCCCGGTGCGCCCAAGCGAAGTAGGGGATGAGGGTGAGGGTGGCGGGCTTTACAGTGAGTTGCCCATCCTTGTCGTAGGACAGCGTCTGTGCAGGGGTCTGCAGGGTGACGAGTTGCTGGCCATGGTAGAGACTGAGCACATCCTTGTACTCTGCGGCGATGAATCCGTCGTAGGCAGCTGTGCCTTCGGTGAACGTCGGTTTACGGTTCACGAGGATGCTCGGGAGTTTCGTACCGCTGTTGTCGGGCCACTCGGCACAGTAGACCAGCGGACCGCGTTCCACGCTGATGCAGCCACGGTCGGCCATCACTTGCGGGTTGGCAACGGCGGTGCGCACGGGCATGTCGAAACGGATGCGAACCTGATCGCCCCTCTTCCACTTGCGGTCGATAGTGAAGTAGCCATCCGCAGTGAGTTGTCCTTCAGCAGGCTCTCCGTTGACGGTGAAGGAGTATGAAGCCTTTTGATTGTCGTTATAGACGTAAAGGTCCGATGGCAGTGGCTGACCTTTCACCCAACCAGGTACGCGGACCTTCAAGCCAAACTGACCGGCCTTGTTGGCATCCACCGTAAGGGTGATGTCGCCATTCCACGGGTAGCGGGTCTCTTGACGGAGACTAACCTTCTTGCCCGCAACGGTGAGTGAGGCGCTGTTGCTGAGGAAGAGGTTGACATAGACGTTGCGATCCTTCACGGCGTAGACATAGCCCGGCAGGGAGGGGAGGAAACGGCAGATGTTGCTGGGACAGCAGGCGCAGCCGAACCAAGGCTGACGGGCATGCTGGCCAGTGCTCTCCAGCGGGTTGGGGTAGTAGAAGCTGCCGCCGTCGAGGCTCACGCCACTGATGAGGCCATTGTAAAGAGTGCGCTCCAGCACATCGTAGTACTTGCTCTCACCATGGAGCAGGAAGAGACGGTGGTTGACGTAGACATTGCCGATGGCGGCACAGGTCTCGCAGTAAGCCGTGAGGTTGGGCAACTCGTAGTTGGCCCCGAAGGCTTCGCCATGCTTGGTGGCGCCGATGCCACCGGTGATGTAGAGTTTCTTGCTGACGATATTGTCCCAGATGCGGTCGATGGCATGGATGTAGGCGGTGTCGCCCGTGAGGGCTGCCACATCGGCCATGCCGGCATACATGTAGGCTGCGCGTACGGCGTGACCAACAGCTTCCGATTGTTCAACCACAGGTTGGTGGCTCTGCGAATAGGCCTTCTTAAAACTGGTCTTGCCCCGGTAGTCGAGAAAGAACTTGGCCTGGTCGAGGTAACGCTTGTCGCCCGTAGCGAGGTAAAGCTTGCAGAGTCCCATCTCGGCAATCTGGTGACCGGGCACTACGCAAGCCTGTCCTTCGTTGGGTCCTACCTCGCGGACGACACAGTCGGCATAGCGGATGGCGATGTCGAGGAACTTGCGGCTACCTGTAGCTTGATAGTGCGCTACGGCAGCCTCGGTCATATGACCCAGGTTATAGAGTTCGTGGCTGAGGTCTTCTGTCTTGCTCCAACGGGTGGGGCCTGCCCATTTGTGAGGATGTTTGGGGTTCTGTGTGCGGGCCGTGTAGAGGTAACCATCAGGTTCCTGAGCTGCGCCGATGATGGTGAGCACGCTGTCGATGTAGGCCTTCAGCTGCTTGTCGGGGTAAGTTTGCAGGATGTACGAGGCGCCCTCGATGGTCTTGTAGGGATCGGTATCGTCGAAGCTGAAGGGCATCAGCTTGGTGACGTCGTACTCCTCGCTGGGGTGCACGGCCCGCTCGAAATTCTTGTAACGGCCCTCGCTCTCGCATTTGCTGAAAGCCAAGGGAATGGTGACTTTGCGTGAGGTCTCCAGTCGCTGTCCCCAGAAGGAGTTGCCGTCCACCTTCACTGAGGTAAAGGGTACGGGTGTGATGGGGTAGCCGCTGCTCGGGTTTTTACTCTTCTGTGCCATGGCCGGTAATAGGGTTGCCACCGCCAAGGCTGTTGTAAGGATCATCTGTTTCATAGATTCAATAACGTTTTTAGGGTTGATATATAAAG
>CAVFUK010000201.1:3026-3717 GCA_963625535.1 Anaerovoracaceae bacterium | reverse complement strand
GTGATGGGCAGTTCAGCCGGAGCACACTTGGCAGGTTGCATGGCAACCTTTACCGAGGACTGGAGCCGCATCGGTGACGGTCTCGACAAATATTCCTTCCGACCCAACTTCGCCATCATGGTGTCTCCGGTCGTTTCCATGGGCGACATTGCCCACAAAGGCAGTCGTCAGAACCTGCTTGGCAAGTTCGACTCACCGGAGATGCGCAAGCGTTTCTCCCTCGACCAACAAGTCACCCCGGAGACCGCACCCTGTTTCGTGGTTCATGCAATGAACGACCCCGCTGTCTCTTGTCTCAACAGCCTCTACTTCTTCGAGGCGCTGAAGAAGAACAAGGTGGAGAAGTGCTCGCTGCACCTCTATCCCGAAGGCGGCCACAGCATTGCCGTGCGCAACAATCCCGGCACCACCGACGGATGGACAGCCATTGCCGAGCAGTGGCTCAAGGAAGTCTGCGACTTCTAACGACTACACTATTATATATAGTAAGAAACGGAATCCGGCATAGGAGCAATCCTGCCCGCTCTGCAGCGAGGCTTTGTTCCTATACCGGATTTTATTTACCCGCTCGCTTATTTCTTACTTTGTAGCGATGGAGAGTATCTCCTTAGGCTCTGTGACGATGTGGGCGGGATGGTAAGCTGCCAGCTCCTCCACGGGGCGGAATCCCCATGCCACGCCTGCTGCTTCC
>CAVFUK010000201.1:0-3016 GCA_963625535.1 Anaerovoracaceae bacterium | reverse complement strand
GCATATCCACGTTTGAGTCACCCACGTAGAGCACGTCTGCCTTCGCCACGCCACAGGTCTGACAAATCTCGTCGACAATCCCTGCATCGGGCTTGGTGGGGACGCCTTCGCGCTGCCCTAAGATGGCGGAGAAACGGACAGTAGGGAAGAAGTGTCGCACAAGTTTTTCCGTGGCGGCTTGATACTTGTTGGAGGCCACGGCCAACTGTAACCCCTTCGCCTGCAAAGCCTCCAACAGCGTCGGTATGCCGTCATACGGTGTGCTGCAGTCCGCATTGTGCTCGTTGTAGTAGGGGACAAAGTGTGAACGTATCCGGGCGATGTTCTCCTCCGTGCGCTGCTCTTCGGGCAGGGCGCGCTCAAAGAGTTTCGTCACCCCATTGCCCACAAAGTAGCGGTAGGCCGACACGTCGTGAGTGGGGAATCCGTAGTACGCGAGGGCTTGGTTGGTACTGTGCGCCAGGTCGGCTATGGTGTTGAGCAGGGTACCATCGAGGTCGAAAATAACTAATTTCTTCATCTCCTTACTTTTTTTGAGCGCAAAAGTAACTCATTTATTGATTAAACATTACCTTTGTCGTGAAATTTACAAACTGGACGGAGAGAATGGAAGAGATTCGGTTGACGGATATTGATGATTTTCAGCGGCATTACCTGTCGTTGTATCCTCAGCTGAAGTATTTTGCCTTCAAGTTTGTGGACACTTCCGAGGCCGTGGAAGACATCCTGCAAAACGTGTGGATGCGGGTGTGGGAGAGCAAACTCGTCTTCGCCAATGAACTCGCCCTGAAAGCCTATTTATTCAAAGGTATACGCAACGAGGCGCTCAACCAGTTGCGCAACGAACAACGCGAACGTGCCAAGATGGAGAATCTTCTCGAAAGTTCCGACACGGAAGAGCCGGACATCTTGTGTGGCATCATCGAGTCGGAGCTCTATGCCATGGTGAACGAAGCCTTCTCCAACCTCAGCGAAGCCTGTCGCCGTGTCTACCTCGAGAGTCTGAACGGCAAACCCCAGAAAGAGATAGCCGAAGAGTTTGGCATCAGTGTCAATACGGTGAAGAAGCACATCAACCGTGCCAACCACTTTATGCGCGAGCGGTTGGAGAAGATCATGATGCTCATCGCAATGTTGCAATAGAGGCTTACAGAGTTCCGTTCCACTTACAGAGTCTCTTCCCCACTGCCTTAGCGGATTGGGGAACCGCTGCCGGTTGTCTGCCTCAAGTCAAACCCTTTTACGGCGAGTCTTAGAGTTTCATCACCTTATGGAAACAGCCCTCGAACGCTGTGCCGAGCTCCACTTCGTGGTCGAAGAGGCCGAAAACGCTTGAACCCGAGCCGGACATGGAGGCATAGACGGCACCTAAGTCGTAGAGTTGTTGCTTGACGGCGGAAATCTCAGGGTGGATGCTGAAGACACTCTGCTCGAAGTCGTTGACGAGCAGCTTCCGCCACTCGCCGATGGGGCGGCGGACAATCTCCCGGATGGAGAGCACGGGTTTCTGCGGCTTCACCTTCGAGAATGCTTCCTTGGTGGAGACAAAGATGTCGGGCTTCACCACCGCCAACCAGTAGCCCTGCAGCGAGAGTGTGACGGGCGAGAAGATGTTGCCGATGCCCTCGGCAAACACAGGCTTGTTGCGCACGAAGAAGGCACAGTCCGCTCCCAGGCGGGTGGAGAGTTCTTCCAAACGTTCGTCAGTGATGTGGAGTTGGAACTGCTCGTTGAGCAAACGGAGCATGAATGTAGCGTCGGCCGAGCCTCCGCCCATGCCGGCTCCCGTAGGAATCTGTTTCTGCAGGTAGATGCGGACAGGTGGCAAGTGGTGCTCCTCCTTCAGCAGGCGGTAAGCCTTCACGATGAGGTTGTCTGCCGGGTCGCCCTCTATTCGGATGCCGTTGCAGTGCAGCTCAAACTCTTGGTCACTGTCCGTCAGCACGCCCACTTCCAGCGCATCTTCCAGTGGAATAGGGTAGAACACCGTCTCCAGATTGTGGTATCCGTCGGGACGTTTCTCCGTAATGTTCAGTCCCAGGTTTATCTTCGCGTTGGGGAATGCTATCATAGTCTCATTCTTTTTGTGGCAAAGATAGCTCTTCTTTCAAGCCTGTCTGCATCCGGACAAAATTATTTCAAGCAAGCCCTATACTTTTGCGCTCGATTTTGATAAAATAGTTATCTTTGCCTCCCCAAATAAGAATTGTTATGCCAGACGAAACAAGAAGACGACAGACACGAAGACGTAGCAGCGAACCTGCGGTGGTGGGCGATATGGAACACGTGCAACCGCAAGCCACGGAACTGGAGAAGGTGGTGCTCGGTGCCCTGATGATTGAGGGCGATGCCTACTCTCTGGTGAGCGAGATACTGCGACCGGAGACTTTCTACGAACACCGGCACCAGCTGATTTACAAGGCCATCAGTACGCTGGCCATGCGGCAGGAACCTGTCGATATCCTCACGGTGACCGAACAACTGAAGAAAACCGGTGACCTGGAAGATGTGGGCGGACCATTCTACATCTCCCAACTCAGTGGCAGCGTCCTCTCGTCGGCACACATCGAGTACCACGCTCGTATCATTGCACAGAAATACCTTGCCCGGCAACTCATCACCTACACCAGTCAGATACAGACCATGGCGTTCGACGAGAGTACGGACGTGGCAGACCTGATGCAGGAGGCCGAGGGAAAACTCTTCGAAATATCGCAGCAGAACCTGAAGAAGGATTATACGCAGATAAACCCTGTCATCAAGGATGCTTACGAGCTGTTGCAGAAGGCCGCTGCACGAACGGACGGACTGAGCGGACTGGCCAGCGGATTCCACGAGCTGGACAATAAGACCTCCGGATGGCAAAATTCCGACCTGGTAATCATAGCTGCCCGACCAGCCATGGGAAAGACGGCCTTCGTGCTCTCCATGGCCAAGAACATGGCGGTGGACTACCAGATACCCGTGGCCGTGTTCTCACTGGAGATGAGCAACGTGCAGCTGGTGAACCGTCTGA
>CAVFUK010000200.1:0-3780 GCA_963625535.1 Anaerovoracaceae bacterium | reverse complement strand
GCTGTTAGTTTATAGTTTCGGGCATCGAGCCCGTCCCGTAAAATCTTTTGTTCTTCACCGCAGCTAAGTTAAGCACTTTCCTCCACACCTCCAAAGGTTTCGCGGTGTAAATTTCCTCAAAGGCGCATTGCCCGCCTTTCCTGCTACAAAGAAGAGCGACTTTTTTATTGAGGAACCGAGATAGTGAAACCCTTCTACTTATCACCGACACTTTACCTCGGTTCACTCTTGTTGTCTCAGCTCGGCCACGAGGTTTTCCAGAACATACTGGTCACTCATCAGTTGCAGGCCCGTTTTAGGGTTGTTCAGTTGCAGATACACATTGGAGGAATAGAAAAGGTCGAGCGCCCGCTCTGCGTTGATGTGCAGTGCCTCCGCCAACAGCAGTATGATTCGGGCTTCCTTACGCCACAGTACGTTGTCTCTCATAATCACTCCTCCGGATTTAAAACTTCTGATGAAACGAACGTCAAGAATCTGTCCGCCACGTCCTGACTGAGAATGCAGATCTGGTGATTCACGGACTTGTATTTCAGCTGTCCAAGGGCCTGTTCCACCGTGATGATTCCGTTCTCGTAATCCTCCACGGTATCAATCACATTGTCGTTGGCCACACCGCCTTCCACCACGTCATATTGATGTTGCATTGAGCCTCCCCGCCTACAATCGACCACATAGTCCAACCATTCCCGGTCATACGACTCAAAGGTCTTGATTCGGTAACCGCTCGACATCAGCCCTTCCATATTCAAAGAGAACACCGAGACTACAGCCTTAGCCTTTTTCCCTTTTCGCTCCGCCATCACTCGGGCCCATGCCTCGGCTTGCAGCTGTAGCTTTGTCACATAAAAGCCTTGGCCGAAGTCCACTTTACTTCGTCCGAGTTTCACCAGTGGAGCAGCCACTTCGGTGTATGATCCATGGAATACCTTCATCATGACTCGGCCTCCCAGTTCAAAAGTGTCTCACTGATATCCTCGGCTACCCAGTCCTGGCTTTGCGTGTGGAGTTCCTCGTAACGCTTCAGTAGCCGGTTGTGGATGAGTCCCTGCTTCTGCAGACGGTCAAACATCTCCTTGCCCGAGATGCCCAGGTTCTTTGCTCCGCTTTCGATGGCCATCACCGCAAAGTGTATATGTCTGTATGTGTCATTCGTTGTTTCCATTTCTTTCTACAATCCGTTGCAAAGATAATAAAGATAGTGCAAATGAAAGCAAAACCATCAAACTTGCTCGGAATAATTTCGCCGAGGCGTAGCCTGTCTGCTGTAAAAGCAATGCAGTTCTTCTTTTCCACTGAAATACCGAGATACTGAAATGGCCGCGCGCAAATGCCGTACGATAAAAAAGAAAGAGAGGTACGTTTGAGGCATACTTCCCTTTCTTTCTCATATTACGCATTACTCTTGTCAACCTCTATATGGCTAATGAAGAACAATGTTTTGCAGATCATCCAGGATGTCAATCATTTTTCGGATATTGACAGATACTGTGTCCTTTGTCACTTCACCACACCTGTCTCTATTTCATTCTCCAGATACGAAAACACATACACAGCGCTTTCGTAGTAGAGTCCGCAAGTCGGGTCGCACAGCCGTTTGTAGGTTTCGGAGCCATACAGTTCGTCGAGCGCCTGCCGGATGTTCCAACCATACTTCTTCATCAGCATCTCCACCAGTTCGGTCGAGAGGCATTCTATCTGGAATTCAACGTCCTTATTCATCGTCAGTTCTTTTTAAGCAGTCAATAGCCCTTTCCGTTCCAAAGAAATACTGTACCGCCGGTTCGTGAAACTTCAGTTCGTCAATCATCCGTTCCTTGTTGATGTACCCCTGCATGTAGCGCTGTATCTGCAGTCCGACCGTATCGTCGGCTATCGGTCCCGTCACGATGTCGAAAGGATGTACCGCCCCGTCTCCCTGGTATCCTCTGTTTTGGAGGATAAACTCCAGCCACTCTATGGAGTATCCTGTAAAGGTCTTTACCTTCAGTGGGCTGTCGGATTGCAACAGTCTCTCGTCGAACCAGAAAGCATTGACGACCGGAGTCCCCTCCATCAACCGTCTTGTCGTACGGACGGCCATATCCATCGCCTGTTTCCGGCTCGGATTGAGGTAAAACCCGCGGCCGAAGTCCTTTCCTTTTTTCGAGAAAGAGAGGTCTATCCTATCGATGATGACATTGCTTCCGTGGTAGAGTTTCAGCATGTGATTCGTCCTCCGTGTTTTTTGCAGATTTGCGACAAGTCCTCCACGGCATCGTCTATGGAGAGCGTGTGCTCCGCCGCATAGCAGTCTATGAGGAAGTCTATTCCCTTGAACCGTCGCAAGTAGGCATAAGCCTGTGCCGTTGTCAGTTTGAACCTGTCGGCAAAAGCCCCCACGCAGCAGTTCACGTAAGCTATCTTGTTATGTGTCAAATCCATATTGTAATCTTTTGTGCAAACATACCAATTTTTTCTTACACAGCAAAATAGAGCAACGTTTTTCACCGTTTCGAGCGTGAATATCAAGCTACACATCACCCTCCTTCTTTTTTTACTGGAATACTGAGATACTGAAATGGGCCAGGAGAGAACTGTCCCTCTTGGCCCATTCCACATCGGTTCGCTCCGGTGCCGTTTAGTCCGCTGTGAAGGTAGCGACGCTCTCCCAGGCGGAGTAATTAGCGTCTGACGTTACGTTGTCGTTGAGGTCGCTGCTGAGGTGAACGGTCACCTTTTGGCTCACTCCGCTGAAGGCATTGCTTCCTAGCTCCGGTAATTTTGAGCAACCCTTCAAATACAAGTCCTTGAGATTCTTACAATATACGAACGCCACACCTCCGATGCTTGTTACATCCCCATCACACGTGACTGTGGTTAGCTTTGAGCAACTAGAAAAGCAGTTTCTTGGAATATTTGTCACTGTCGAAGGCAAATTCACCTTCGTAAGTGCTGGACAACTTTCGAATGCGTCCTCACCTATCGATGTCACCGAAGGCATATTTATCTCTGTAAGAACTGAACAATAAAGGAATGCATTTTTTCCTATCGATGTCACCGAAGGCAAATTCACCTTCGTAAGTGCTGGACAACTTTCGAATGCGCCCTCACCTATCGATGTCACCGAAGGCAAATTTACCTTCGTAAGTGCCGAACAATTGCTGAATGCCTTATTTCCAATCGATGTCACCGAAGGCATATCTATCTCTGTAAGAGCTGAACAATAAAGGAATGCTTTTTCCCCTATCGATGACCCTTTTCCCAAAAATGTTACTTTCTTCAAGTTGGAATTGTATATAAATGCCTGTTCGTTAATCGTTGTCACTCCAGCTGGAATAGCGAGCTCCGTAAGTGTTGAAGGCAAGTATATACCCGCTATAGACGTCAGTTTGGCAGGCAGGGTGACGCTTTGGAGTGCTTTACAATTATACAAGGTTTGAGCAGCCATCGTAGCCATGTTATCCGGCAGTTTGAGGGTCACAATATTGCTCGCCAAGGCGCCACTGCCATCGAGAAGTTTCGTCATTATATTACCATAATCACCACCTTCGACTTCAGCTTCCGTCAGGTCCAGATATTTGATGGTGCCTACCGAGTAGCTGCCCAACGCTTGCAAGTCGTTAACGCTCAGCGTTCCGGCTATCTTCAGACTCCAGCATCCATCGAGAGCCTTTGTTATCTCAGTGGCGTCGCTCAATTGACCTGCTGTCACAGTGATTTCAGGTATATACTCTTCCACCACACCGCCGTCCAGCTTGTCGGAGCCCCATGCGTCCACGGAGACATCGCCCAGCAGCA
>CAVFUK010000199.1:0-3783 GCA_963625535.1 Anaerovoracaceae bacterium | reverse complement strand
CCGATCAAACCGACAGCACCTGTGATGAGGCTGCGGATTTTGCTCTTCTGGTTAGCGTCCTTTGCAGCTGGATGTCCATCAGCGATCTCTGCGTCCAATGCAGCTTGAGGATACTCTACCAAGTATGTCTTGGCGAAGGTCAAGCCCGGGCCCAAGAAGAGGCTAACGTTGAACAGACGGTTAGGATTGTATCCGCCGATGGCATTGCTGATGTTGAACAATCCGTCGATGCGGCCCTGGATGAATGTATTCTTAACCTTATTGTATTCCTCGGTAGTTTTACCGGTAGCTTCGTCGTAGGTGTTCCATTGTTGTTGCAGTTTGGACCAGGCACCTACGCCCTGCAAACGGATACCCCATACCGGGTCGATCCATTTACCCAGAGACAAAGACAACTGCGGAGTGACGGTCTTCAGATAACCATAATCCTTGTTATCAGGGTTGAGGCAAGTCTGTCCGCCTACGCCAACGCTGATATACAAGTTGTCTTGGAAACGCTCGCTGTAGTAGTGATCCTTCTTGCTTTGAGCGAAAGCAACGGAGCAGCATCCTGACAGCAGCAAAGACATGACTACTAATTTGTTTTTCATATGCTAATGAATGATTTTTACTTTAAATATATTTTATATGTCAGACCCCCCGAGAAGTAGCGCAGGCTCTGCATCTCCACCAGCACGTTCAAGTGGTCGAAGAGCAGACATTGCGCGCCTAGCGCGAAGTCCTTCGTATCGTGTTCCCCTATTATCTCTAACGAAGGGAAGAACGATGGTGAGAAAGTGATTCCTCCAGCCACCCCATTGAGTGGGTAGTCATCCCTACGGTTGTACAGGTACGAGAGATGCACTCCCAGCGTGCCTGCCGTGCCACAACTGAAATGTTTGGTTGCGGCCAGGTAGAAGCGCGAGAAGTATCCGTTGCCCCCTTCGCTTGCCACCTCCTCGGAGCTGAATGCAAACGGGTCCTGAATGCCAGCCACGATGGCGGGCCTCTTGGCCGTTTCGGTCAGCAGACGGAATCGGAAGGCGAAGTTGCGGTCTTGGTTGCAATAGCGAAGCTTGCCGCTTGTGGGCTGCAACATCTTGAATACCGTAGCCGTGTAGGAAAACTCGAACCAGGGGAGCAGTGTGGCGTTCACATAATAGTTGGCTGTGTGGTAATACCATGTGGGAGGAGTCAACTCCTTGTTCATGAAGTTACCGCCAATCATGATGGTTCCGTCTCGCTGCATCTCGGCCGAAGGTACATGTAGCAGTCCGGTTACGCCATAAGTCAATTGGGCCCATGAGGAGCTAATCCCCGTGAACATGCACAAACTGAGTGTCAAAAGAATCTTCTTCATCCTATCGTCTGTTTCTCAATTGACTTAATGGCTACCGTTCTTACTCTATCATGTATTAATTATTTCAAGCCTGAGAGACCACCACCGTAAGATGTTCCACTGTCTGTGGTGTGTGAGTCGTCGTGAGAGTCGTCGTGAGCCTCGCTGATGATGATCGGAGTGCAAGTTGTGCTGCCCTCTACGTAACGTACAGTACCGGTGTAGTTATCGAGGTTCTCACCTGCTGCGAATGTGAACTCTTTCTCAACCAATGTGAAGTTGACAACCATACCTTTGAGGAGCTTGCCTGCCTCTACAGTAGTGTATACAGTCTTCCATGTAGTTGAGCTCGGATAAGCCATACCGCCCAGGAAGTTGGATACCTGCTTAGCCCACATGTCCTCCGGACTCAAATCAGCCTTTGTCGGCTTAGAGATGATGTCGAAACCAGTTTTTACAGGGTAGGGGCACTCAATCACGTAGCCTGCTTTCGGGTCGCCGGCTTCGCCTTTCTTAGCTGTCAACGTTACAGTAACGTCCACACTACCATCGGCCTGAACTGCAGTTTCTACTTCCATATCCTTCACCTCGTCCATATCAATGATCTCGCTATTCGTGAGTTCATCGAGCAGGTTTGAAGCAATGGCTTCCTCTTCGCTATCAGAGATCTTAACAGGGGTTACCTCTGTCGGAGTCTGGTTGTCAGCAATCACGTCTTCCAGTTTGGTCATTGTAATCTCAATGTACTGAGTACCGATCTGGCCATCGCTAACCTCTGTCATATAAACGTCACGAGTAACAGATACATAGCCTGTGCAAGTAGCCTCAACTGTGTATTTTCTGTCGCTTGTCAGAGATACCTCTTTCGAGAAAGAACCGCTTGTGGTGAAGGTCTCGCCGTTCACCTTTACGGTAGCGGCAATCTGGTTGCCATGGCTGTCGAGCACTGCACCGCTCAAGAAATACTTGGCAGGAGTCGGAGTCGGAGTGACCGGAGTCACGTAATCGATCTCGTTGTCGTCACCTTCGTAGCAACTAACCATAGTCAGGCCACCTAATAACATCAATCCGGCAAGTCCGGATACTTTAAAAAATGACTTTTTCATACTAAATGAAGTTTAATTAATTAATATATGATTGAATAAATTCCGAGTTATTGTTCACTTTATGCCACAGGTTGTCGTCCGGTGCTGTCGCGAACCAGTATCCGTAACGCTTGTCGCCGCCGGCGCTGTAACGTAGGCTCATGTCGCCCGCCTGCAGTCGAGGCCAGTATCCGTGACGCTTCGACTTGCGCGGCGGAAAGTTCAGCGCGAACATGAATCCCGCATTGTAGCCGTTGTGCGCATACTTGGGCATCTTCTGTATCTTTGTGGCATATAGTCCTATCGAGATGAAGCGGAAGTGGCGCGTCGCCTCGAAGCGTACGCCATATTCGCCTTGCAGGAAGCGGTGTCCCTGCAGCGACAACTGGGTGTTGTGTCTCTTCCAATAGTAGTTCACACCCAACTCTCCCGTCAGCATGTCGCCTCCCGAGTGTTTGTAGACCCATCCGTCGAACCGTCCGTATTTGGTCCAGTCCAGTTCAGCATCAATCCAGAACTGTCCCCATGCGTTGCGGGGCAGATAGTGCTCGGCGTATGCCGAGAACCCATGGCGGAAGTCGCTGAAGAAACCGGCTGTCAGCGTCAGGTTGGTGCGGTAGGGCAGACGGAACGACTGCGACAGTGTGACGATGCCCGGACGGACCTTCTCGTAGAGGTAGCCGTACTCGTTGATGATGGGCACCACCAACTGACCGGTGAACTTCATGCCTTTCCACAGGGAGACCTCAATGGTGGGGTTGAGGTTGAGCAACACCTCGTACATCACCGACAGGCGGATGTTGCGGAAGTAGAACTCCGGGTAGAACACCAGGTCTATCTTCCCGTACGAGCGGTTTTCTTTCTTTATCTGGTTCAGCTCGCTCAGGCTGATGCCAAGTTCTTTGCTGGCAGTCCATGCGTCGTCGCCGGGCTGCTGGCTCACACTAAGTTGCGGTACATTATTCTCCAGGATGATGAGGTTGGTTTTCTTCGATCTCGTGGTGGTGTTTGCGTCTATCAGCCGGATAGCCTCTTTCACGCCATCGGGCACCACGTTGTACTGCGTGGGTTGTATGACGAAGGTGCGGACGGAGTCGTTCTCCATCACGCCTACATTCTCGAAGCCTTGTTGTATGAGCTGATTTTTGATGCTGTTGGCATCCTGTGCTGGAAGTGAAAGGGGAAGCATACCGCCAGCCAGGAGCATGAATGCACCGATTCTCCGTGCTGTCTTGTTCAGCGCACGGGCATCCATCTTTTGGTTCACTATGTCGAAATTCTTATCTTTCATAACCAACCACGTTTATTTTCCTAACTGGCAAAATACCATCAATATTATTTTATTTAAATTCCTCTTTATAATCTGTCTCGTACTCCGCT
>CAVFUK010000198.1:0-3833 GCA_963625535.1 Anaerovoracaceae bacterium | reverse complement strand
ACCTGATGGACAATGCCGTGAAGTACAAGCGGCCGGACGAGGACCTCGTGCTGCACGTGCGTACCTGGAACGAGGGAGGAAAGCTCCACATCTCCATCCAGGACAACGGTATAGGCATCAAGAAAGAGAACCTGAAGAAGATCTTCGAGAAGTTCTACCGCGTGCCTACGGGCAACAAGCACGATGTGAAAGGCTTCGGCCTGGGCTTGGCATACGTGAAGAAAATAATTTCAGACCACAAGGGTACCATCAAGGCCGAGAGCGAACTGGGCGTGGGTACCAAGTTTATAATTGTATTACCTTTATTTAAGAATTAGCGATATGGACGGAAAATTAAACATTCTGTTGTGCGAAGATGACGAGAATCTTGGCATGTTGTTGAGAGAGTATCTGCAGGCTAAAGGCTATCAGGCAGAGTTGTGTCAGGATGGAGACGCTGGCTACAAGGCTTTCTTGAAATCAAAATTCGACATCTGCGTGCTGGACGTGATGATGCCGAAGAAGGACGGATTCACACTGGCGCAGGAAATCCGGGCCGCCAATGCGGAAGTGCCCATCATCTTCTTGACGGCAAAGACACTGAAGGAGGACATCCTGGAAGGCTTCAAGATAGGAGCCGACGACTACATCACCAAACCGTTCAGCATGGAAGAGCTGGTTCTGCGTATCGAGGCCATCCTTCGCCGTGTGCGCGGAAAGAAGAACAAAGAGAGCACGATGTACAAAATCGGCAAGTTCACCTTCGACACGCAGAAGCAAATCCTGGCCATCGGTACCAAACAGACGAAGCTCACCACCAAGGAGTCCGAGCTGCTGGGCCTGCTCTGCGCCCATGCTAACGAGATTCTGCAGCGCGACTTCGCCCTGAAGACCATCTGGATTGACGACAACTACTTCAACGCACGAAGCATGGACGTGTACATCACCAAGCTGCGCAAGCACCTGAAGGAGGATGACTCTATCGAGATTATCAACATCCACGGCAAGGGTTACAAACTCATTACACCCGAACCGGAGAACTAAGCAGATGATGAGGTAGAAAAGGGCCGCATCCCGATGAGGAATGCGGCCCTTTTCGTCTTAACCGATATGGACTGAAGTACGGCCTTCGCTGAAATCTGATTATTCAGGGAGACGCTTGTTCAGAACAATGTATGCGATAAGACCGATAACGATCAAGGCCAATGAACTGAACAACACAGAGTTATTGTTTGTCTCTCCGATGAAGAAGCATACAATCAAGATGGCTGCTCCGAGTACAACCAGTATCAGACCCAAAATTCTCAAAAAGGTATTCATTAGTATCTATTTTTATGTGTTTGAATTCTGCCACAAAATAAGGCATAATTCTTTAATAAGCGAAATCATTTGAGGAAAAAAGCGAATCTAACCCGTAATTTTTGTCAAACTAAGGGGCAGAAGGCCTCTTGCGGGACTTCCGGCGTCCCTTATTAAAGGTTCCGGGGGTGCCTCCCCGCGGCTATTTCCGTCTACCGGCCTGCCTTCGGCGGGGTAGTATTCCTGCTTTCTGCAAAGCCTATTCCTTATTTATGTAGCCCACACGTGGCCTTCGGGCGGGGCAAAAGGGATAAAACTTTCGCATTGAGCGAAGAAAAAGTTCGATAATAGTTTGCTGCATCGGAGAAAAGCACTACCTTTGCAACCGATTTTTAAAGATAGTATTAATCAATTATCAATTAATTAATTATGAATCAATACGAAACCGTTTTCATTTTGACTCCCGTTTTGTCTGATGTTCAGATGAAGGAAGCGGTAGACAAATTCAAAGGTATCCTCACCGGAGCCGGTGCAGAGATTATCAATGAAGAGAATTGGGGACTGAAGAAATTGGCCTATCCAATTCAAAAGAAGTCGACTGGCTTCTACCAGTTGTTGGAGTTCAAAGCTGACCCGTCGGTCATTGCTACTCTGGAAGTTAACTTCCGTCGTGACGAGCGTGTTCTTCGCTTCTTGACATTCAAGCTTGACAAGTATGCGATTGAATATGCAGCTAAAAGAAGAAATATTAAATCAGCTAAAAAGGAGGATTAATCATGGCACAGCAACAATCAGAAATCAGATATTTAACTCCACCTTCAGTAGACGTTAAAAAGAAGAAATACTGCCGTTTCAAAAAGAGTGGTATCAAGTATATCGATTATAAAGATCCTGAATTCCTGAAGAAATTCTTGAATGAGCAGGGAAAGATTCTTCCTCGTCGCATTACAGGTACTTCCTTGAAATACCAGCGTAAAGTCGCTCAGGCTGTGAAGAGAGCTCGCCACTTGGCTCTGCTCCCGTTTGTAACCGATATGATGAAATAATAACTTAGGAGGAATTTGTATGGAAATCATTTTGAAAGAAGATGTCGCAAACTTGGGTTACAAGAATGACGTTGTAACTGTGAAATCGGGTTACGGTCGTAACTATCTTATTCCTACCGGAAAAGCTGTTATCGCATCACCGGCCGCAAAGAAGGTGTTGGCTGAGGATTTGAAGCAACGCGCTCACAAACTTGAGAAGATCAAGAAAGACGCAGAGGCTTTGGCTGAGCAGCTGAAGGGCGTGTCGTTGACTATCTCTACAAAGGTTAGCTCAACGGGTACAATCTTCGGTTCTGTAGGCAACATCCAGATTGCTGAGGAGTTGGAGAAGCTGGGTCACAAGATTGACCGCAAGATTATTGTAGTGAAAGACACCGTGAAAGAAGTGGGTACTTACAAAGCACTCGTTAAACTGCACAAAGAGGTGTCTGTGGAGATTCCTTTTACAGTAGTCGCAGAAGAGGCTTAATAGCGAAATTTCGTTGACTCTAAATAAGGGGTGCTGGTGCATTAAGTTCCGGCGCCCCTTTTCTGTTTCACACGTCCGGATGCAATCGGACGAATGTTCCTATATATTATAAGGTATAACAAGATGGAGATTGACCAGAAGAAACCGCGTTGCCGATGGTGCAACCTGAGCAACCCGCTCTACGTGGACTATCACGACCGGGAGTGGGGCGTGGCTGTGCACGACGACGGGAAACTGTTTGAGATGTTGCTGCTCGAAAGCTTCCAGGCAGGACTGTCGTGGGAGTGTGTCCTCAATAAACGCGCGGCTTTCCGCCAAGCCTTCGATGAATTCGACTATGGCAAGATTGCGAACTACGACGAGGCAAAGTTGGAGTCGTTGCGCCATAACGGGGAAATAGTGCGTAACCGGCTGAAGATAGCCGCGGCTGTGAACAATGCGAAGATCTTCTTGGAGATGCGGCAGGAGTGGGGTAGCTTCGACCGCTACATCTGGCACTTCACGGAAGGGAACACGATGTACGAAGTCGACAAGACCACTTCGCCCTTGTCCGACACCGTCTCGGCGGACTTGCGGAAGCGCGGGATGAAGTTCGTGGGCAGCACCATCGTCTATTCCTACCTGCAGGCCATAGGTGTGATTAACTCCCACGGCGAAGACTGCTGGCTCTACGGGAAGGACTTGAATCAACAATGAGTGGGCCGCTAGTCTCGGGAGAATCGGTCGTAAACAAAAGAGCTGTGACCTTGATTCTGGATAGAATCCGTCGCGGATAGATAAAGAATAGGCCGCGATGAAAGCCTTTTGAAAGTTTTTTAGCAAATATTTACCGGAATGCTTGCACGGGTCAAATTAAATCACTTCATTTGCATATCACGTAAGGAATAAAGGTGGTTATATATAGAGAGAAATGTTTGTTTATTGTTGTTGGCTTCCGGTAAAAGCTGGCAAAATCGTATAAGGCTGTGTTCCATATAATTCTTTTGGTTCATCCTACATTTCGAGTGATGCGGCAATCATGGAGTGCATATAGCCTGAGT
>CAVFUK010000197.1:0-3863 GCA_963625535.1 Anaerovoracaceae bacterium | reverse complement strand
AATACATGCCTGTCACGCATGGGGTCACGGGTTCGAGTCCCGTACACACCGCAAAGGTCCTGCTTTACTTCGGTAAGGCGGGACTTTTGTTTTATAATCAGGACGTTTACTTCATATGCCTATAGCGCTGTAGCGGTGCCATGCGTAGCGGTGCAATCGGTACCGATTCGTTGATACTGTCATTTCCTTTTTCATCACCCAATATTTTCTTTTGGGCAGTTAATCCGAGTGAAACTCATGCTAAAGAGCCTCATCGACGGCTATGGTGCCGCCCACTGCATGACGCAGGTGATGCGACGGATGCCGGTGAAATGAAAGTAGGGTATGTGAATAGTGTTCCCAAAAGACTATAGCAAGCTTGGTCTATATTTTCACGACAAGACAAGGGCGAATGACTCAAGTTGATTCATTCAAGCCATTCGCCCTCTATCTATTCGCTACATTCAGTTCAATCCTGTAATGTATGACCGTAATAGGACTTCCTCTAAGGACTTACCATCAATTTTGAGATTATCCCAAATCTCGTGCTCGTCATCGAACTGAGCGATGACCTCACCTTTATCGTGAGTGTTGCAATCACATTGCCAATAAATGTACTTCTGAGTTCTATCCCTTGGCAATATCTTGCACTCAATAGGATAACGCTCCCTATGAATGCCATAGAATGTATCATTGTCTACATAGTAAAAAGACAAATTCAACCCCACGTCGACAACCTCGAAGTCGAATATCTTTTTTGATACTAGCGACCCGGCTTCTTTCTTTTCATTGATAGTCCATCCGAGTTCGTCTTCATAAAGATGTTTTCCTTCTCCGTTGAAATTATAAACCACAATTTTGCGGTTTCTTGATTTTGCATCCATCATCTGTACCTCCGCTTATTAAAGAGTTCTACATGTTCTAACAAACTTTTGTATTGGGTATCGACAGGAAACACATTACTTCTATCATGAGTCCTTCGTTTTAGTTTCCCATCTGAAGGGTCTTTGTGCCAATAATGACTCATGCTAAAGAGCCTCATCGACGGCTATGGTGCCGCCCACTGCATGACGTAGGTGATGCGACGGATGCCGGTGAAATGAATTTAGTTCCTAAACGATAGCAAGGTCTTTCCAACCTTACGTCCACTCACAATCTGGGGTAGGGACTCTGCAATGCCCTTTTACTCCTCCCCTTTACTGTACTTCCGATAGGGGTCTTCTATGGCGGTGTCGATGTGATGGAAATAGAGCTCCGTTTCGCCTTGGCGGTAGATGCACAGGGAGCCGTTCTTCTCCGAGATGGTGAAATGCATCAGCTGCTCGGTAGTGCGGCCTTGAAAATAACACTGCATGATAGCCGCAATCTCCGAGCCCTGCACCTCATAGGAGCCGGAGTAGGAGTGGTCGCGGTAGTACTTCGTCTGGTCGTCGTTGAAGTAGATGTAGCTCATGCGTCCGAGCCCTTCGGCTGTGGGGTAGAAATAGATGAACGTCACCCGCTGCTGGTCGCCCACGAAGTCATCGTGACGCCACACGCTCTCGCCTGCGTCCATTACCCGCAGGAACTGGCTCACGGGGTCGTCATCCTCTTCTACACAGACCTCTTCATCATCGGGGCAAGCCTCTTCGTCCACCACCACGCACGTGTCGCTGACCGCTTCCTGCCCGTCGCCGTCGGCAGTAGCACCGCCTCCGTTGTTCCTTAGGAACAACCAATAGACGCCTGCGCAGAGCATCAGTACCACAAGGGCCGTAACCACAACGGCCGCATACATTTTCTTCACTGAATAAGCATTAGAATCTTCTTTCATAACTGATAATTGAGATATTGACGTGCAAAGATAGACTGTTTCCGCCAGATGATTCTCTTTGCTGCCAGTTTCTTCATTCATAAAATAATACGTAACTTAGCCGCGTGAAACCATAAAGGAGCAAAACGATGACAACGATAGTGAACTTTTATCCCGTGGGGATACAGACTTTCGAGAAGATTCGAGAGGGGAAATACCTCTATGTAGACAAGACCAAGTACATTGTCGACTTTCGGAAGAAGAAGATGAGTTACGTCTTTCTGAGCCGCCCAAGGCGGTTCGGCAAGTCGCTGTTCGCTTCCACCCTGCAGGCCTACTTCGAAGGAAAGAAAGAACTCTTCGAAGGCCTCGCCATCGCCGAATACGAGAAGGAGTGGGTGAAACATCCCGTGCTCCACTTCGACATGAGCGGAGCAAAACACCTGGGAGCTGAAGAATTGAAGAACTATCTAAATCTGGAACTGAGGAAGTATGAGAAGATTTATGGCAGAGACGAAAGTGAAATAAATCCCAACGAGCGTTTGGATGGACTCGTGAGACGTGCTTACGGGCAGACCGGACAGAAAGCAGTGGTCATCATCGATGAGTACGACGCTCCGCTGTTGGACGTGGTTCACGAGGAGGAGAACCTACAACAGTTGCGCTTCATCATGCAGAACTTCTACAGTCCATTGAAAAGGCTCGACCCTTACCTGGAGTTCACCTTCCTCACCGGCATCACGAAGTTCTCGCAGCTGAGCATCTTCAGCGAGCTCAACAACCTGGACAACATCAGTATGCTCGACCAATACTCCGCCATCTGCGGCATCAGCCTGACGGAACTCACCACCGCGATGCGCCCCGATGTGGAGAACCTAGGACAAGCGCTGGACCTATCGTACGAGGAGTGTTTGGAGAAATTGCGCAGATATTACGACGGCTACCACTTCAGCAAAAAATCAGAGGATGTTTTCAACCCGTTCAGTTTAATCAAAGCCCTGAACGGACAAGAGATTGCCCCCTACTGGTTCGGCTCCGGCACACCGACTTACATCGTGAAGCTGCTGCAGAAATACCACGTCAACGTGATGGACATCGAGAAGAAGAGTTCTGACGTGGACGAATTCGACGTGTCGCCCGAGCAGATGACCTCCGCCTTGCCGTTGCTCTATCAGAGTGGTTACCTCACCATCAAGAAATACAACCCCATTGTCGAGAGTTACAGTTTAGGTTATCCTAACACAGAGGTGAAAATCGGTATGCTGAAGAGCCTGGCGCCTAACTACCTCTCCCCGTTGCCCTTTGAGAACAACAGTCTGGTAAGAGATTTCGTGGAGAGACTCTACGACCGCGACATGGATGGTGCCCTGCAGCGCCTGAAGGCTTATCTCGCCGGCATCTCCAACCGCCTTGCCAACAAGAACGAGAAGGACTTCCAGACGGTGTTCTACCTCATCTTCAACCTCATGGGCGCTAAGATTCGTGTGGAGGAGGACAGCGCCATAGGCCGTGCTGATGCGGTGCTCTACCTGCCGGACGCCGTCTACGTGTTCGAGCTGAAGTTCGACGGCTCCGCCGAGGAGGCCATCCGGCAGATAGATGAGAAAGGTTACCTCATCCCCTACACCGCCGACGGCAAGCGCCTATATAAAATAGGTGTGAACTACGACAGCGAGCAGCGCACCATCGGCGACTGGATCATCCGGGAAGAGGCGTGACGATAGGAGCCTTCGCCAAATTGAGGCATTTTGGTTGAATTTGGCGAAGTTTCGTAGCGACAATTAACGCCTAAAGCACGGCTATTTTGCCACAAAAAGACCATAACTTTGTGGCAAGATTAAGCGGTTACCGCTGCCCGTCTATTCCATCAAAACTTGAATCTCCTTCTCGGTCAGTCCGGTAACGGAAGCTATTTGAGCGATGTCCATCCCCATACCTATCAACTTCCTGGCAACGTCGGTCTTTTCTTTCGCCTGGCCTTCGGCGCGGCCCTTTTCTAAACCCTCAGCCAATCCTTGGGCACGGCCTTGCTCCAGGCCTTGCTCCAAAGCGGTATCGAGGGAGTTCTTCAGGTCGCGATATACTTTCACAC
>CAVFUK010000196.1:0-3864 GCA_963625535.1 Anaerovoracaceae bacterium | reverse complement strand
TCCCAAGTGAAGGCAAGGGGATGAATATTTGCTTGAAGAAAGAGACCGTAGACGAATGTATTCGTTTCGAACGGGCTTGCCTATGCCTGGTGCATAAGGTCGAAGGTGATGCAAATATAGATATTGTAGCCGATTCTGTGGATATGAGTAATGGCAACTTGGAATGGTTGGCTCGCAAGGAAACCTTAGAGTTGCTGATATCTGACTATGGTCTTGATAAGCTGATAGATGATGATGCAGTAAAATTTGATATTTAAAAAACCGTTTGGAAATTATGAAAGATATAATTGAAAGATTCAAACATGCATTTGGCATGATTAAATTCTTATACTTCGATATTTCGAAGAAGAAATTGGGTTATTGTGGAAGGAATGTTATTGTTAACAATCCTGTTCATCTGACCCATCCCGAAAATGTATACTTGTACGATGATACCAGTATATATGCCGGAGCTACTATTCTGATAAATACTGGAAAGTTTATCATGAAAAAGCATTCAGGTGCAGCTCAAGGACTCACTGTCGTAACAGGAAATCATAATACAGTGCCTGGTTCTTGGTTTAAAGATTGCATGAGGGCTCATTTTGATACTGAAACTGATGTCGTTGTGGAAGAGGATGTATGGATTGGAGCTTCTGTTACTCTCTTGGCTGGCTCTCGTTTAGGTCGAGGTTGCGTGGTAGGCGGAGGTTCCGTTGTAAGACATAAAATACCCCCGTATGCTATTGTGATAGGAAATCCAGCGAAAGTGGTTGGATTCCGCTTTACTCTGGATGAGATTCTATCGCATGAAGAGGCATTATACGCAGAAAATGAAAGACTTTCGAAAGATTTGTTAGAGAAAAATTATGCAAAATATTTTATCAATAGGGTTGATGAAATTAAGAAATATATAAGATTGTAAATTCTACTCCGGATTATTTGAGAAGGTAAATCTTATGCTTAGATTTGCAGCCTATAAATTATTCAATAACACAATAGCTACTGATTATGTTATCATTCAAAGAACTAAAACGCAATCTCAAGAAGGACACCTCTTCTCTGCCCACGATACGGGTGGCTCTGCTTGGCGACACCGCCACGCAGTTTCTCGCCACCGCCATTCAAGGTTGGGGCGTCGAGAGAGGTTACCACATAGATCTGTTCGAGGCGGAATATAACCAGGTGGAGCGCCAGTTCATGGACCCCACCAGCGACCTCTACCGCTTCGATGCACAATACATCGTCGTGTTCCAGTCCACCCACAAGTGGAACGAACACTACAGTTTGCTGCCGACGCAGGAACAGTTGACGTTGGCCGACCAGCGCCTGGAGTTTGTGAAGGCCATCTGTTCCTCCACCCAAGCCAAGGTCATCTATTTCAACTACCCCGAGATAGAAGACACCGTGTTTGGCAGTTATGCCAACAAGGTGGAGTCTTCGCTCACCTGGCAGGTGCGCAAGATTAACTATGAGTTGATGCAGCTGGCGCAAACCCAGCCTAACCTCTTCATCTGCGACATCGCAGGTTTGCAGAGCAAACTTGGCCGCGACGTGATGTTCGACCCTATGGTCTACACCACCACGGAGATGATTCTCTCCCTCGATGCCGTACCTCTGGTGGCATCCCGTGTGATGGACATCATCTGTGCGGCACAGGGCAAGTTCAAGAAGTGCATCATCCTCGACCTCGACAACACCCTTTGGGGCGGTGTCGTGGGCGACGACGGACTCGAAGGCATCCAGCTCGGCCACGGCCTAGGCATCGGCAAAGCCTTCACCGAGTTTCAGATGTGGGTCAAGAAACTCAAGAACCGAGGTATCATCGTCTGTGTCTGTAGCAAGAACGACGAGGCTAAGGCCAAGGAACCGTTCGAGAAGCACCCCGACATGGTGTTGAGGCTCGATGATATCTCCGTCTTCATGGCCAACTGGGAGACCAAAGTGGACAATATCCGCCAGATACAACAGATACTGAACATTGGATTCGACTCCATGGTATTCATCGACGATAACCCCTTCGAGCGCAACATCGTGCGTGAGAACATCCCCGGCATCACCGTGCCGGAAATGCCGGAGGACCCCTCTTGCTATCTGGAGTATCTCTATACGCTGAACCTCTTCGAGACCGCGTCCTATAGCAGTGCCGACAAGGACCGCACCCGTCAGTATCAGGTGCAGGCTGAACGCGCTGCTTTCAGCAAGTCGTTCACCAACGAGGCAGACTTCCTCAAGTCACTCAATATGGCATCCACCGTGGAGGGCTTCACCAAGTTCAACACCCCTCGTGTGGCTCAGCTCTCGCAGCGCAGCAATCAGTTCAACTTGCGAACCGTTCGCTACACTGAGGACCAGATTACTGCCATCGAGCAGGACCCCAAGCAGCAGGGTTTCGCCTTCTCCTTGGAGGACAAGTTTGGCGACAACGGCCTCATTGCCGTGGTCATCCTGCAGGAGCGGGACGCCGACACTCTCTTCATCGACACGTGGTTCATGAGTTGCCGAGTGCTGAAGCGGGGCATGGAGAACTTCACCCTCAACACCATTGTGGAATGGGCTAGGGAGAATGGCTACAAGAGGCTTATTGGAGAGTACCTGCCCACACCCAAGAACGGTATGGTGGCGGGGCACTATCCCTCTTTGGGCTTCAGCCCGGTAGCCGATGCGCCCACCGCTCAGTGGCTGTTCGATGTGGAGACTTACGAAGACAGAACATGTTACATAACTAAAAAATAAGAGAAAAGACAATGACGTTTAATGAGCTTGTAACCCAATCTGCCCACATGGAGGTGAACTATCAGGTCACGCCCGACGTGTACTATAGTTTTCAGCGTGCGAGCAACGATTACAATCCGCTTCACACCGACGAGGCCTTTGCACGTCGCAAAGGCTTCAACCAGCGGGTGATGTACGGCAATATCCTCAATGGTTTCGTTTCTCACTTCGTCGGCATGGCCTTGCCTACCCGCGATGTGATGATACAGACGCAGGACATCCAGTTCCGCAAACCTGTCTTCTTGGGTGATGCTCTCACTCTGCAGGCAGAGATAGAAACCACCAGTGAGGCCGTTGAGATAATTAACTATAAATTAAAGTTTTACAGGCAAGTGGGGGGTGAAAAGCCTCTGCTCATAGCCACAGGCCACGTACAGATTGGCTTGCTTCACGATAAGGAGGCTGAGGTATGAGAATATTGGTAACAGGAGGATCGTCCGGTTTGGGACGTGCCATCGTGGAGCTTCTCGCTCAGAATCCCGACAATGAAGTCCTCTTCACCTACTGTCGCAAGGAAGCCGAAGCGAAAGCCTTTGCTGACCTACACGGCACTGTGAGTTGCCAGAAGGTGGACTTCTCCAATGCGGAATCTGTGGATCAGTTTGCCGAATCCATCTCTGCAATAGAACTCGATGCTTTGGTCAATAATGCCTGGGTAGGCAAGCCCTCTGGCACCTATTTTCACAAGACCGCGTGCGAGGATTTCACGACGGCGTTTCAGCAAAATGTCTTGCCGCTTATCAAGATTACGCAGGCCAGCATCAACAAATTTCGTAAGCAAAAGCGTGGTACCATCGTTACGGTCTTGACATCCTATCTGCTGGACTTGCCTCCCATGGGCTACAGTGTCTACACTGCCACCAAGGCCTACATCGAGCAACTGTCCAAATGTTGGAGCAAGGAGAACGCCCGGTTCGGCATCACCGCCAACTGCGTATCGCCTGAATACATGCAGACCACTTTTGCCGATGTGGATGAACGGGTTCTCGAACAGATGGTACACGACCATCCGTTGAAGCGTCTGCTACAGCCCGAGGAAGTCGCAAAGGTTGTGACCATGCTGTTGGAACTTTCCAATCAGGTGAACGGGGTCAACATACCGGTCAATGC
>CAVFUK010000195.1:0-3897 GCA_963625535.1 Anaerovoracaceae bacterium | reverse complement strand
GGTGTTGAGCACCTCTTCGAAGATGTCGTGGGGCGACACTGCATCGAAGAGGGTCATGCACGATTTCACTTTCCTTGCGTCGAGGCTACCGAAGATGTTCTCCGTGGAATCGCCTTTGTAGGTCAGCAACGCTTCTGTCATTTCCTTTAGCCTGTAGTGTAGGATGGCGTTCTCCCAGTAAGCCTTCGCTTCTGAGAGTGATGCGATGGCGTACGTCTTGGACATGTAGCTGTGTCCCAACCCTTTTATCTGCGGGAAGATGTACCATATCCAGTGTGACTGCTAGCTACCGTTCTTGACTTCATTCAGTGCAGTCTCATAATTGTTGCTTTCATCTTGTATCTTGATGAACCGCTCTACGTTGTTTGTTTCCATGTGGGTGGAATTTAATGGTTGTTGCAATAGTTGTCGAAGTCCTCGTTGATGTCGAGCATCCACTGGGGGAGTTTCCGCTTGGCGTTCTCCACGAGTTCGTCGGGCATCTCCCGGTAGAAGGCGTAGGCCATGGGACCGGAGATGGCTCCAAGGGTGTCGGAGTCGCCGCCAAGGGCGATGGCGAGCTTCAGACAGTCGACGTAGTCTCGGCTCTCCAGGAAGCAAATCAAGGCGGCGGGAACGGTCCGCTGGCAGGTCTCGTCGAACCGATACGCCGGTTTGATGCTGTCGTAGGTCTTCGCGCTCCAGTCGGGATAGTATTCGTCGAGCACATGTTGGCGGATGAACTCCTTGCTTTCGCCGCGCATGGCGTAATGGATTGCCAGTGCTGTGGCCACAGCGCCTTTGATGCCTTCGGGGTGGTTGTGGGTCGGCAGTGCAGTCTGTGTGGCAAGGTCTATGCACTCCTCCTTCGTCTTTGCCATGAAGCCTGCCGCGGAGCAACGCATGGCACTGCCGTTGCCGAAGGAATTGTATGCGGGTTGCATTTCCTTAGCCAAAAGCCATCTGAAGTATCGGCCTCCAAAGCCACGGTGAATGTCCGCACGGCATCTGCTCCACAGGGTGGTTGCCATGTCCGCCTTGTGCAACAGCGCTTCGGCACAGGCAAAGGTGCAGACGGTGTCGTCGGTATAGTCGTTGTCCTTGCGCAACGGATCTACTTTGTCGTACATCTTCGTGCGCTCGTGGAACTCGTAAGGCATGCCGGCAATGTCGCCGATAGCCTCGCTCAGCAATAGATTGGTCATGTTTGATCGATTGTTATCCATAATGAATGTTGTTTTAGAATGAATGTGATAGTTGTTGATGTGACTTAAAATGTGAAATCCTCGCCGTTGAGATATCTGATGAAGGCTTGCGGTAGACGGATGTTCTTGCAGCCAGAGGTCTGGAAGAACAATGGGGCAACCTGGCTTACTTTTAGGCCTGCATTGCCGCAACCTATCTTCGTCACGAGGAACGTCAGCTCCGGATGATTGCGGGCGTATTCGATGAAGTTCCTTACGAATTGCTCTATCTCCCAAAGGGGGACGTTGTCTGTCGGTATGGCGTAGGACTGTCCCTGCATACCTTCGGCTTGTCCCATCACCGCACCGAAGTGAGTGTAGGCGAAGCCTGCCGCACCGCCTGTGTGCATGCCTCTCTTGTTGCTTCCGAAGACGAACACCTCGTTGGGGCGCAGCGAGGTTATCACTTCCGGCGCTGCTTGTGTGCCGGCATTGAACTCCTCGTAGTATGAACCTGCGTTCTCGCATTCGCCGAAGTCCTCCATTGTCTTGCGGCTGTAGTGGCTCGACTCTGTGTAGAACCGCATTCTTCGGCTCGAGCGCAATTTGCTTCGGCGTTCGTTCTCCCACATCTCGTGCATGCCTGCTTCGTCGGCGGAGAACTGCAGGGTGTTGTCGATGCCGAAGCCCTTGCCGTATTCGGCGGCGTCGATGTTGGCTCCGATGAAGGAGAAGATCACGTTGCGCTTCTTCAGCTCCTCGATGATTGCTTTCACCCGCTGGATGTTGTACTCTGTTGAACTGTTTTCATAGCCGTCGGTGATGATTGTGACGTAGCCCATTGAGTTGCTTTGGTTCAGTTTCGCACCGAGGTTAGTGAGCGTGAAGCCTGCGGCATCGTAAAGCGGAGTGCATCCGTTAGGCCGATAGTCCTTGTCGGTCACGTTGTTCACACTCGCTATGGCTTTGTCCTCGATGATGTATCTGCTGTGGCGCAGGTCGGAGTCGAAGGCATAGATGGAGACGAAGTGGCGTTGACTCTCTTGGTTGTCTTCTTGCATCTGGCGGATGGTGCCGAGTGTCTCGTTGCAGCCGGAGATGGTCTGTGCGGTCACATCGCACATTGAACCGCTCTCGTCGAGCACTATCAGATGATGCACGGTCACGGGTTCCTTCTTTTCTTCCTTCTTTTCGTTCGTCTGTTCCATGGTCTTGGCTGTTGGCTCAGAGGTCTCATTCTGTTCGAATGGTCTTTTGATGAAATCTTTCATAATAGTCATTGTTTTTAGATTGTTGATGTATATGGGTAACTTTAGTTTATTTATATGATGTGGTGTTGTTGATTAAAACTCCAGTCTGAATCCTTTCTGTTTCATTTCCTCGTACATCTGGGAGTTGAATGTATAGAGTATGGCATCCTTCTTACCAGGCTCTTTCACCGTTTCGTCCAATGGGGTAAGCAGGTCGAGGTGAAGCATCTTGTTGTAGAAATTGCGTCGGTCGAACTTTACGTTCAGTATGGCCTCGTAGAGTTGCTGCAGGGCTTTCATGGTAAACTTCTCCGGCAATAGCTCGAAACCGATAGGCTCGAAGTGTATCTGTTTGCGCAAAGCCCGCTCCGCCATACGCAGTATCTGGTCGTGGTCGAAAGCCAACGACGGCACTTCGTCCAGCGAGAACCATTGTGCCTTAGCTGCGTCGTCGCCTCCCTGCACATCCTGCAGGCGTACGAGAGCGTAGTAGGCTATGGTAATCACTCGTTCACGTGGGTCGCGGTCCGGCGCTGTGAAGGCGTGGAACTGCCGGATGTAAGCGCCCGTTAACCCTGTCTCTTCCTTGAGCTCACGCAGTGCGCCTTCTTCCGCTGACTCGTCCATCTTGAGGAAACCACCTGGGAAAGCCCACTTTCCCTTGAATGGTTCGATGCCTCGCTCGATGAGCAACACCTTCAGTTTGTTGCCGTCGAAGCCGAATATCACGCAGTCCGTGGTAACGCTCGGATGCGGATACTTGTAGGTGTATTCTTTATTCTCCATATAAGTAATGCGTTATTTTTACGCAAATGTATGGGGTTTATTCTTACCTCACAAATGTATTGCGTAAAATCTACGCATTGATAACATATTTTATACTTTAGGGGGTTAAAGCAGGGTGCATTGGGTCCTGTTGAGGGATATTTCGGGGTGATACTATTATATACTCAAGTTCCGCAAACAACACGCACGGATAAAATAAGGTATATACTCTATGTTCTGATGTATATATTTAACGGCTCGAGCATTGAAAGCCGACTTATCTGAGGCTCGCACAAGGCCGTGAGCAAGGGCTTTCGCAACGCCGCGAGGAGGGCCTTGAGCAAGAGCAACCCTCCAGTATCGTCGAAAACTTGTCCGTCAGATATTTTGCACTCTCGGGCGAAAAACCGTAACTTCGCATCGTGAACTAGAAACACACATGTGAAGCGTATGAAATATCCTATCGGCATACAGACATTTGAGCAAATCATCGAGTTCGGCTTCGTCTATGTGGACAAGACCGACATGGTGTACTCCTTGACTACTGAGGGAAAGGTTTACTTCCTCAGCCGTCCTCGCAGGTTCGGCAAGAGCCTGCTCATCTCCACCCTGGAGGCTTACTTCCTCGGCAAGAAGGAACTCTTCAAGGGGCTGAAGATGGAGGCCCTGGAGAAGGAGTGGAAGACGTATCCCGTGATTCGCATCGACTTCAACGGAGA
>CAVFUK010000194.1:0-4007 GCA_963625535.1 Anaerovoracaceae bacterium | reverse complement strand
GGTTACCCAGGGCGTTGCCCTGGGCTGACAGTAGCTGGGCTTTCAGCCCGACATGCACGTTGCCCTTCCTTTCCACCACTCCCCGTAGTCCTTGCACCCTGCGGGCAACTGGTGTCGCTCGATGCCGGGCAGCAGCTGCCGGAGCTGGAGGAAGAGGCGCTCTCCGGGTGCGTCGTGGTCGGGATACATGTGCCACTCCACTTCGTAGTGCTGGCCCACGTCGCGCAGCAGGTCCTTGTCTTCACGGGTGAGGAGGGTTGCCGAGGGTATGGCGATGGCTTTCTCGCCCGACGAGAGCATTGCCCAGCAGTCGCTGCAGCCTTCGGTGATGAAGAGGCGGTCACGGGGCTTGAGTCGCGAGAGCACCGGCAGGTTGTAGACGGTGCAGCGTGCACCGGGTGGAAACCGGAAACGGGGCGGGCTGGAACCGGCGCAGGCGCTCTCCGACGGCGCAGGCGGTTGCGCCCGGGCTTCGCCCGCCAGTCTCCGGTTCTGCACTCCGACAAGCTTCCAGTCCTTGTCGTAGTAGGGTATCTGGAGCCAGGGTGTGCCGTGCCGGTCGGTCCACGACGTGAGCCGGCACCAGCGGACTACGCGCGGGTCTATGCGGCGCTCGCCGTAGAGGAACTGGCGTGCCGGCGGGTTGAGCCACGGTCGCTGGAAGTACGGGGCGTAGCGCGTGGCGTCGAACGGCTTGGGCGGCGGTGGCGGCGGTGTGGGGTGCCAGTCGGTGAGCAGGATGTTGGTGTCATGGGCGAGCCAGCGGCAGGCTTCGGGGAATGAGAGGTGGAGGGCACGCATGGCGAGGTCGACTGTGCCGAGGGAGCGGTCCATGCACACGAAGCAGCGGCAGGTGTTGTGCCCAGGGTGGAAGGAGAGGCTGGCGTGGTGGTCGTCGTGGAACGGACAGAGTGCCTTGTGGCGGCTCACGCCGATTCCGAGCCTCTCGGCGACTCTCTCGATCGGGAGGTCGCGCAGACGTTGGAGTTCTTCTTTAGTCATGGTTTTGCCTCCTGTTCTGTTGTTTTAGCTTCGCTGTCCTTCTTTTCGGCGATGGATTTGGGCGAGCTTGCCTTGTATTCTTCTGTTTTGGTGTACATCATTGTTTCCTCCGAGTAGATGATTAATCCACGATTTCCCCATTGCCGTAATTGGTCTTTTGTCCCCTTCTGTGGCTTTCCTGTCTCTTGACGTAGCGCCTCAAGCTGCTGCATGCTGAATGTGTCGGGCAAATCCTCGAGCATGTTGCGTGGCCCTTTCTTTCGCACTGTCTCTTCATCCAGTGGTTCAGCCCCCTTGAACAAGTCTCCGAACACATGGACTTTGCTCCACAGGTCGTAGTAGCAGAACCATTCCATCATCTCGCCAATGTTGTTGGTCCATGTATGGTTGTTCAATATCCAAAGCACTGCTGCTTTCTTCCATGCTGCGAAGATGCTGCGGTGGGACAGTTCCCAAAGCGTATCATCATCAGTGATGTCGGCAAGCTGGGCCATCTCTTCAGCCAACTGGTTTGCCTTGGCATTGAGCGACCTTACTATAAACCGACCCTTGCAGCTGTCGAGTTTCACGAGATAGGTGTCAAGCTTTTCGAGGAACTCATCGCTGTATTTGCCTTGTTTCGGAATCTTTCCGCTGCGCTTGCCGCGTGACTTGTAGGCAAAGGGAATGCGTCCGAAGAAACCGTTGGTGATGTCCTTGCGATAGAAGGTGCGGGCAGCATCAGGTGTGGACGAGAAAGTGAGGTTTACCCGGAGCTTCGGGTTTCCCGTCACTCCTTCTGCTGTGGCACGGAGTGCTCCGGCACGCTGGCAGTCGTAGATGTTTCGCACCATTTGACTGACCTGCCGGTGTCCGCCGAACATGGAGTCTGCCATTTCCACTTCGGGCAGGTTGAGGAACTGCGTGCGTCTGCCTTGTTTTTCCAGCGCCATTGCGTTCTGTAGGAATGCTGCATTGGTCATGTTGGCAGGGGGAAACCAGAAGCTCACTTCCGGCCGTTCTGGCTTCTCTTTGTTCGCACCTTTTGTCTTTACCTGTCGTTGCCACTCGGTAAGCTTCTGAAACTCAGTCTCGTCGTGCTGACGAAAGGAGCGCATTATTGCCTCTATAAGTGTGGTAAGCTGTGCTTTACCAATACCAGAAGGACCTATCAGATGACCCATCTGGCCGCTCATTTCGTAGAATTTGTTGTCTGAATACATAAACTCAACTTCGGTCAAATGTGCCGCAAGTGCCGGCATCATCATCGGAACTAGGGGTTCACGCATGTCCTTCGAGGCATTTGAGAGTATAAACTCAATGAATTTTGTCCCTTTGTCGGGCTTTGGCATCGCTGGAGCGGTGCTGCTGAAAATATCGTATTTCATTGCTTAATAGAGAATTATGTGAGTTTTACAATCGATTTTTCTGTTTTGCAAGACAGTAAGACAGTAAGACAGTTAGTTTTTAATGCTACCCCTATTTTTCGAATCTCCCTTATATATACTATATAACTAATTAATTATTAATATATTCTTTAAGTATGCATTTTATAACAAGTTGGATTTGCCGCATATACAGTGATGTATGAATGAGTTACCTCAAAGCCGTTCTTTCCATTTAATTCCTTTGATTTCTAAAATCTTCCTTTAGTTGACAAATTTATTCCACATTTATTCCACACATTCAAAATATTCTTTGTAACTTTGCACCGGAATAATACTTTTGAACTATGAAACGTGTACATGAAAAGCTTAATCGCTCAGCGCTCTATCGTCTACCGGAGCAATTGATAGACGGGTATCGACTTTATGCCACCAAGGGAAAAGAGTGTTTAGTGGGTCGACCTTTGCGGACTGGACGTGTGTCGCTGTTTTGGTATGAATACAAGAACGGACGCAAGAACATCATCAAAACCGGACGTGTTCTTTACCCGGAAAAAGATATGCAGGTCAAGAACCTCAACGAAAGGACGATTAGTGAAGTGAGGTTGCACAAGGTGTGTCAGACCGATGCAAGCCGTATTAGGTTGGCGGATTTTGTTGTGGACGTGGCAAGTAGCAAGAAACAGACTTCAAGGAATGCAGCAAATGCGCTGGCGCTTCACTTGAACGAATATAGCAGAGGAGCTTGTTTGCCGGAGGTGGACAGAACCTTTGTTCTTGGCTTCTCAAAGTATCTGAAGGAAGATGCCAAGGCACTGTCATACAAGAACAAGGAAACCGCACCGCACATACGTTCCAACACGCAATCAAGCCTGCTAACCCAACTGTCGATTGCGTTAAGTGAAGCCGTGAGAAGGGAGTTGATTGAGGAGAACCCAATAGGCAAGCTGTCCATTAAGGAGAAGCCCAAAAGAGAATTATACAACCGCACCTATCTGACGAAGGAAGAAGTGAAGCGTTTGGAAGGCACGCCCTTCCCTACTCAAAGCAAGAAGTATGGAACCAACGTGGCGGATGCCTTCCTTTTCTCTTGCTATGTCGGTTTGAGATACAGCGATGTTAGCAAAGTGACTGGAAGCAGCATCGGTCGTGACGACAATGGAACATACATAAGATTTACAGCTACCAAGACAAGCAACGAACAAACCTTATACGTTCCCAAGATTGCAATGCGGTTTATACGACCAAACCTTAAGTCGACCGACAAACTATTTGCCCTTCCTCACAATGTAGTCTGCAATGCGGAATTGAGAAGGTGGGCGCAAGCCGCTGGCATCAAAGATGCAGGTCGCATTACATTCCACATGTCAAGACACACGGCTGCAACCATGTATCTTAATGCAGGTGCAAGTCTGGAAACGGTTGCCTTCCAGCTGGGACACAAGTCCACCAAGGTCACACAGATATATGCGGAAATCATGAACGGAACGCAAAAGGCTGCAACTGACAAGCTGGATAAATTCTTTGATGAGTAAATCGGAAAGTCTGAATCAAGAGGGGTGCGCCCCCTCGGTATGCAAAGTAAAACCGTGGTAGTTACCACACTGTAATAATTTTTTATTTTTTGTATGAAGTATAGAT
>CAVFUK010000193.1:2616-4072 GCA_963625535.1 Anaerovoracaceae bacterium | reverse complement strand
GCGTTGTATTCGCGTGTCGTGCAAGGCACCTCGTTGCAGTAGCACTCTATGGTGTTGCCTGTGTAGGTCTCTTTCTGCGTGCCACGTTTCTTTACCCAATTCTCCACAAGGTTCTTTTTCAGTTTCACCGTCTCGCCGCTCACCTCCAGCCATACAGTCACCTCGTGCGGCAGCCGTTCTATGGCATGGCCGTCAGTGTCCAGGGTTTTCAGGCTGAAGTCTGTACGTCCTGCGCTGTCCTTGCCGAAAAGCACCCACGTGAAGGCATCGAACACAGAAGTCTTTCCTGTGGCGTTTGCCCCACGAATGTTCGTCTCGTTTGGGTCGAAATCGACCACCAAATTGCGGATGCCCTTGAAGTTGAGCATCTCAATTCGCGTGATTCTAATCTCTTTCATATCTGTACGTTTTATTGGTTTTTCGTTCAGTCTTTCGTCTCTGAGGTATAATCCTCGGTGTACCATGCCCAGATGAGTCCTGCGCACATGACAGCCACCAACAGGCAGTGCCACATTCCTGTAATGACGAAGCCTACCAAGCTGCCTATGCCCAACAGCGCCAGCATTGCTGCGGAGACGATGAATAAAATCTGTTCCATGGGTTCAATACCCTTGTGGTCTTTGCGAATGATGTTTTTCATTTTCTTTTTTTGTTCGTTTGTTACTTAGTTTTCGTTTCTCAAAGCTGCGCTCTCCAGAACCGCAGAATCTCTGCCCCGGTGAAGAACTTGCGGGCGTTTTCCCGTCGGTAGCCGCATCTGATAAGGCCCTGTCTTGTGTAGGCTATCAGCGTGTTGCGGTGTATACCGAGCAGCTTGCTAGCTTCTGCCGAGCTATAGCGGCCATCCTTGTTCAACTTTGGCTCCACAGCGGTAATCATGATTGTCCCTCCACGATTTTTACAGTTTTGACCGGAAAAAGTTCCTCAGCCGACACACCCAACTCTTTGGCTATGGCTTCCTTCTCCAGCTCGCCCGGTGTGCGGGCTCCGGCCAGCCAAAGCTTCACCGTAATCTCTTTCTTTCTTGAAACGTCGGCAATCCGCTTTATCCATTGCGCCTTCGGAGTGGTGTTGTCGATGCCGTCGTAAATCTGCTTGAATGTTGCCATTTTTCTTTTTTTTTGTCTTTAAATTTGTTTGTAATATGTGTGGCAGGGTCTCCATCGGAGGAGCTTTCGGGATGCGGAGCCTTTCATCCTATCGCCTGTCCAGCCTCTAAGCAGAGGTCTGGCACCTGCCTTGTTTTCAGCATCCGCTACGTTCACACGCCACGGATGCTTGGTGTTCTTACCATATGTACAATGAGAAGTATCATAGAAATAAAAAAAAGTAAATGTTTATATGTGACAAATTTGCCGCTTATCCACGTCACAAATGGCGACTTTGAAACAGCTTGCCGACATTTTCGGCAAATATGTATCCAGCATTTCACGGGCAAAACCCGTCGCAAGTATTC
>CAVFUK010000193.1:1985-2606 GCA_963625535.1 Anaerovoracaceae bacterium | reverse complement strand
GCCCTATCTGCGGAGCCTCCTCAATTCGTCTGGCATCCTCGCGGAAGGTGTAGGCGTGATTGTTCACGACGATAATCAATAACTCCTTTTTGGCCTTCTTTTTCAGCACCCGGTGGATGCTGCAGGCCTTTTTCGCGTAGGCATTGGCCATCACGATTGTTCGTTCAGTAACTCTTTCCATGTTGTATGTTTTTTAAAAGTTTTCAGCCGATTGGACCAGTGCACAAAGCTTTCTTATATCCGAGGCGAAGAAAGCGCATTCTTCAGCATCATTCGGTGCTGCCTCTACCGTTTTGTTTCTCGAGTCCAAAAGATTCAGGGCGGCAGATATGAAGAGGCCCTTGTTGATGTTTTGTGCGGCCTCGTGAATATACTCGTGCGCTTCGTTGAGTAACTTTTGACCATCAGACTCGTCTGAAGTAAAGCCAAGAACTCTGTAATCCAGCCATTGGAGGTATCTCTCCAAGAAGTCAAGGAACGCCTCCCGGTTCACCGAGAGGTAGAGCCTTCTTTTGTCATCTTTAGAATATTTTTCCATTTTCAGTAAATAAATTAGTTTGCGTTATATATTATTTCTATATTTGCCGTAACGTTTTATGTTTACGTTGCAAAGGTAAAGAG
>CAVFUK010000193.1:1611-1975 GCA_963625535.1 Anaerovoracaceae bacterium | reverse complement strand
GGAACTTTCTTTGTTAATAATTGTTTAACGAATTAAAGGTAATTGATTATGAATAAGTTAGACAGATTTAAGATTTTGATTAAGCATCTGAAATCTTTAGGCATTATCGAAAACCAACAAGATTTAGGCAGAAAAATGGGCTATAACAACTCTTCAGCCTTTTCGCAAGTTATAAATGGCAAAACTCGTGAACCTAAACTCTTTACGCAGAAGCTTGAAGAACTGTACCCTGAGTTGAATACCGACTGGCTTGAAACAGGTGAAGGCGACATGCTGAAGGCATCATCCATCCGAGATACCTCCGGAGATACCTCTCCGAATATTAGCGGGAATGGCAACCATAGTCAAGTTGCCGGTCGTGACA
>CAVFUK010000193.1:0-1601 GCA_963625535.1 Anaerovoracaceae bacterium | reverse complement strand
CATCAACGCATCGAGCTCTGACGTTGGGAAACTCATCGACATTGTTAACGCCCAACAGACAACCATCGCAGAACTCGTTCGGACAAACCAAGAGCAAGCGGGAAGGCTTCTTTCGATGCTCGAGAGACTGACTACTCAGAAGGACTGATTTGCTGTGTAAAGAAAAATGCCCAGTTAGGAAATTATATTTTCTCAGTTAGGGAGATGAATTTTCCAAGTTGGCGCCAATAACGAAAGTGTTACCATATAATAATATAAGGATATGAAGACTGAAATCTATTGGAAAGTGGCAGAGCTGCTCGCCGCCTCCGTGCGTGACGGAGTAGCGGACACAGAGCGCCTGAAGGAGGTTCGCCTCTCCTTGCTTATGGAACTCGACAAAGAGAAAGTCCACGGATGGTCCACAGTCGACACCGAACGGCTGCTCCGTCTGACAGATGGCCTACCCACGAGTGACCATTTTCGTGGCATTACGAAAATGGTAATGCCAACGTGCCACCATTTTGCCGACGTTTCCAAAATGGAAATAACCACAACGGAAGGAGGTCAGCTATGAGCCGAACCCGAAACTACAAACAAGAGACCTTGGACGTGCAGCGCAGGTTCTTCGAGGCCCTTCATCGCCTTGCGGATGAAAAGCGCATCCCCGGAGGTTTGTGCGGCTATTGCACCGCCTACGGCCTCGACCGTCGCCACATGTACACCCAGGAGCTCAACCTCAACCGTGGTTATTTCGAGGTTGCTTGGATAATACCCTTGATAAAATACTATCGGGTCTCTTCCAACTGGCTCCTCCTTGGCAAAGGAGACATGTTCCGAGGTCGGACGGACTCTGCTTCGCCCTCCGCAAATGAGTCTCAGGATGGCACCGAAAAAGCGCCCTCCACTTTGGAAAACATGCAAAAAACGTGCAACCAAGAAAATTAACAATTATACAAAACTGATTATCAGTCCTTTAGAAAATATCCTTCACCGTTTTGGGAGCAGGGGGTCGTGGGTTCAAATCCCGCTACCCCGACAAAGCGAAATGAAGCTTATTTTCAGCGACTTAGGCTTTATTTCGCTTCTTTTTTTGTCAAATAAGAAGGCCGCAATCAGTTAAAAAGAGTGCATATTTTTGCACATTTGCGCAATTTGCTGCACAAATCAATGCAAAAAACGTGCAAGTAAAATCAACGCCTATGGCTACTACGAAGTTTTATCTCGACACACGGGGCGCCCAGCAGGGCAGCGCCGCACCGCTGAAGCTCTCCATCTCTGTCAAAGGGCAGACATCTCTCATCTCGCTTAACGTAAAAATCTTGCCCTATCAATGGGACAAAAAAACATCGAAGGTCATCAACCATCCGAACAAGGCCGCCTTGAATAACTATCTCGCAGGTCGCAAGATGGCAGTCGATAATCTCGTCTTTCACTACATCGAGCTCGGCATCCTTCCGAAAATGAAGGCCACCGACTTGAAAAATCGAATACTGAGAGACATACAGCCTGCGGATGAGGTGACGACGGATGCATGTTCGCTCTTCGCCGACAGGTTCCTGAAGTTCGCCTCGGTGAAGAAGGCCAGCACGAAGGACATATATATGAGCACGTATAAGCGG
>CAVFUK010000192.1:0-4126 GCA_963625535.1 Anaerovoracaceae bacterium | reverse complement strand
TCATGTGGTAGAGTCCCCAACAGAAGTAGCCGTTGCACGAGGTGGCGATGGCAGGCACCAGGGGCAGCGGGGAGCCGTGTCCGTGGCAACCCACGCGCAGACCTTTGAAGACGAAGCCGTGCGAGCAGGGGTAACTTGTCTCGGGCGTGATGATGCCCTCCTGCAGAAAGGTGAGCGCCTGAGAAGTCTTGAAGGTGGAGCCCGGCGGATAGGTGCCCGACACGGCGCGGTTGAGCAGGGGCTTCCAGGCGTTGAGGGCCAACTGTTGGTGGTTGGCGCCGCGCTGACGGCCTATCATCAGGTGTGGATCGTATGTGGGAGAGGATACCATGCAGAGAATCTCTCCAGTAGAGGGTTCTATGGCCACGATGCTACCTATCTTGCCTTCGAGGAGGCGTTCGCCCAACTTCTGCAGCTTCACGTCGAGGCCCAGTTTCAGGTTCTTGCCCGGCACGGGCGTGCGGTCGAGGGCACCGTCCATGTAGCGCCCTTGGATGCGTCCGCGGGCGTCGCGAAGCAGTATCTCCGCTCCCTTCTCGCCCCGCAGCAGTTTCTCGTACGAGCGTTCCACGCCCTGCTTGCCTATGTAGTCGCCCATGCGGTAATAGTCGTCGTCCTTGATGTCGTTCTTCGACACCTCGCCGATGTCGCCCAGCACATGGGCGCCCACCTCGTAGGCATACTGCCGGATGGTGCGTTTGCGGGTATTGAATCCTTTGAAGCGGAACGATTTCTCTTGGAACACGGCAAACTCCTCGCCCGAGAGTTGGTTGATGAACACCTGCTCGGTGTAGCGCGAATAACCGGGGTTGAGGTTGCGGTTCTTGATGGTCTTCATGCGTTGGATGAACTGCTCCTTACTGATACCGAGCGTCTGGCAGAGGTCCAGCGTGTCGAGGTCCTCTATCTCCTTCATCACCACCATCACGTCGTAAGCGGGTTGGTTGTAGACCAGCAGCTCGCCGTTGCGGTCGTAGATGACGCCCCGCGCGGGGAACAGCACCTTGTTGAGGAACGCATTGCCGTCGGCGTACTGTTTGTAGTCGTCGCTAACTATCTGTAGGGTGAAGAGGCGTATGATGTAGACGAAGACAACAGCCACCACGATGCCGCCGATGACGAATTTCCGTTTTTCGAGGTTGTAATAACGCATAGGTCAGCAGGTCACTTTTTACAGATGCTATCCAAGGCCATCACGCACAGGGTCGTCAGCAGGGCACTGCTGAGGGTGGCTACCACCAGGTAGACCCAGTCGAAGAGCGTGAACGACTCCAGCACGAAGAGGAACAGGTGGTGTATGAGCACCGCCGTGAGCACGTAGCGGAAGAACTTGCCGGTGCCGAAACTGTGCACCCCCGGCGCCACCATGTTCTCGGTGTTGTCGCGGGCCACGTAGAGGTTGATGATCCACGGGCGGATAAATGCCAACAGGGTGGTTGCCGCCGCGTGGAGTCCCAGCGTGTTGGAGAAGATGTCCACCGCCAGTCCCAGGCAGAAGCCCCACAGCAGGAGTGCCTGGCGCGAGGTGTCGCAGCCCATCACCAGTATCAGGTAGACGTATGTCAGCGGCACCGCATACCCCAGTATGCAGATGTTGTTCATCACCATTGCCTGCAACAGCACGAGCAACACGAACCATCCTATATTTTTCAAGAAATCAATCTTCATCGTAAGCCTTTTCTTTTAGAAACTTCTCCAACGGTCATCCAACGATTCTCCAACGGCCCTCCTCCTCAACTACTTTTTTATCGCTTCCTGCAGTTCCTTCAGCTCCTCCACGTTCTCGCGGGCAACCACCTTCACCTGATTGAGGTTGGCAAAGTCGGTGGAGAGTTTTATCTTCAGCAGGAACGAGAGTCCGTCGCGCGAGTCGGTTATGTCTTCTATGGTGCCCACCATCAGTCCTTCGGGGAAGATGGGGGTGAAGCCTGTCGTCACTATGGTGTCGCCCTTCTCGCAGATGGAGTGTCGGGGCATGTCCACCAGGTTGGCGTGTTGGCAGTCGTTGCCGTCCCACTTCAGGTAGCCGAAGTAGTCGGAGTTGCTGATGCGGCAGCTGATGCTCGACTTGCTGTTGAGCACCGAAATCACCAGCGAGTAGTGGGGCGACGTATGGTACACAATGCCCACCACGCTGCGTCCGTCCACCACGCCCATCTCCTCCTTCACACCGTCGAGCTCACCCTTGTTGATGGTGATGAAGTTGTCGGAGCGACGTATAGAGTTCACTATCACCTCCGCGTCGAGCAAGTGGCACTTCCGTGCGATGGCTTGCATCAGCGAGTCCGCAGCGAGGCTGTCGCCTGTCTGTGTGAGCGAGGCACGGCGCAGGGCGGCTATCTGCTCCTCCAGCAGCACGTTGCGCTCCATCAGCTGGCGGTTCTCCGCCTTCAGGTTCAGGTACGACGTCACGTCGTTGCCCACATCGTAGACCTTGCCCACCAGGGCGTTGGCCGATGTGAGGTACACGCTACCATGGTAGTTGTTGAAACTGAACAACAGACCGAAGCTGACAGCCTCCAGCAGAATGAAGAGGAACCAGCTGCTGTACTGTACAAAAAACCTAAACAGGGTATTCACGGGTCACCACTTTAAGTTGCCAACAAAGCGGAGTCGGTGGAAAAGCCCTCCGACTCCGCTTTATTGCCATATCCTTATTAACTGTATTTCTTCATCAACGCATCAGGAAAGAGAACTTGTCGATGTTCTTCAGTGCGATGCCTGTTCCCCTTGCCACGCTGTGCAGAGGGTCTTCCGCCACGTGGAACGGTATGTTGATCTTCTCTTCCAGACGTCTGTCGAGGCCACGCAGCAGGGCACCACCACCGGAGAGGTAGATGCCGTTGTGCACCACGTCGGCATAGAGTTCGGGCGGCGTGTTCTCCAGGGCCGTCAGCACGGCCATCTCTATCTTTGAGATGGACTTGTCCAGACAGTGGGCTATCTCCTGATAGCATACGGGCACCTCCATCGGCAGTGCGGTGATGCAGTTAGGTCCGTGCACCGTGTAGTCCTCCGGGGCATCCTCGCCCAGGTCTGTCAGGGCCGAGCCCACGGATATCTTGATGCGCTCTGCCATACGCTCGCTCACCTTCACATTGTGTTGGCGGCGCATGTACTCCTGAATGTCCGCCGTGAAGTCGTCACCGGCCACGCGTATGGAGCTGTTGGTCACGATACCACCCAGTGAGATGACGGCAATCTCCGTGGAGCCACCGCCTATGTCGATGACCATGTTACCCACGGCGCCTTCCACATCCAGTCCTATGCCGACAGCCGACGCCATCGGTTCGTATATCAGGTACACGTCGCGTCCGCCTGAGTGTTCGGCAGAGTCGCGCACGGCACGCAGCTCCACTTCGGTGCTGCCCGAGGGCACACCAATCACCATGCGCAGCGAGGGAGAGAAGAGGCTGTGCCCCATGTTCACCTTCTTGATGAGTCCGCGCATCATCTGTTCGCAGGCGTTGAAGTCTGCTATCACGCCATCGCGCAGAGGTCTTACGGTACGTATGTTAGGGTTCTCCTTCTCATACATCATCTTTGCGCGTTCGCCCACAGCAATCATCTTGTCTGTGGCTCTATCGAGTGCCACCACCGAAGGTTCGTCCACCACAATCTTGTCGTTGCAGGTGATGATGGTGTTGGCAGTACCCAAGTCGATGGCCAGTTCTTTTGTAAACGAAAACAATCCCATGTAATAATACAGGTATTAATTAGTGTTTGAAATGACGGAAGCCGGTTGTCACCATAGCCAGTCCGTGTTCATTGCAATAGTTGAACGACAGCTCGTCCTTGATGGATCCGCCCGGTTGTATCACGGCCGTCACCCCTGCCTTGTCGGCTATCTCCACACAGTCGGGGAAGGGGAAGAATGCGTCGCTTGCCATCACCGCGCCCTGCAGGTCGAAGCCGAAGCTGTGAGCCTTGTCGATGGCCTGCTTCAGTGCGTCCACGCGTGAGGTCTGACCCACGCCGCTTGCCAGCAACTGTTTGTTCTTTGCCAGCACGATGGAGTTGCTCTTGCTGTTCTTCACTATCTTGTTGGCGAAGAGCATGTCCTCCACCTCGGCGTCCGTAGGAGCTTTGGTGGTGACGGTCTTCAGCACGTCGCGCGTCTCTATGT
>CAVFUK010000191.1:0-4224 GCA_963625535.1 Anaerovoracaceae bacterium | reverse complement strand
CGTACCACGACATGGCCTCGCATCAGTACTTCGATGGCGAGGAGATAGAGTTGGTATGCTGCGCCACCTTCGAGGAGATATTCCAGTGCATGCGCGAGGACAACAACGTGATAGGCTTCATGGCCATCGAGAACACCATCGCCGGCAGCCTGCTCCATAACTACGAGCTGGTACGCGAGAACCCGGTGACCATCGTGGGCGAACATAAACTGCGCATCTCGCACAGCCTGCTGGCTCTGCCCGACGACACGATGGACGACATACGCGAGGTGAACTCACACCCCGTGGCTCTGGCACAGTGCCGCGAGTTCCTGCAACGCCACCCGCAGATGAAGGTGGTGGAGGCGGAGGACACCGCCGGCAGCGCCGAGTACATCAGCCGCAACGGACTGAGAGGCCACGCGGCCATCTGCTCGAAAGCCGCCGCCCCACTCTACGGCATGAAGGTGCTGGAGGAGGGCATAGAGACGAACAAACACAACTTCACCCGGTTCCTGGTGATATGCGACCCCTGGAAGGCCGACGAGATGAAAGACACGGACCGCGTAAACAAGGCCACCCTGGTATTCTCGCTGCCCCACTGCGAGGGAAGCCTCTCACAGGTGCTCAGCATCTTCTCGTTCTACAAGATAAACCTGACGAAGATACAGTCGCTGCCCATCATCGGACGCGAATGGGAGTATCTGTTCTACATCGACGTGACCTTCAACAACTACACAAGGTACCGCCAGGCGATAGACGCCATCACACCACTGACACGCGAACTAAAAATATTAGGAGAATATGCAGAAGGAAAATCACACATTTGAGATAAAGCCGGCCGACAGGCTGAGCAACGTGAGCGAATACTATTTCTCACGAAAGTTGAAAGAGGTGGCCCAGATGAACGCCCAAGGTCTGGACGTGGTGAGTCTGGGCATAGGAAGCCCCGACATGCCCCCCTCGCAGGAGACCATCGACACGCTGTGCGAGAACGCCCGCAAGGCCGACGCGCACGGCTATCAGCCCACGGTGGGAATACCGGAGCTGCGGAAGGCCATGGCGGACTGGTACAAACGCATCTACGACGTGGACCTGGACCCCGCCACGGAGATACAGCCGCTGATAGGCTCGAAGGAGGGCATACTGCACGTGACGCTGGCTTTCGTGAACCCCGGCGACCAGGTGCTGGTGCCGAACCCGGGATACCCCACCTACACGTCGCTCAACAAGATACTGGGCAGCGAGATAGTGAACTATAACCTGCGCGAGGAGAACCATTGGTACCCCGACTTCGACGAGCTGGAGGCCATGGACCTGAGCCACGTGAAGCTGATGTGGACCAACTACCCCAACATGCCCACGGGCGCCAACGCCACGATGGAGCTCTATGAGCGCCTGGTGGACTTCGCCCGCCGACACGGCATCGTGATAGTGAACGACAACCCCTACAGCTTCATCCTGAACGAGAAGCCGCTGAGCCTGCTGAGCGTGCCGGGAGCCAAGGAGTGCTGCATAGAGTTCAACTCGATGAGCAAGAGCCACAACATGCCGGGATGGCGCGTGGGACTGCTGGCCACCAACGCACAGTTTGTGCAGTGGGTGCTCAAGATAAAGAGCAACATCGACTCGGGTACGTTCCGCCCCCTGCAGCTGGCCGCCGCACAGGCCTACAAGAACAGTGACGAGTGGCACCAGCGCATGAACCGCGACCTCTACCGCAGCCGACGCAACCTGGCGGAGCGGATAATGACGACACTGGGTTGCCAGTTCGACCCGCAGCAGGTGGGCATGTTCCTGTGGGGACGCATCCCCGACAGCTACGCCGACGTGGAGGAGCTGACGGAGAAGGTGCTCCACAAAGCGCGCGTCTTCATCACCCCGGGATTCATCTTCGGCAGCAACGGCGCCCGCTACATCCGCATCTCGCTCTGCGCCAAGGAGGAGAAGCTGGCAGAAGCGCTGCGACGCATAGAAGCGATGGACTGAAGAGAGACAACACAGAACAACAAAACGTAGAACAAAACAAAAACTTAAGATATGGAACTAGAGTTAGAATCGATCCTGCTGCCGGGCATCAGCCCGAAACGACCGTTGCTGATAGCCGGTCCGTGCAGCGCCGAGACAGAAGAACAAGTGATGACCACCGCCACACAGCTGGCGGCCAAGGGTGTGAAGATATTCCGCGCGGGCATCTGGAAACCCCGCACCAAACCGGGAGGCTTCGAGGGCGTGGGCGAGAAAGGTCTGCCCTGGATGGAGCGCGTGAAGAAGGAGACGGGGATGTACATCATCACCGAGGTGGCAACGGCCAAACATGTGGAGGCCGCCCTCCGCGCCGGCATGGACATGCTGTGGATAGGCGCCCGCACATCGGCCAACCCCTTCGCTGTGCAGGAGATAGCCGACGCGCTGAAGGGCATCGACATCCCCGTGCTGATAAAGAACCCGGTGAACCCTGACCTGGAGCTGTGGATAGGCGCCCTGCAACGACTCAACAACGCGGGCATCAAACGGTTGGCGGCCATACACCGCGGATTCTCATCGTTCGACAAGAAGATATACCGCAACCTGCCGCAGTGGCACATCCCCATTGAGCTGCGCCGACGCATCCCGCAGCTGCCCATCCTCTGCGACCCGAGCCACATCGGCGGCAAACGGGAACTGATAGCTCCGCTGAGCCAGCAGGCCATGGACTTGGGATTCGACGGACTCATCGTGGAGAGCCACTGCAGCCCCGACGACGCATGGAGCGACGCCTTCCAGCAGATAACGCCGGACGTGCTCGACTACATCATGGACCTGCTCGTCATCCGCGACACACACCAGACCACCGAAAGTCTGAAGGAGCTCCGCAGCCAGATTGACGAGTGCGACAACTCGCTCATCGACATCCTGTCGCGACGCATGCGCATCTCGCGCGAGATAGGCACCTTCAAGAAGGAGCACCAGATGACGGTGCTGCAGACAGGACGTTACAGCGAGATTCTGGACAAGCGCAGCGCGCAGGGCGAACAGTGCGGCATGAGCGGCGACTTTGTGAAAAAGGTGTTCGAGGCCATCCACGAGGAGTCGGTGCGCCAGCAGTTGGAAATCACGAGTAAATAACCCCCACTAAAGAGCAAGAACGTATGAGAATATTGATATTGGGAGCCGGCAAGATGGGCTCTTTCTTCAACGATGTACTCTGTCTGCAACACGAGACGGCCATCTACGACGTGGACCCGAAACGGTTGCGATTCATGTACCACACCCGCCGCTTCACGGAGCTGGAGGAGATAAGGGAGTTCAAACCGGAGCTGATAATAAACGCGGTGACGGTGAAGTATACGCTCGCCGCCTTCGAGCAGGTGTTGCCATTGCTGCCCGCCGACTGCATCATCAGCGACATCGCCTCGGTGAAGACGGGGCTGAAGGAGTTCTATAAAGACTGCGGCTTCCGCTACGTCTCCACGCACCCGATGTTCGGACCCACCTTCGCCAACCTCGACCAACTGAGCACGGAGAACGCCATCATCATCAGCGAGGGCGACCATCTGGGCAAAATCTTCTTCAAGGACCTCTACTTCCAGCTGGGCCTGAACATCTTCGAGTATACCTTCGACGAGCACGACGAGACGGTGGCTTACTCACTGTCCATCCCCTTCGTTTCCACCTTCGTGTTCGCCGCCATCATGAAGCACCAGGATGCGCCGGGTACCACCTTCAAGCGCCATCTGGCAATCGCCAAGGGTGTGCTCAACGAGGACGACTATCTGTTGCAGGAGATTCTCTTCAACCCACGCACACCCACCCAGGTGGAGCGCATCCGCACGGAGCTGAATGAACTGCTGGACATCATCAGCAACAAGGACGCCGACCGCATGCGCGCGTATCTTACAAAGATTCGAGCAAATCTGAAATGATATAGCTTTCCGCCCCCGACTGTTGGTAGGGCGGAATGTGGAGAGAGGGGAGGACCTTGCGGTCCTCCCCTCTCTGCTTATCACGGGCCGGAGTAGCCTGTAGAGATATCTGTCCGCATTGACCTGTATATTCGTTGGCGGATTTCCTTTCGTCGCTCGGTGGAGGGAGCACGGGACGAAGTGCAGCCGAATACACCTTGTCCCTTGGGCTCTATACTGTCGTGCCCTCGGACCTTATAAGTTGATGTGATGTGGAAATAATCTAGAGAAGTTTACCACTTGGGATAGGTATATAAAAAAAGAAGGGAATCTCACGATCCCCAATCTTTATTAACCTTAA
>CAVFUK010000190.1:0-4379 GCA_963625535.1 Anaerovoracaceae bacterium | reverse complement strand
CTTTGCATTATTTTAGTTTATTTCTTCTTTATATGGTAAATAATGGCTTATTTTGCAGCGATTTCAGATAAGGGGTTTAAAACTTTGACTTGAAAAATGAAATTAGTAAAGACTATTAAAGAACTACAGGCCGAGCTTGGCGCTCTCCGCGGCGAGGGCAAGCACATCGGCCTTGTACCTACCATGGGAGCACTGCACGCAGGACACGCCTCCCTGGTGAAACGCAGTGTTGAGGACAACGACGTGACCGTTGTCAGCGTATTTGTGAATCCTACCCAGTTCAATGATAAGAACGACCTGGCGAAGTATCCGCGCGACCTGGAGGCCGACTGCCGGTTGCTCCAGCAGGTGGGCGCCTCGTTCGTCTTCGCTCCCGCTGTGGAGGAGATGTACCCCGAGCCCGACACGCGCCGTTTCAGCTTCGCGCCGCTCGACACGGTGATGGAGGGCGCCTTCCGCCCAGGTCACTTCAACGGCGTGGCTCAGATCGTGACGAAACTCTTCGACGCCGTGCAGCCTGACCGCGCCTACTTCGGCGAGAAGGACTTCCAACAGCTGGCTATCATCCGCGAGATGGTGCGTCAGCAGGGCTACAAGCTCACCATCGTGGGCTGTCCCATTGTGCGCGAGGCCGACGGCCTGGCACTCAGCAGCCGCAACGCACGCCTCTCAGCTGATGAGCGGCAGAACGCTTTGGGTATCTCCAAGACCCTGTTCGCCAGCGTGGACTATGCCAAGAGTCACACCTTGGCCGAGACGAAGCGCTTCGTGGAGGAGAGCATCGCCACCGCTCCGGGATTGCGGTTGGAGTACTATCAGATAGTGGACGGCAACACTCTGCAGCCTGTGGCCGCGTGGGACGACTCCGCCTACATCGTGGGTTGCATCACCGTCTTCTGCGGCGAGGTGCGCTTGATAGACAACATTAAATATAAAGAATAAAACCTATAGCTCGACAATCGATTATGATGGTAGAAGTACTGAAATCGAAACTCCACTGCGCCCGTGTGACGGAGGCGAACCTCAACTACATGGGCAGCATCACCATCGACGAGGACCTGATGGACGCCGTCGGTCTGATAGCCGGCGAGAAGGTGTACATTGCCGACAACAACAATGGCGAGCGCTTCGAGACGTACGTCATCAAGGGCGAACGCGGCTCGGGCTGCATCTGTCTGAACGGTGCCGCCGCCCGTAAGGTGCAGGTGGACGACGTGGTCATCATCATGTCCTATGCCCTGATGGACTACGAGGAGGCTAAAAGCTTTGTGCCCAAGGTGGCTTTCCCCGACGCTAACAACCGGCTCATGAAGTGAAGCGCGTTTTCATAAATTTATTTTTTTAATAAACAAAAGAGAGAGGGACATCCCGTGTGGGTGCCCCTCTCTCGCTATTGTATTATTCGCTAGGAAGCGACGGTGGCTCTTATGCTATCACCACCAGGTCTGTGCCCTCCATCACGGAGTCGCCCACCTTCACGTTGACGGCAGTCACCTGTCCGTCGCGGTCAGCGTTGATGGCGTTCTCCATCTTCATGGCCTCCAGCACCACCACGGTCTGACCCTTCGTCACCGTGTCGCCCACGTTCACCTTCACGTCGATGATGACGCCTGGCAGCGGAGCCTTCACTCCCTTGCCCTTGGCGGCAGGCGCTGCCGCTGCGGCGGGTTTTGCCTCTGCGGCGGCCTGCGGAGCTGCTGCGGGACGCACCACCGGCTTTATCACCGGTTTCTCTTCCTCTTTCTTCTCCAGTTCCACCTGGTAGGCCACGCCGTTCACCTCGATGTTGGCGATGTTGCCCTCTATCTGACCAACGTTCACTTTGTAGTCTTTGCCGTTGATTTTATAGTTGAATTCTTTCATCTTTGTTCTAAAGTCTATTTTTAGGAGTTTAAACTTATTTCTTCTGTGGGGTAGCGCGCAGCACGAGCCACTTGCCGCTCCAGGGAGTGTCGGTGTGGCGTATGGTGAGCACCTGGTGTTCCACGTCGTGCACTCCGCCCAGGGTCTCGTACAGAGCCATGGCGATGGCCGCGTACACGTCTCCGCAATCGCACTGGGTCTTGCTTGTCAATTCTTCTTCTTTCATTGTGAAAAATGTTTTTTTTCGTTCGTTAGAGAGGAATGTTGCCGTGCTTCTTCGCGGGGTTCGTCAGCTTCTTCGTCTGCAGTTGAGCCAAGGCGCGGATGATGCGGAATCGTGTGTTGCGCGGTTCTATCACGTCATCGATGTAGCCATACTTGGCGGCGTTGTAGGGGTTGGCGAACAGCTTGGTGTACTCTGCCTCTTTCTCTGCCATGAACGCCTTCGGGTCCTCGGCCTCCTTGGCCTCCTTGGCGTAGAGCACCTCCACAGCGCCTGCGCCGCCCATCACGGCGATCTCAGCCGACGGCCATGCGTAGTTCATGTCGCCGCGCAACTGCTTGCAGCTCATCACGATGTGAGAGCCACCGTAGCTCTTGCGCAGTGTCACGGTCACCTTGGGCACTGTGGCTTCGCCGTAGGCATAGAGCAGCTTGGCTCCGTGCAGGATTACTGCGTTGTACTCCTGGCCCGTGCCCGGCAGGAATCCCGGCACGTCCACCAGCGAGACGATAGGTATGTTGAAGGCGTCGCAGAAGCGTACGAAGCGGGCTCCCTTGCGCGAGGCGTTGCAGTCGAGCACGCCGGCGTAGCGCGAGGGTTGGTTGGCTACGATGCCCACTGCCTGTCCGTTGAAGCGGGCGAATCCGATGATGATGTTCGTGGCGTAGTTCTTCTGGATCTCCATGAACTCACCGTTGTCCACGATGGCGCCTATCACCTTGTACATGTCGTAAGCCTTGTTGGGGTTGTCGGGGATGATCTCGTTGAGCAGGTCCTCCTTACGGTCTATCGGGTCGGTGCACTCTATGCGCGGAGCCTCCTCCATGTTGTTCTGCGGCATGTAGCTGAGCAGCTTGCGTATCAGTGCCAGGCCCTCTTCCTCCGTTGCGGCGGTGAAGTGGCATACGCCGGACTTTGTGGAGTGCACGCTGGCGCCTCCCAGGTCCTCCTGGCTCACGTCCTCGCCTGTCACCGTCTTCACCACCTTCGGTCCGGTCAGGAACATGTACGATGTGCCTTCCATCATCAGTGTGAAGTCCGTCAGAGCGGGGGAGTACACGGCGCCGCCGGCGCAGGGGCCGAAGATGCCGGAAATCTGCGGGATGACACCCGAGGCGAGGATGTTGCGTTGGAAGATCTCAGCGTATCCTGCCAGGGCGTTGATGCCCTCCTGGATGCGCGCGCCGCCTGAGTCGTTCAGGCCGATGCAGGGTGCGCCCATCTTCATGGCCATGTCCATCACCTTGCAGATTTTTTGTGCCATGGTCTCTGACAGGGAGCCGCCGAACACGGTGAAGTCCTGTGCGAAGACGTATACCAAACGTCCGTCTATGGTGCCGTATCCTGTCACCACTCCGTCGCCGGGGAAGGACTTCTTCTCCTGTCCGAAGTTGGTGCAACGATGGCGGACGAACATGTCGAGTTCTTCGAAACTGTTCTCATCCAGAAGCATAGTGATGCGTTCGCGGGCTGTGTATTTCCCTTTTGCGTGTTGCTTATCGATGGCTTTCTCGCCACCGCCCAAGCGAGCCTGTGTGCGAAGCTCCACCAGCTCTTTGATTCTTTCTAATTGATTGCTCATACCAATTATTTGTCTTTATGTAATATGATTAATGTTCACAAAGTTCTGTCAGCACTCCCAGTGTCGATTTCGGGTGCAGGAAGGCGATGCTCAGACCCTCGGCGCCTTTGCGCGGAGCCTTGTCGATGAGGCGGATGCCCTTCTCCTCGGCGTGAGCCAGCGCGTTTGCCACGCCGTCCTCAATGGCGAAAGCCACGTGGTGCACACCTGCGCCCTTGTTCTCGATGAATTTTGCGATTGTACTATCGGGGCTTGTCGGCTCCAGCAGTTCCAGTTTGGTGTCGCCCACCTTCAGGAACGCGGTCTTCACCTTTTGGTCTTCCACCGTCTCGATGTTGTAACACTTCAGGCCAAGGACCTCTTCGTAGTAAGGCAGTGCCTCTTCGATGCTTTTCACGGCAATGCCCAGATGCTCAATGTGCGAAATCTTCATAGTTTTATACTTTAGTTAATTGGCTAAAATAGCCTGTTGTTTGAAATTGAATACAAAGGAACGTATTTTGAATCGAATGGAGAAATATTTCCTCAATAATTTCTTCCCGCGCGGTGTTAATTAAGGCTTTCCCCCTCTCGGCGGTCCGCTGGCGTGCGGGGCAGTGTATACCTTATTATCTATAGTAGGATAGGGGGCAGAGGGGCGCAGTCCGTTCGCGTATGGGCATAAAAAAAGGGTCAACGCCTTGACCCAACCTTTGTTAACCTTAAATCTAA
>CAVFUK010000189.1:0-4499 GCA_963625535.1 Anaerovoracaceae bacterium | reverse complement strand
GCCAACGGCGTGCTCCCGTTCAAGATTGTCTACATGGACATCACGGGTGGAAGAGTTGAGGTTCCATTCTATGTGGACTTCACCAAGACGACCGTCCGGAGATTCAGCAATCTGTTCGATACGGCCATTGAGCACAAGGTTAATGCAAACAATCAATTCATCATCGCAGACCTCACCAAGTATTTAGCTACAATGAATGCAGAGGATAGAGCTTACTGGAACAAGAATATTGAATCCTATGGCGACAGCGTTGTATGGGTTAAGAACGATGGAACTAAGGAGACCTTCAAGTATAACAAAGTATTCTCAGAAAGCGTGTCTCTGCTCGATAAAGACGGGAAATTCTTCTGTGGCAACAGCAAAGAGGAAATCTTTTCTAAATTCGCTAAACTAAAGCTTCCCTTCGTAGAAAACTACGAGGGGCTCGAGCTGGGCAATGGTAAGTTCACAGTCTACATGTCATTCAAGAATGGTACCAACAGAGGTTCCGTGGACATCATCGAGATTCCGTTCACCGTTGCCGGACCGACAGCCGCTGACATCAAAACGCTGTATAACCTCAATAAGGCATATGCAGAAAATGACAGCACCCTCGTGATAACAGGCGAAGGCGTTACTCTTCCTGCTGAGACAAGTGAAGAAGACAACAGTAAGAAAATCATCTTCATCTATGGCAGCGAGGAGGATTCCGCAGCCGACATCGATCTGAGCGAGGCTAAGTGGAACGACATCGCTTTCAGCGAGACCGGACACATCAAAGTAGGCAAGGACAGCGACTACGGCAAGGTCTACCAAGTAACAGGTGCCAAGCTGAACTACCTCGGCCGTAAATGGAACATCACGAACCTCTACCTGAAGTTCAAAAAAGCCGCGGATTATACCATTGTCACTAACTTGGCAGGAAAGCCATCCGTCTACTATGGCAATACCCAACAACCGGTGCAGCTTAAGTACGACAGAGAAGGAACTAATCAATATACTGGTTGGTGCATTAAAGACAAAAAAGGTAACATAGTCAATCCATATTATTACCGGCAATACTATTCCAGTGAAAACAAGACAAGATATGCAACGCGGATTGCAGTAGGATGCAACTCAAACCTCATTAGAGTGTCTTGTACACCGTACAAAGATTATGAGGAACACTCAGCTGACCAAGGCACTTTGGACGAAGATTTCGGTACAATCACTATCACACCGACAGGCACAAAGATTACAAAAGACACCGATGTTACCGTGACGATAAAATACGGGACTGGGCCTTTTTCAGGGATTGAATACACAACTGGCATATTAACTGAAGTATGGGCTACCAAAGACATCGTCATAACAGTGAAGGCTAGTAACTAATGTACAATAATGGATTTATCCAACTAAATAAGTGTTAGTTTATTTAAATTCTTTTTTTTGGGAGGCCCCGACTCGTGAGAGTCGGGGTCTCTGTTTACATGCACGCACCCAACGCGCCCCATCATCAGACCCTACAGTCGACCGGCCCCATCATCAGACCCTACAGTCCTTCTCTTCCTCCATCCACTCCATAGGCTACACTATCTGTCCAATAAATTCATTTTACCTTTAAATTGTTCGCAACCTCACTAAATGTTCATATTTTTCCTGCTACACTTTGCGCATAACGTCCATTTACATACCTTTGCGAGGTATCAATGTAAGTATATATGGATATATACATAGGGATCATCCACACGTAAGCGTCACACGCAATTATATACATTATTATAGTGTTAGATTTATGAATCAAATGGTATTATCTATGAACAAGAAGTTTACAAGTGCAATCTTGCTGGGAGCCTTATTGACGGCTTCGGCAAGTTCGTTTGTCTCTTGCAAAGACTACGACGATGACATCGATGACATCAACAAGGAGTTGGCGCAAGTGAAATCGAGAGTCTCTGCCATCGAGGCCGAGATTGAAAAGGGAGAATGGATTACCGACGTGAAGTCCGTGGCTAACGGTTTCACAGTGACCTTCTCCAATGGACAGAGCTACACCATCACCAATGGTAAAGACGGCGCGAATGGAGCCGATGGTGCGGACGGAGCCGACGGTGCCAACGGTAATAATGGCGAGAACGGTACGGCATGGACCATCTCTGAGGATGGCTACTGGGTATGCGACGACGTGAAGACCGACTACAAAGCCATCGGCGAGGACGGCAAGGCCGGAGCGGACGGCACGAAAGCCCAGCCGGAGGTGAAGAAAGAGAACGGCATCTGGTATCTGTGGAACGGCACGGAGTACGTGGCACTCACCAGCGCCTTCGCTAGAGCAGAGGCAATCCCTTACTACTACATCGACCCGAACGACCAAAACTACGCCGTGATGGTGATCACCGACGTGAACGGAAACGCCGCGCAAACAGTCCGGCTGCCGCTGAACGAAGGCCTGGCTCAGCTGAACTTCGTGAAAGAGAGCAGCAAGCTGGAGGTATGGTACACAGCGGTAACACAAAGCACCGCATGGGAGGGACCGAAAGGAAACCTCGTGGCCGGAACATACATGATGACACAGAACGCATCGTCCATCATCGTGCAGGTGACCCCGACCAACTACGACCTGGCTGCCATCGAAAAATTCTCTTTGGTTAACTCGAAGAACGAGGTCGCCCCGATTGAGGTGGGAACACCAAAAGCCTACACCGACCTGCTACTCGCCACCCGTGAGGTGTCTAGCAGCGGCCTCTTCGAGCTGCCCGTGAAAGCGACCAGCATCGACGCCGACATGATCACGAAGTATGCCGGAGAGAACGTCGCCCTGCTCTCACTGAAAGCCAACGACAAAGTACGCTCTCAGTACGCATTCAAATATACCGTGAACGCAACCAAAGACAACAGTGGAAAGACCGTAGAGGCTGTCGCAAGTGGCATCGCCAGCATCAAGTTCACCAAGGTTGACCCTAAGGCTACGAAGGTCGTGGTATTAAAGAATGACGGTCCCGGCGCGACTAAACAGCCCGATGAAGGCGAAGAACAAGGCAACACCGGAACACAGCTCTACACTGTAGAGATGGGCGACTCGCTGATGTTCGAGGCATCCACCGGTGCTAAGTTCGTCTACGACGCTTACCTGGCAAAGGGCAAGCTTACCACTGAGCAAGAGGCCCAGTTTACAGCATGGGGCATCACCTTCGACCAAAACAAGTTGATGATCAAGGCCAACGACAAGGCCAATGGTGTGCTCCCGTTCAAGATTGTCTACATGGACATCACGGGTGGCAGAGCTGAGGTTCCATTCTATGTGGACTTCACCAAGACCACCATCACGACATTCAATAACCTGTTCGACAAAGCCATTGAGCACAATGCTACGGGCGTGAAGGACAATCAATGCTTCACCGCGGACCTCACCAAGTACTTTTCTACAATGAGCACAGAGGATAGAGCTCACTGGAACGACAACGCTCATATGACCTGCGACAGCGTCACATGGGTTAAGAACGACGGAACCAAGCTAGTCCTCAGTCCTGAAGTCGTATTCTCAGATACGGAGTATGATGGTAAGGACGGCATTGCAACAGGTGATTTGTCTGAATTCGTTAAGTTAAAAACTACTTTCGTAGAGAACTATGAAGGTATCGAGTTGGGCAATGGCAAGTTCTTCGCCTACATCTCGTTCAAGGACGGCACCGAAAGAGGTTCAGTGGACATCATCAAGATTCCGTTCATCGTCAACGCACCGACCACTGAGGACATCCAAGCCCAGTATAGCTTCAACACGAACTATATGAAGGACAACACCCTCACGGCGACAGCCTCTTCCATTAAACTTCCTGCCGACGACAACACCATCTACATCTATGGCGCTAGTGGACATGCAGCCGACATCGATTTCAGCCAGGCTCAATGGAACGGCATCAGCTTCAGCGAAGGTTCTATTTCCATAACCAAGGATGACGATTACGGCAAGTCCTGCCAAGTAACAGGCGCCAAACTGAACTACATCGGCCGCAAGTGGGACATCACCAACCTCTACCTGAAGTTCGAGAAGAGTGAGGAGGACCAGAAGTATATTATTTTTACGACTTTCGATGGCAAACTCTCTATCAAGTCCGGTTACACCAATAACAAGGCTAATGAGTTGAAAATTACAAATAGTCCGAATTTTAACCCAGGCTGGTACGTGAAGGAGAAGGAGAAGATTAATCAAATGCCCTGTGTAAGTACGTATAAATGGACTAAGAGTCTACAGGGAAAATGTAACTTTAAAGACTATGTAGAATACTTTACAGTTACAGTTCCAGAGGACAAGAAGGACCTCATTAAAGTAAAAACAAAGAAGGATTATAATGATGAAACCAACACAATCGATAACAGTAATGTACCAACGGGAACAATTATTATAGAGTCGACAAGCCAAACAGTTACAGAAGACACTGATGTTACCCTAACGATAACATACACCAATCCTGACGATAATAAGACAGCTACCAAAGACATCGTCATAACGGTGACAAGATAAACGAAGATATTTTACTGAA
>CAVFUK010000188.1:0-4525 GCA_963625535.1 Anaerovoracaceae bacterium | reverse complement strand
CGTTTGAAGGCTCTGTGCTCCATCAGATTGAGAAAACCGTAGAATATCTTGAAACGCAGGTGCGCGAGCATTCTTTCCTCGGGCAGAACGGACAGTTTGTGACCAACCGCAACTATCCCAAGTTCGCCATACAGGAGATGGTGGTCAACAGTGTGTGTCACAGAGACTACAGCATCAAGGGCACGGAAATACAAATCAAAATGTTTGACGACCGCATTGTGTTCGAGTCTCCAGGGAAACTGCCCGGACTGGTAAGGGCAGAGAACATCCGCCACACTCATTTCTCCCGCAATCCCAAGATAGCCCAGTTCTTGAAAGCCCACAACTACGTGAAGGAGTTTGGCGAAGGCATCGACCGTATCTGCAACGAGCTGGAAAGCCGTGGCGCTGTGGTGCCTACCTTCCATACCGACGCCTTCATCCTGAAAGCCACACTGAAGGCTGAATTTGTGGATGAAGATACATCTGCTACGGCAACAATTGGCGAGACGACTGGCGAGACGATTGGCGAGATGAAACTCACAAACCGACAGGCAGTTATATATAATGAGATTAAATGTAATCCTTCGCATACAGCCAAAAGTTTGGCGAGACAAACTAATATCTCCACTCGCACTGTAGAAAGAGAAATTTCTTTCTTGCGAAACAATGGTTACATAGAGAAAAAAGATAAAGCCAATAATAGTGATTGGGTGATACTGAAATAACAGAATAAAAATAAATAAGATATAAAGACTATGCCGGTAGATGTATTGATACGTCCTTTTACCAAGGAATTGGATTTTGAGGAAGCGCTGAGCAAACTGCTTCCCCAACACGGATGGGAGCCCCACGTCATCAAGAACCCCACAGAGGAGACGCTGGTGAAGAACTGGGCTGCCATTATCTACAACAACAACCGCGACGTGAACCGCCTCGGCGACTTCTCGCTCACCGACACCGAGATGCAACAGATCATCACACAGGTGGATGCCCTGCAATCGCCTTACGAGGTGAGCAAGTTCATCGGTGGCGGACTGGTGAAGATAAAGCGCGACAACGAGAAGGACAAGATAAACTACGGCAAAGAGGTCTATCTGAAAATCTTCGATGCCAAGGAGATACGCGCCGGACAGAGCGTCTATCAGATAGTGCGCCAACCGAAGTTCCAGACCAAGCATCCGCTGGGCACCACCCGGCGGGGCGACGTGATGCTGCTCATCAATGGCATGCCCGTGATACACATCGAGCTGAAACGCTCGGGCGTGGACGTGACGCAGGCCGTCAACCAGATAAAGAAATACGCCCACGAGGGCATATTCAACCACGGTATCTTCTCGCTCGTGCAGATATTCGTGGCCATGACACCCGAGAAGACACTCAAAACCTCATACGGGTGCTGGAGAGCGACGACAAGGACGAGAACCTCATCGTCACCTCCATACAGAAGATGAGCCGCATCACACGGGAGAACCATGTGCCGCAATCCACCATCACGAAGATAAACAACAAGCGTGTGGTGTTCATCGTGGACGAGTGCCACCGCAGCGTGACAGGCAGCGGCAAGGAAAGCGGCAGCGGCATGCTGCTCACCATCAAGAACACCTTCCCACGGGCGGTGCTCTTCGGCTTCACCGGCACACCCATCTTCCCCGAGAATGCCCATGGAGAGATGACCACGGAGGTCATCTTTGGCGACATGCTCCACAAATACACCCTTGCCAACGGCATCCCCGACGGCAATGTGCTAGGCTTCGACCTCTATCGCGAGGACACCTTCCCGCAGAACGAGATACGGGAGGCGGTGGCCCTGCATGCCGTGGATGCCGACAGCTTCGACGACATCAAAGAGGACAAAGAGAAGGTAGGCCTCTACACCAAGTGGATGGAGGAGACCGACATGATGAAGGTGGAGGATGAGGCCAAGAGCCTGTATCAGACCGACGAGCACCACCAGGCGGTGATGCGGAAGATTGTGGAGGAACGCCCGATGCTCAGCCGCAACGGTAAGTTCCATGCCATACTGGCTACCAAGAACATCCCGGAGGCCATAGAGTACTATCATCTCTTCAAACAGCACTATCCCGAATATAATGTAACCGCCATATTCGACGACAACATAGACAACAATGGCGGAGGCGAATACAAGGAAGACGCCATCCTGGAGATACTGGAGGACTATAACCGGAAATATGGTACCACATTCCAGCAGTCCACCTATGCAAAGTATAAGAAAGACGTGGCCAAGCGACTGGCGCACAAGATTCCTTACCAGCAAGTGGACAAGTCGGGCCAACTGGACATGCTCATAGTGGTGACACAGATGCTCACGGGCTACGACTCGAAGTGGGTGAACACGCTGTATGTGGACAAGTTGATGCAATATGTGGATGTCATCCAGGCCTTCTCGCGCACCAACCGGCTGTTCGGGCCGGAGAAGCCATTCGGCGTCATCAAGTATTTCACCCGCCCCGAACGGATGAAGAAGAACATCGACGAGGCGCTGGAACTCTACGTCAACCAACCGCTGTCGGTGTTTACCGACAAGCTGGAGGCCAACCTGGAGTATATCAACGAGAACTTCCGGGCCATCGACGCGTTGTTCACTGCCGAGGGTATAGAATATTATGACACTTTGCCACAGGCAGAGGCATCGAGGAAGAAGTTTGCCAAGGAGTTTTGCGAGATGACGCGACGATTGGAGGCAAGCAAGATGCAGGGCTTCGTGTGGGAGAAACCGGAATATGAGTTCCCGCACACCAGCGGTTGGACAACCGTGAAACTGTCGTTCGACGAGCAGACCTACAAGATTCTGCTTCAGCGCTATCGTGAGCTCTTCACCTCCATACCCGGCGGTAGCACCGACGATGATGTCTATCAGTTGGAAGCCTACATCACGGAGACCGGTGCCGGTACGATAGACGCCGAGTACGTCAACGAGAAGTTTATCAAGTTTGTGAAGAACCTGTATGCCACGGGCCCCGGCAGCGAGCTGGTGAAGACGGCACAGCGTGACCTGCACAATGCGTTCGCCTCCCTGTCGCAGCGCGACCAGCGCACCGCCCAACGCATCCTGCACGATATAGAAAGTGGTGACCTGCGTCTGGAAAAGGACAAAACCATCTATGACTACATACTCGACTACCAGAAACGGGAGTGTGACCAACAGGTTTATACACTTGCCGAGGCTACAGGGTTGAACATCAACCGGCTGAAAGACCTCACCGCCAAGGACACTACGACGGAAAACCTCAATGAGCATGGGCGCTTCGACGAACTCATACATACGCTCGACAAGGCTTTGGCGGTGGACTTCCTGAAGAAGGTGACCGGCCAGGATGTGCCCAAACGATTTGTCATCACCAATATGTCGAGCCTTGTGCGTCGGTTTATCCTCGACCCGACGGACCGGGCAAAGATTATCTACGCCTATCAGAACGCGGCGTCTATTTTGGATGTGAACATTCCCGACGAGTTGCCGGAAGACGAACAGCCGCAGGAGTCATCGGAGGAGCAACAACTTAAGACAACAAATGAAGATTTGAAAGCCAGGTATGGCATCTGATGAAGCCATGCTTCATGCTGAAATAGAAATGTCCCGTTAAATGTCCCGTTAAATACGAAAAATTTGGCGGAACGTATGGGAGTGGGCAAGAAGACTATGCAGCGTGAACTTAATTGGCTGCAAGAACAAGGTTCCATACGTTGGGTTGGTGCGAAGAAAAACGGACATTGGGAAATCGTAAATAAGCAATCCGAATAACAATTTCATTTAGTGCGCTCAAATGCCTAGTTCTGAAGGGTCAATGGGTAAGTAGGAGCGCATAGAACAGACAATGGCCTGATGCGGGCTGGAGTGACACTGGAACTTAGAGGCCACCCCACCAGGAATGCGGGATGCTGTTGAAATCGGTTTTGTCGATGAAACGTAGATACGCTATAATTCCGGTCACTCCGCTGACCACGTATGTCAGGATACCTACGAGAATCCAGTCGCAGCAAAGAAAAACCGGAGCGAGGAAGAAGGTGATGATGGCAATGTCTTTCATAACTGAGTAGTAGGTTCTTTAGTGAACCCGCTACAAATATAGCGAATAAAAACAATAAACAAGAAACGGACGGACAAAAGATGACTGAGGACGTAAGATTTAACATAAATATTTGGAAATAGAGGCAATCCTGGGCATAACGGCTAAATTTGACTTGGATACAGATGCCGAAATCAACACATTTGCTGGCTTTGGGATGTAAATCTGAAAAATATTTTCAATTATCAAGCCGAAAGGATTTGCGTTTCTGCTTTTCTTTGTATATTTGCAAACAAATTACGAAAATAGCACTGAAAGAAAATGATACTGCAGTTTAAGGTCAAGAACTTCCTTTCCATCCGCGAAGAGCAGGTGCTCGATTTCACGGCATCGGCCGACAAGACGTACGAGGACTATGCCGTTGTGAAGATAAAGGGCGTGCGCATCTCCAAGCTGGGTGTGGTGTACGGACCGAATGCGTCGGGGAAAAGCAACATCCTCAAGGCATTGGCGTGGTT
>CAVFUK010000187.1:0-4552 GCA_963625535.1 Anaerovoracaceae bacterium | reverse complement strand
CCCAAAAACGTATTGATAAATCAGTTATGGAAAGGAACACTGAGGATTACTGGTGGAGCATGTTTTCTGTTCAGTTTTCTGATTTCACTATCTCAGATTTCAGAAACAAAAATTATGCGTATATTCGCACCATGAAAACAATTCGACGAAAATAGGAAGCTTATGCCAAACCTCATCATAACACCGGGAGTCTACGAGACTCTCATCTCGCAGGCCATTCAGGAGAAGCTGCAGCTGCTGCCGGACACACGCTATCTGGTCCAGAAAGAGGAGATAGACAGCGCGGAGTCGTACAAGATGCTGGCGGAGTACCTGACGGAGATAGTCTCCGGCATTCTGAAAAGCCACTTCCAACGGAAGGACTCGCGGGAGACTATATCCTCGCAGGTGGAGGTGGTGAACCGCATACTGCGATTCATCGAGCAGGAATGGAAGGCGGAGGAGATAGTGACCCGCCCCGACCTGCTGACCGAAGACAGCAAGCAGATGTTCCTGCGGGGCATCTACAGCAAAGTGGGACTGACAGATGCCCAGGTGCAGGCCGAGGCGAAGGACCACCCCGTGAGCGGATACCGGGTGAGCAGCCTCTTCACCGGAGGCAACGACATCTCCATGGACGACGAGGTGCGAAGGGACATACGCACGGCGGACGAGATAGACCTGGTGGTCTCCTTCATCAAGTTCGAGGGACTGCGGTTGCTCATCGACGACCTGCGCGACTTCGTGCAACGACCCGACACACACCTGCGGGTGATGACCACCACCTACATGGGAGCCACTGACCCGAAGGCGGTGAGGATGATCTACGGCCTGCGGGAGATGGGGAACGTGGAGATACGGGCCTCGTACAACACCCGGCAGGAGAGGCTCCACGCGAAAGCTTACATCTTCACCCGCAAGACGAACTTCGACACGGCCTACATCGGCTCGAGCAACATCAGCCGCTCGGCGCTGACGAAGGGACTGGAGTGGAACATGCGGGTGACGAGCATAGAGAACCCCCACATCATCAACAAGACGAAAGCGACCTTCGACAACTACTGGAACAGCGAGGACTTCGAACCCATCGACTCGGACGAGCAGCTGAAACGCTTCGAGGATGAGATATGGAAGGAACGGCATAAGAAGCCGGATACCCCAATACAAGAGACTCTGATTCGTTTCGAGCGGAAGACTCATCAGATAAAGGTGCTGGAGCGACTGCAATTCGAACGCACGATAGCCCACAGCTACAAGAACCTGATAATAGCTGCCACGGGAACGGGAAAGACGGCCATCAGCGCTTTCGACTACAAGGACTTCAACAAACAGATGCTGAAGGAGCAGGGAAGGCAGGCCCGTCTGCTGTTCGTGGTGCACAGGGAGAAAATCCTGCGACAAGCCCGCAGCACGTTCCGCTCGGTGATGGTGGACGCTAACTTCGGCGAGATTTGGACGGGAAACATCCACCCCGGCTCACGGGGAAACCTGGACCACCTGTTCGTCACCATTCAGACGCTGAACAACAACTGGGAGGTGTTCGAACGCATGGGAGCCGACTATTACGACTACGTGGTGATAGACGAGGTGCACCACAGCGCCGCTGGCAGTTACCGCGAGCTGTTCACCCGCTTCCGCCCGAAGATATTCCTGGGCCTCACAGCCACACCGGAACGTATGGACGGGAAGGAGATAAAGCCCGACTTCAACGACCGGTTCGCTGCGGAGATTCGCCTGCAGGAGGCGCTGAACCAACAGTTGCTGGTGCCGTTCGACTACTTCTGTGTGACGGACGACAGCGTGGACCTCAGCCTGCTGACCTGCAGGGGCGACCGCTACGATGTGACGGAACTCAACCGGGCCTACAACCACAACGACCGGCGGTTCGAGATCATCCGCAAGGCGCTGGACAACTACGTGACCGACCCGCACGAATGCAAGGCGGTCTGTTTCTGCTGCAGCATAGAGCACGCTGTGTATATGGACACGATGCTCCGACGGAGCGGGTTCAAGTCGATGGCGGTGACCTCACGCAACCGAACGGACATTGACGAGGCCTCGGAGAAGTTGGCCCGCGGGGAGATAAACTACCTGTGCGTAGCGGACATGCTGAACGAGGGTATCGACATCCCCGAGATAGACACGGTGCTCTTCCTCAGGCCTACGGAGTCGCTCACCATATTCCTGCAGCAGCTGGGCCGTGGACTGCGCCTTGCTGACCAGAAGATTTGCCTGACGGTGCTCGACTTTGTGGCGCAGGCGAACCGCTCGTACAACTACGAGAGCCGGTTCCGAGCTTTGGTGGGGAGGACCACAGGCAGTGTGGAGCGACAGATAGAGTCGGGCTTCACGTTCCTGCCCCGCGGCTGTTCCATCACCATGGAGAAGCAGGCGCAGGAGTACATCCTGAAGAACATCCACGAGGCGATTTTCAACCTGGCCCGGCTCCGCAGGGAATGTAGAACATTTACTCAGAACACAGGACAGGGCCTGACGTATGAGAACTTCATCAACAACTTCGACCTCGACTGGCGAATCGTCTACAAGACCCCAGGCTCGTGGGCCCGGCTGAAGGTGCAGAGCGGAATAGCGGTGAAGGGCTTCGACGACCAGAGCAAATACACGAAACTGCTGGAGGGTGGGCTCTCCAGACTTTACCACACGAACAGTTTTCAGTATCTCAGTTATCTGAAAAGGCTGATGATGAACGGCATGTGTCAGGTGCAGGGGGCAACGAAGCGCGAGGAGAAGTTCCTGCAGATGTTCTACTACACGGTGTGGATGGACGATGTGGAGAAGGTGAACAAGACCTACGGACAGAGGCTGACGGGCGTGGCGGAAGCGGTGCGGTCGGTGGCTCGGACAGAGTGGTTCATGGAGGAGCTGCAGTTCTTGGTGACGCTCCGCCTGTCGCAGCTGAGCCAGACCACACAGTGGCTGAAGGTGGACGATGAGGGCGAGATAGAGCTCTACGGTTGCTATTCGGCGGACGAGATTCACCTGTTGCTGGAGAACAAACTGGGCCGTTGGCAGGTGCTGGGGACACAGTACAACAAACAGCGGAAATTCGCCATGGTGTTTGTGACCCTCAACAAGTCGGACAAAGAGTATTCGCCCAGCACCCTCTACGAGGACTATGCCATCTCGGCGGACCAGTTCCATTGGCAGTCGATGAACAAGGTGCGACAGGCGAGCGAAGATGGCCAGCGCATCACGCAACAGCGTACGAACGGTTGGAAATACCTGCTCTTCGTCCGCGACTCGAAGCAAGACGAGTACGGAAACACGAACGCTTACTACTGCCTCGGGTTTATGGACTACGTGAGCAGTCACGGCGAGTGTCCGATGAACGTGGTTTGGCAGATGCACAACAGCATCCCAGGCTTCATCCTGGAATCGGCCAAAGCCATCTGATGAGAAAGAGAATTTAATACACACAGAAAACAATAACAATTATGATAGAATATAGACTAAACACAGGCGATAAGTCGGTCGGCGGGACAGTGGAGATAGTGGACCAGGACAGGCTGTGCTATCTGGTGAAGAACACTTCAAACCGAGCTGTGGCGCTAAGGACAATTTCCAAGAAGTTGGTGAGCGAGTTCGTGGAGTATGTAGCCACGCATCCCGATGCTACGGGACAGTCGGCAAAGGAGGCGCTGAGCGGACATTCGGACCTAGACAAGTTCGAATATGGCTACAACGCTACGCTGGTGACCCTGGCCAATATGGCGCTGAAACGGGCCACGAAGGATGAACAGAGCCCCAGCCAGAGGCAGCGGTCCGACCTTCCCCTCCAACAAATAGTCTACGGAGCCCCCGGCACGGGAAAGTCCCACAGCATCAACGAGGCGACGGCGGGGGAGGACGTGATTCGCACCACGTTCCACCCGGATACGGACTACAGCACCTTCGTGGGGGCCTATAAGCCGACGACGAAGTCCATCCCCGTGACCACGGTGATAGGGACACAGGCCGTTGCGGTGAAGGACCTGGAAGGACAGCGGATGTTCGAGGACAAGATAGTGTACGAGTTCGTCCCCCAAGCGTTCCTGCAGGCTTACGTCTCCGCTTGGCGGAAATTCGCCGAGGCGGGGAGCGATGAGCCACGCAGGCAATACCTCATTATAGAGGAGATAAACCGGGGCAACTGCGCACAGATATTCGGGGACCTGTTCCAACTGCTGGACCGCGGGGAGAGCGGGTTCTCGGAATACCCCATAGAAGCGGACGCGGACATGAAGCGGCAGCTGCGGAAGAGCTTCAGCGGCCTGGCCATAGCCCAGCGGGAGGAGATAAACAGCCTCTTCGGTGGACGGGACGTGGTGCGTGAGGTGCTCGAGGGGGACATCCTGCTGCTGCCCGGCAACCTCTACATCTGGGCCACGATGAACACCAGCGACCAGAGCCTGTTTCCCATTGACTCGGCATTCAAGCGCCGCTGGGACTGGCAGTATGTGCCCATCAGCGACGCCGGCAAGCACTGGGTGATACGCGTCAACGGCAACGACTACAGCTGGTGGAGCTTCCTAGAAGAGATTAACCGGCGCATCTACCATGCAACGTACTCGGA
>CAVFUK010000186.1:0-4554 GCA_963625535.1 Anaerovoracaceae bacterium | reverse complement strand
TGCAGGGTGGAGGCGAACAGCGACTTGCCGAACCGCCTTGGGCGGCTCAGGAAGATGTACTTCATTCCTTTAACGCGGAAATCCACAATGTACTTTGTCTTATCTACGTACAGATATTCCCCTTCACGGATTTCCTGAAAGGTCTGTATCCCCACGGGATATTTGTTCACTATCGTTGTCATCGTCTCGCTCCTTTATGGTTTCACGCCGCTAAGTTACGTAATATTTCGTGAATTGTGCAACTGTCGGTGGGTAGATTCCTTTTTATAGCGGACGCTCCCTTCGATGGCGGTTGTCCTTGGCTGTTTTATCGGGGGGCATTGTCCACGCTTTCACTTGAAAAAATCTTAGGTTGGCAGGCAAGATTTTGCGTAGGCATCGGTTTAATAGGTAGAAACGTTAAACTGATGACGAACATGAAAACAGTAAAGAAATCTATTTGGACGATAGGCTTGATAGCCTGTATGCTCCCGCTACACTCTTGTGACCTTGATGACGATGACGACACAGTCATGCTACGGCCCACAGCCCTCGTGACGGTCTACCCCGACGACACCGATGGCTTCATGATGCAACTCGACGACTCCACGTCCATCGTCCCTACCAACATGAAGGCTTCGCCCTTCGGACAAAAGCAAGTGAGGGCGCTGGTCAACTACACGGTCGACCCCACCACTTACGGAAGCAAGTCCAACACGGTGCATGTGAACTGGATTGACAGCATACGCACCAAATATCCCGTAACCACGCAAGGGGCCGACGATGATGAAGTGTTCGGAACCGACCCGATAGAAATCGTGAAAGACTGGGTGTCGGTGGCCGAGGATGGATTCATCACCTTGCGCATACGTACCTTGTGGGGAGGGAAAGCCACGCACATGGTGAACCTTGTGAGTGGGGTGAATGCGGAAAACACTTACGAGTTCGACCTGCGGCATAATGCCAAGGGCGACACCACGGGTGAACTGGGAGACGCAATCATTGCGTTCAACCTCAATGCTCTTTGGGCTGATCATCCCAAAGAAGTGAAGGTGAAGCTCAATTGGACCTCTTTCAGTGGCGAAAAGTCCACGGAGTTTGACTTGAAGATGCACGCTGATGCACTGACAACCGTCACAGGGGAACCATCTTCGTCGCTTCGGGCCGAATAATCTTTCAGAAAAAGAAATCTTCCAGGCAAGATTTTACAAGTCCCGTTGTTTAATGGGCGAGAGTACTCAGATAATGCAACCCTGCTGAGGTCGGGGAATGGACGCAGACCCAAGCCTTGGCGAATAATGTTAAAACAAAAAATCAATTTAGAAATGAAATCAATTAAATTTGCAGCGCTAATGGTTTGTGCTGCGTTTTCAATGGCATTCACATCGTGCGATGACGACGACAACGCATCGATTAAGTTTAACCCCTCAGCTGCCACCGTCGTGGTAGGCCAGACACAAAAGGTGCTTATGGGAGGCGGCGAAGGCACGTACACGGCAAAGTCGAACGATGAAAAGACGGCGACAGTGACCGTAGCAAAGGACACGGCGTTTGTGAAGGGCGTGAAAGCGGGCAAGACCACGGTGGCCGTAACGGACTCAAAGAAAGTGTCAGCAGTCCTCAGCGTCACGGTTGTCGAAACCCTTACACTTGCCAAAACCCAAACGAGCGTGGCCGTCGGCAAGAGTGAGGTAATAAAGATTAGCGGAGGCACGTCGCCTTATAAGGCAACCAGCAAGGATGCCAAGATTGCCACAGCCACAGTGAAGGATGCTGAGCTCACCGTGAAAGGCTTGGCTGAGGGCGCTACCACCGTCACTGTCACCGACAAAAACGGAACAACTGTGACGATGGAGGTCACCATAACGAAGTAAACGCGTGAATCGCGCCATTGTGCAAGTGCCCGAGCTGCAATACTTAGGCATTTGCACTTTGCCGTTTGAGTTGTGCTTTTGGAACAGTCATCATGATGATCGGCTTCACATTCAAGAAAGAAACAGAAGAGGAACGCTGGGTCAGAAAGGCCCTGCGGGGCGACGTCGCCGCGACGGAGTGGATTTATCGCAGGTATGTGCGGTATCTGTCCGCCCTGTGCTCCCGTTATATCACTTCCGACGACGACATCAAGGACGTGCTCCAGGAGTCGTTCCTCAAGATTTTCTCTTCTTTGGGTGACTTCGAATACCGTGGTGAGGGTTCGCTGAAAGCTTGGATGGCGAAAATCACACTCAACGAGACCTTGAAGCTCATTCGCGGCAACGCTCGTCTCAACATTGTGGACATCGACTGTGAGGCTGAGGAGGTCATCGACGAGAGTAGCATGGAGACCGAGGACATTCCCACCGAAACGCTTCACCGCTTCATCCGTGAGCTGCCCGACGGCTACCGCACCGTGTTCAACCTCTATGTAATAGAGGACAAAAGCCATAAGGAGATAGCCTCGTTGCTCGGCATCAAGGAGAACACCTCCGCTTCGCAGCTGCACAAAGCCAAGGCGATGCTGGCACAGAGAATCAATCAATACAGAACCATCAATTCCATGTAGAGCTATGAAAGAGAATTGGCAAAAAGACATTCACGACCGTCTGGGCGACTACGAGAAAGATGCGCCCGATGGACTTTGGAAGGGTATCCACGAAAAGATGGCCCCGACGAATGGCGACCGTAGGCAAGCGGAGAAGGCTTCGTTCGCCATCCGTTTCCGGCGTGTGGCAAGCGTGGCCGCGGCCGCGTGCCTGGCTTTGATGTTGGGATATTCCATCTATGTAAATCTCTACGACCATCAGCCTGCGACCGGAACGAACGTCGCGCAAACAGAACCGGAATTTGTCGGACAAATTGGGAGGGAGGATTCTGAAATATCTGCCAACAATGGAGCCCTCCTAGCGGAGGCGTCGCCCATGAAATCCGCTCCATCAACAGATTGCAAACGCCGTCAACAGCCAGCGCCGGCTCCGATGGGGACAAATGATGGTGGACAATCGACTGAAACGAGTGCGGCGGAAGAAAGTGATGGAAAGGAAAAGGAGCAGGGAAACATCGGGACGGAAAGCGACAAGGAAACACGTGTCAGCCAAACAAACGACCGGAGAGGACAAAACCTTAACCGCGGAAATACGCATGCCGACTATGGTACCCACGGCGGTCAGAGGGGTGGGGATGTACGCTCCGCAAACCTCTCGCGCTGGACTGTCAGCACAAGCGCAATGGGAGCCGTCGGCACATCCGAGTCCACCGTCTCCGTAGGAGAGCCTATTGTCTCCGCCGGACCGGAGTATGCTGAATGGCAGGACGACCCGATGCTGGGCATCAACATCTTCAATCAGGGAAGAACGGTGAAGACCGAATACAAACACCGCCATCCTGTGCGCTTCGCGCTAACCGTCGCCTATGCGTTGGACCGGAAAACAAGTGTCGAAAGCGGACTTACCTACACTAGACTGGCGTCTGAGATGAAAAACGGAACCGACGAGAACTATTTCTCCGGAGAACAGAAGTTGACCTACATAGGCATCCCGATAAATGTGAAGTATAAAGCCGCGTCGGTAAACAAGCTGAGCCTGTACGGCTCGGCAGGTGTGCTCGTAGAGAAATGCGTGTCCGGAAAAGTCTCCAAAGACTACGTCATCAGCAAGGTGCAAAAGAAGACAGAGACTGTGGATGTGGACAGTAAACCGCTGCAGCTGTCGGTAGGCGCTTCTCTAGGCGTGCAACTCGATGTCGCTGACAACATCGGCGTGTACGTGGAACCGGGCTTGAGATACTATTTCGACGACCGCTCCTCTCTTCAGACCATATACAAGGAGAAACCGTTGAACTTCAATCTCAACATCGGCATCCGATACACAATTGGGAAATAACGACAAAAAACAAATAACAGTATGGATACATTGAAAATATTCGCATTGGCCATTACCCTGTTCGGGGCGGTATCGTGCGCTGACTCTCAGAAGGCTTGTTTGGTTGGCGCATACGGCAAAAGCAGCCGACTGACTGCGGAGGAGGATTCGCTATTCAAGGCGGTTGTCCTCTCACACAACAGCCTACAGTTGAAACCCGTTAGGGTCTCACGTCAAGTGGTGGCCGGCATCAACTATCGTTATGAGTGCATCGACCCGAACAAACACAAAGTGGAACTCGTTGTGTACCAACCGCTCCCTGGCAACGGAGCCGCTCGAATCATAAGCGTCAATGGCAAAGCCTATCCCGAGTAAGTCGTACAGATGATTCCTCTGCGCAAGCCCGGATGGCATTTTAGCGAATTGACGGCCAAAGAAGCTCTCTGTAGAGATAGCGGGTTTCACGCCTCTTCGCGGATAATCCAGTCGCTGATGGTGCGCTGCTCGCTGTCGTAGTTCACACCTATTTTATATAGGCGCTTGCCGTCGGCGGTGTAGGGGATGAGGTAACCTTTCTCATCTATCTGCCGGATGGCCTCCTCGGCGGAGCCGTCATACTTCAGCTCGAACACGTAGACGGCATCGGGGAAATAGAGCACCGCGTCGGCACGACCTATGGCGCTGTCCTCTTCCACACGAATCATGAAGCCCATAAGATTGAAGATGAGGAAGAACA
>CAVFUK010000185.1:0-4558 GCA_963625535.1 Anaerovoracaceae bacterium | reverse complement strand
GTATTTGAATCTGTTGAAGAAAGGTAAAGTGACCTTGTATTCTACTTCCGGCACAGATAATGACCGTGTGGGTACCAATGGTTTACATCAGGTGACTCCGAGATTTTTGGAGGCATTAGCCTGTGGTTGTCATGTTCTCTCTCGCTTTGACGATAACGAAGATACAGATTTCTATGAACTGCGCAGGATGTCACACAAGATAGATTCATATAATGATTTTGAGGTTGCTATGGACAGGGCTTTGTCTACTCCTGTAGATATGGAAATGTATTCTTGTTATTTGGCAGATCATTACACCACTGCAGTTGGTAGAAAGTATATAGAGATGTTTCGAAAGTAGCGAATTATCCTCGAAAAAGTGTGGAACTTGCTTGACTTTATCATCGAAAAAGTATTGTCTTCAGCTTGATTTGTCATCGAAAACGTGTAGTCCACGTTGAAGATACCTAAATATTAACTGTTTATAATAGATTGGCAAATCATGACCTTATTCAGCTAATGCCTCCAATGTCTTGTCCACTTCCTTGAGAAAGTCCGAGGCATACGACTTGATGTCGAACAGACGGCTTCGCTCTCTGCCTTTCTCGCCCATAAGTTTCCTGACAGAAGGGTTGTTGTGGAGATTGACGATGGTGTCAGACAAACCTTCCACCAGATGGTCATCCTTATCTACAAGCAGAGCGCATTCGTTGTCTACCACTTCGGGGAGACCGCCGGAGCGAGTGGCAATGACAGGCAGGCCAGCAGCCATATCCTCCAACGCGGACAGGGAGAAAGCTTCTTCGCAGATGGAGGGGACAATGCCCACATCAGCCAACGGCATGATGGACGGCATCTCTTCGTAAGGAATGTATCCCGTAAACCGGACCTGGCATTTTATTTCCTCTGCCAATCTCTTTACCTCTGACGTGTAGGAGTCTTCATTGTTGTCGGCAAAATTACCACTGCCTACAATCAGAAGTTTGATGTCGCGATGCCCCTTCAACCGAATGAATGCTTCGATGAGTTCACGCACCCCTTTAATCTCCGCGATGCGTCCCGTATAGAGTGCCACGAAATCGTTCTCATCAAGATGGAAATCTTTCCTGGTAAAGCGTGGCATCGGCGAGGCAAACCGATGGATGTCGATGCCATTGTAAACGACTGTTGTCTTGTCGTTGGGAGCAATTGTATCCACTTGCCGCTTGATGTAATCGGATACGGTGATGATTTTATCGTAGCGGTTGAGGATGGTCTGTGCATCCTTGGCATCGGCACTCAGCGTATCGTTGTGCAGATGTAGAATCGTAGGAATTTTTGTCTTTAGTACATCGCTGAGGATAAAGCCCTGCCGATTCTCAATAATCAAACCATCCACCTTCTGACTACGAATCTTCTGCATAGCCCAGTGGCCATAGAAGTCCATATAGAGGTTGTAGTAGAAGGATGGTATAGTCTTGCTATAGAATCTGCGCTTGATGCGGTTTATGAAACTATGAGGGTGGAAGAAATGAAACGTGGTATGCTTATATTTCTTCGATACGTTCTTTGCTTGAGAATCATAGAGCGTATATACATGAAAATGAAACAGCGCTTGCTCTTCATTTGCCAAAAGATAAGCTACTGTCAAATTTTCCACTGCACCTCCTTTGCAGCAAGGCACAGGCAGGGTTCCCGGTGTGATGATGGCTATTTGTTTCATAATGCGGTTTCGTCGGTCGGTTTATTCAGTTGCTTGATGACTCTCGCTGGATTGCCTACGGCAACACTATAGTTGGGAATGTCTTTGGTAACAACACTGCCAGCACCAATCACGCTATGTGTGCCAATCGTAACTCCGGCCGTTACGACGGCATTGGCACCTATCCATACATCGTCGCTTATGGTGACAAGTGCCGTGATAACACCTTGTTCACTGATAGGGTGGCTATTCTCTTTGAAGTTGTGGTTCAGTCCGCTCACCACCACCCCCTGTGCCAGGTTGACATCGTTGCCGATGCGTACAGGTCCGATGATGGTGTTGTGCAGGCCGATGCGGACGCGGTCGCCGATAATCAACTCACCTACAGCATTGTTCACACACGTATAATCCTCAATGACGGATTTCTCGCCCAAGACAAAAGGATGAAAAGGTGTGATGTCCATCCGCACACTATCGTAAATGACAGAGCCTTTCCCTCGTTTGGTGTAGAGGAAACGAAGCATACGAAGCCACAACCGAGGACGTGACTTCACCGGGTGCATCATCAAATGGTGTAAGATGTGCTTTGCCCGAGGATGAGCCTGCAACCACTGTATAAGTTTACTTTTCGCCGGCATACTCATGTTCTGTATGAAGAAAACGTTTACGAAGTCCGCGCAATCGGAAGAGGTTCAGTATCATCCCGAATGCCAGCGACGGGAACTGGAGCAGAGCCTTGTTGAACCGCTCGTCCACTAGATAGTTGGGGATGGCAAAAGCCAATGCCAACAGGAAGAGGAACAGAGCTATCCACCACTTGAAGGCGTATATCCACCAGTGGATGCCAACGTAGGAGTAGACAATGGGCATGAGGAACCCCATGAAGAAGACGAGTACCAAGAGAATGCTTCGTGGAAGCATCATCCATTGGTAAATCTTGTCCGCCAAATCGAAGTTACGTTGGAAGAGTGCAATGAAGAACTTCTTGAAGTTCATAGTCAGCGAGTTGAACTGCGCTGCCATCCAACGGCGGCGTTGCACGGCAAATACTTTTGCCTTCTGCACTTTCTCGTCGTAGACGTAGCAGTCGTTGAGGTAATCCACATAGACGCGGTCGGACATCAGCATTACCTCCAGTTCTCTATCCTCGCCTGAGGTGCAGAGTTTGTCGACATGATCCTTGAACCAAGTGTACTCGAGGGCCATACCTGAGCCGATGAGGGCGGACGAGAAACCTATGTTGACATGTCCTGCACGGAAGATGGAGTTGTTGATCTCCTCGGAAATGGCATCCAACAGAGCTGTGCTCGTGTTGGTGTTCTTCGAGACGCGGTGAGCCTGTATGGCTTTCGATCCGGCAGCATACACATTGTTGATGCGCTGCAGGAAGTCCGTATCCACGAAGTTGTCCGCATCCAGGATGACAACGATGTCGTATCTCTTTTGCGGAATGTTATGGATGGCATAGGACATGGACTTTGCCTTTGAACTCTCCTCGAAGTTAGGCGTGAGCAACTGAATAGGATATTGGGCCAACTTGAAGTTGGTCAATTCCTCCATGTGGTCGGAGATGACCACCACGTCGTACTTGTCAGTGGGATAGTCCTGCGCCAGGAACGACTTTATGGTACTCTCGATGATGCGGTCCTCCTTGTAGCAGGGGAACAATACCAGTATCTGACGTTTCAACTTCGAAACGCCAATCTGTTCTTTGCGGCCCATCATTCCTGCCAACGAGAAAATGAACAGATAAAGTATGGTCATCAGGCTGATGATGAACAGCACCCAATCCAAATAAAATAAAACGGCCTCCCAGTTCATATTGTTTGTGTGTTTAAGTTAACGAATGCCACGATCCCTTGCCAGGTAGCTCTTGCCAAGTCCGCACGCCGATGTATCAAGTGGCGACACATCACTATAGGCGCTACGATGGCGCACTGATAGATGTATGACAACCATCGATTCGGTATCGTCAGGTTGCGCGAAGCATAGACAAGCCGGTTGCGGGTCATGTAAAATATCTTCAAGGGACTGTCCGCCTTTGTGCTTCGGCTCTCTAGATGGTAGACCACACAACGGGGGTCTACCCATATCTCGTAGCCTTTGCGTGTCAGCGAGGCGCACCAGTCCATTTCTTCGTAGTAAAGGAAATAGTTTTCGGGCATATAGCCAATAGTTTCCAGCAATTTCTTTGGAAAAAGTAGCGCTGCCCCATGGGCGAATGCCGTTCGGTAGGGGGCGGCATACTGTCCGTTGTTGGGTTCGCCATGGCCTATTCCCTTGTTGCGTAGGGTAATAGAGGACAGTGGCGTAAAACCTGCGTACTGGATAGTATGTTCGTCACTGGCATAGATGAGGAGTGGCGAGAGCATACCCACCTGTGGATGTTGCCGCATCCATTGAATCATCCCCGAGAATCCATCGTCCTTGATGTAGGTGTCGTTGTTGAGCAACAGAATATATTCCCCCTGGGCTTCCCGTATGCCGATGTTGTTGCCTCCCGCGAATCCTCTGTTCTCTGGTGAGGCAATGACTCGCACTTGTCCATTGTCGGCATAGATTGACTGCAACTGTGACGCTTCATCATTGCGGGAGGCGTTGTCCACCACGATGATTTCAAACGACAAGTCCTGCAGATGGCTCATTACCGACTGAATCATCGCACGGGTGTCTGCCAGTCCGTTGTAGTTGACTGTGACAATGGAGAGTATGGGACAGGTGTTACTCATGCGCCAATTCCTCCTTCTCTTTCTTTTCCTGTGTGATGCGTTTGTCGATGTAGGGACCTAGGTAGACTATGGTTTCGCAACCGAAAATCAACAGTGGACTAGGGTATTGCGTGTACACTTCGTTACCATATCCTGCGACCATCATACTTGCCGCGCCACATAGCATAGC
>CAVFUK010000184.1:3556-4595 GCA_963625535.1 Anaerovoracaceae bacterium | reverse complement strand
GTACGAAGTGTTTGGCTTGGTCTACATAGAGGCTATGGCTCGTGGATGCATAACCATTGCGTCCTGCAAGGAAGGAATGGAAGGCATCATCATCGACGGCGAGAACGGATTCTTATGCGAAGCGGGTGATGTGGATGCGTTGAAGGCTCTCTTACAAAGGATAAACGATATGCCTAAAGAGGAGCTGAAGAGAATATCGGAGAATGCCATAGCCACTGCACGGAAGTTTACAGACGAAGCCGTTGCAAGGGATTATATAGAGAAGGTTATTTCTCAGAATGCTCACTAATATAAGTGTTATAGATGTATGATAGTCAACTTGTTACGAAATCTTTCGGGGGGGGGTAATTAACCGCCTCCGATTCATGAAACGGCGATATTACATCGCGAAGTATGGACTGAGGAATGTGGATAAGACATTCATTGCTTGTGCGCATTGCAGCATCAGCAAGGACCTGAGAGCGGACGCTTACTCTTACGTGGGACCTGGATGCACAATCTATCCACGGGTGAGCATCGGGAAATATACGATGGTGGCGAACGATGTGCACATCCTGGGAGGTGACCATCGATTTGACCGAGTGGGTACGCCCATCATCTTTTCCGGTAGGGCGGAGCTGAAGCCTACGGTGATAGGTGACGATGTGTGGATAGGTGCGTGGTCCGTCATCATGTGCGGCGTGAAGATAGGCAACGGGGCCATCATCGCCGCCGGCAGTGTGATATCGAAAGATGTGGCTCCGTACACCATCGTTGGTGGAGTGAACAAGTTCATCAAAATGCGGTTCGACAGCCAAGAGGAGATAGACCGGCACGAGCGGATGTTGCAACAATCGCCAGATAGTTTGCCGGAAGAGATAAGAAAAGTGTTGAGAGGTAAACGATAAAGGATATAACTAAATAATGAAACGTAAGTCGCTGATAATCACTTCGGTGGGGGTAATCCTACTCCTCCTGATAGGTAGTGAGATAGCCCTGCGCACAGTGTGGGGATTCGGGAAGATGCCGTTGTTTGTGGCGAGTGAGAACTATGAGTATA
>CAVFUK010000184.1:0-3546 GCA_963625535.1 Anaerovoracaceae bacterium | reverse complement strand
CGAAAATACTCGATAGAGGCAGTTGCCTCACAGATGAAGACCCTCTATGAATGGATACTCGGCAAGGCTGATAAGCCTGGGTTTGTAGAGGTGTTAACGAGCCATTGAAATGAAATGCTTCATGACAATGTCGCATAATATAATTAAATTGTATCTTTCATATAAAAGAAATAAATGAAACGTAAGTCGCTAATAATCACTTCGGGGTGGGTCATTCTACTCCTCCTGATAGGTAGTGAGATAGCCCTGCGCATGGTGTGGGGATTCGGTAAGATGCCGTTGTTTGTGGCGAGTGAGAACTATGAGTATATGGCGAGGCCGAACCAACAGGGGAGACGGCTGGGTAACAACTATTACTATAACCAGTACGGTATGCGGTGCGACGAGGTGGATTCCACGAAGACGCACTTCCTGGGGCTGGGCGACTCGGTGCTCTACGGGGGCGTGCAGACGGACCAGGATAGCCTCGCCACACAGATATTCACCCGGGAGACGGGGATGCAGATGCTGAACATCTCAGCCGGGTCATGGGGCCCGGACAACTGCGCAGCATATCTGAAGGAGAAGGGACTGTTCGACGCGAAGGGTATGTTTCTGCTCGTCAGCAGTCACGATGCGCACGACAACATGGACTTCCAACCCATCGTGGGCGTGCATCAGAGTTATCCCGCCAAGCAGTATCCCTGCGCTATAGCCGAGGTGCTCTGCCGCTACATCTGGCCACGCTACCTGAAGCCGTTGTTCACGAAAGGCAGCAAGGTGGAGCTGGATCCCGACCAGAAGGTGTTGGCCGGTACGGACATCCACAAGAGCGGCCAGACGTTCAACCCGGGCTTTGACGAGCTGAAGGCTCTGGCCGACAGTGCAGACATCCCATTCGTAGTCTATTTGCACGCTGATATGAAAGAGCTACAAGCGAAGAAATACAATGCTCAAGGCGAGGAGATCGTCGCGTGGTGCAACGCCCACGGCGTGCGCCTTGTGGAAGACATCTCACTGCTGACACCGGCGGATTACCGCGACGGCATACACATCAATGCCAGCGGTCAGCACAAGGTGGCGGAGGTGATGAAAGAGGCTTTCGCCTCACCAAACTAGAATGTTTAACTTTGGGGCTGCCGCCCAACACGGAGCAGTCCCTTATATAAATAGAATGATAATGATGAGAAGAAGTTTGAAAACTAAAGACGATTGCGCGAGAGAAAGGAGGACGGCATGAAGAAGCTGTCTGTGATAATGCCGTGCTACAACGCGACGCGGTTCCTGCGCCCTTGCATAGAGAGCATGAGGCCTCAGTTGAACGACGATATAGAGATAATCTGTGTGAACGACGGTTCCAAGGACGGTACCTTGCAGATGCTGAATGAGCTGCATGAGGAGATTCCACAACTGGTGGTGGTGGATCAACCCAATGGGGGATGCGGACCCGCCCGTAATGCTGGGTTTGCTAAAGCGACAGGTGAGTACGTTTGGCATCTGGACGCGGATGACTTGATAGCACCGGATGCTTTCGAGACAATCATCTCGACATTTGAACAGAATGACATCGATTCTGTCATTTTCGGTCTGCGATTGATAGACGAAGGGGGGGGCGAGGTGACACCTTATCACAAGGAATATGCAACGGAGGAGGTGGTGAGCGGAACAGAGGCTTATCTGTGTGAGACGATTCCGTCGTTCCCTTGGAACAGGGCTTTCCGCAGAGATTTCTTGGTTCAGAATAATCTGTTGTTTAAAGCGGTCTATCCACACGATGAAGAATTCGATTTCCGCACTTACGTTTATTCGAAGCGGACGAAGTTCCTGAACAAGTGCCTGTACGACTACCGCATCGTGAAGATGAGCGACAGCCGGAATCCAAACTCTTTCCTAAAGTTCCTGGATGGGTATATGATGATACTCGATAATCACCTCGGCCTGTTGAAGGAGCATGGCAACCGGGAGTTCTGTGCGAAGTTGACCTTCAACAGTGTGAAGAATATGTATCTGAAACTGACGGGATATGAGCTCGCCGGAGGTAAGGACTATGACAAGCAGGCTTTCTTCGCACGACTGAAGGAGCAGATAGGGAAGTTCCTGAAGGAGTGCAAATGCGGCTCGAAGTACTACTGGATGTTGCGGATGGCATATCTTTGTCCTGCCACGGGGTATCGTCTGCTGAAGACAATGTATAAGATTAAAAAACACGCCTAATGGAAAACTATCACGAGGAGAAACCTCATAACTTGAAACGTATCGTGTGGTTCTTCGTCAACCATACGGTGTTTCGTTTGTCCTGCTGCGGCGCTATGGGGCCATTTGGGCTTTGGTTGCTGCGGCTGTTCGGAGCCAAGATAGGGAAGAGAAAGTGTCTGGTCTACGGAACGGCAAATATCTTCGCGCCTTGGAATCTGGAAATGGACAACCATTCGTGCATCGGACCTCATGCGAACATCTACAACAAGGACCTCATCCGCATCGGGAGCCATAGCGTCATCTCGCAAGGTGCTTACCTCTGCACGGCCTCGCATGACTATAACTCTCCGGACCACACGCTCATCACCAAACCAATAATTGTTGGCGACCATGTGTGGATAGCCGCCGAGGCTTTCGTCGGTATGGGGGTGACCATCGGTGAAGGAGCCGTGGTGGCAGCCCGTGCCGTGGTGAACAAGGACGTGGAGCCATGGACGGTGGTGGGTGGTAACCCTGCTAAATATATTAAAGATAGAAATAACTTTACTATTCCTAAGATATGACTTTTGCTGAGCTAAAGAGCGTGATATCGGGCGATTTCGTAAGATATCCATCAAAAATGGGGGGGGTAATTGTAAGGATTATTCTTCTTCCCCAATTCAGTGTTTTGTTTTGGTTTAGATTCCTCTCTTGGTTGAAAGGGAAGGGTGGACTATGGAAGTTGCTCTATATCCCTCTCTTCTATTATCATCGTTGGAACTGCACCTTGGTAGGCATTGAGTTATACCCTGGCACTAACATTGGCAAGGGCTTGTTCTTTGAACATTGCGGCGGTATCGTTGTGAATTGGAATTCTATAATCGGCGAGAATTGCTCGATTTATCATGGCGTTACTATTGGCGGATGGAGAGGGCAATCGCCACGCATTGGTAACAATGTGCTTATATGTGCTGGAGCCAAGGTGATTGGTGGAGTGACGATAGGTAACAATGTGGTGGTCGGAGCCAATGCAGTGGTGACGACTGATGTCCCTGACGGGGCGGTCGTCGCTGGCATTCCGGCGAAAGTCATCTCGATGAAAGGGGATGAGTACACGAGATTAAATAGTAATTCTAGACCTTACGGATTCTTATAAAAAACTAGCACAGAATTCGCTATATGTTTTCCTAATGGGCTGTCAGGCCTTAAAGTTATCGTATAATATTTATAAATTATGAACAATCCAAAAGTATCGGTAGTGATGCCTTGTTATCATGTGGGGCAGTATCTGCCAAACATTCATGCTGATTTCCTGGCACAAACTGTACAAGATTTCGAATTAATCTATGTCAATGATGGGGACAAAGGACTTTCGAATATGTTGCAATCCTT
>CAVFUK010000183.1:0-4617 GCA_963625535.1 Anaerovoracaceae bacterium | reverse complement strand
CGCTCGTTCATCTTCACCACCTTCTTCACCATCTCGCAGAAGGTCTCGGTGGGCAGCTCGGGCATGAGGATGCCGCGGCAGGTGCTCTGCAGACGCTCGGCGTTGGCTTCCATGCGGAAGATGCGGATCTTGCCATCCTTGCAGCGGTAGGCTTTCAGGCCCTCGAAGGCCTCCTGTCCGTAGTGGAGGCAGGTGGCGGCCATGTGCAAGTTGATATATTCGGAAGAGGAAACCTCTATCTCTCCCCACTTTCCGTCGCGGTAGCAACAGCGAACGTTGTAGTCTGTCGGCATATAGCCGAAAGACAGATTGGACCAATCAATCTCTTTCATATCTTTATGTAAGTTTATTTATTACTCAAATGTGGAGCAAAATTATATAAAAGTTCAATAATAGCCGATGATTATGGAAGATATTTTATCCGGCGGGCGTAAATAGTAGGCCGAACGTGGTTCGAAGGGCGTTCGAAGGGACTTCGGCTAGCTTCGACTGACTCTATAATAGACCACTTCACTCGCCGACGCTAGGCCTCCGGCCTAACACGGTCGTCGATAGTAGACAGCCTATCGGGTCCGTCGGCGACTGGCCTTCGGCCACTTCGCCCGTCATCGTTAGGCCGGAGGCCTAACGCGGTCGCTAGCGAGCAGCGGGCCGGTTTACCCCGGCGAGCAGCGAGCCAGCCAAGTGGCTTAGGCTTCTGTGTCGGCCTGTAGCAACTCCTTTATCTCGCCGTCGACCTCGAAGAGGCGCTTCTTGCAGAAGGCCAGTAGTTGCTTCGCCTCCTTGAGGTTGGCGCTGAGCTGGTCGATGTTGAGCTCGCCGTTCTCTATCTGCTCCACGATGGCCTCGAGCCGCTCCATGGACGCTTCGTATGATTCTTTCTTTGCTGCCATATATACGTTTACTTATTATGTTTCTTGACAATACTCTTGACGGTGCCCTTGGCCAGGCGGGTCTCCAGCTCGTCGCCATCGCGCAACTGCGTGGCGTCGGTGACGGCACGGCCATTGTGGAGGGTGATGCTGTAGCCGCGCTGGAGCAGGAGCTCGGGTGAGGCGTGGCGGGCGGTCTGCTCGAGCAACTCCAGCTTGTGCTGCTGCTGGGTGATGCGGAGGCGGCAGGCCTGGGTGAGGCGTAGCCAGAGGGAGGACGCACGCTGCTCCTCGTGTGCCTTGCGCAGGGCGAAGATGGTGGATAGCTTGTCCGACAGCTGCTCCACACGACGCTGCTCATCGCGCAAACGGGTGGTGACGGTGTCCTCGAGGCGTGCTTGTAGCTCCGCCAGGCGGGAGGCACTCTGTTGCATGGTGCTGAGGAGGAACTCCGCCGCGGCGGTGGGGGTCTTCACCCGCGTGTGGGCCACACAGTCGATGACGGTGTCGTCGCGCTCGTGGCCGATGCCCGTGATAATAGGCAGGGGGAACTGCGCGCAGTTGGTGGCCAGCAGGTAGGAGTCGAAGCAGGAGAGGTCCGACGTGGCGCCGCCGCCGCGGATGATGACCACGGCATCCCAACGGTCCACCTCGCTGTAGATGCGGTTGAGCGCGTCGATGACCGACTCCTCGGCCCGCTCGCCCTGCATCAGCGCGGGGAAGAGCTTCACGTAGAAGACGAACCCGGGCGCGTTGCCGAAGAGCTGGTTGCGGAAGTCGCCGTAGCCTGCCGCCGTGGCGGACGAGATGACGGCGATGCGCTGGGGCAGCGGGGACAGGGGGAGCTCCTTGTTGAGCGTGAGCACGCCCTCCTCCTCCAGTTGACGGAGGATCTCGCGCCGCTGGCGCGCCATGTCGCCGATGGTGTAGGTGGGGTCGATGTCGCACACGGTGAGCGAGTAGCCATAGAGCTCGTGGAAGTCCACCCGGACACACACCGACACCTTGATGCCGGAGGCGAAGGGACGGCCCGTCTCTTGCTCGAAGTAGGGCTTGAGCATGCGGTAGACATTGGCCCAGATCATGCCGTGGGCACGGGCTATGGGGGTGTTGCCCCGGCTGTCCTTCTCGATGAACTCCAGGTAGCAGTGGCCCGAGGCGCTGGTGCGCACGTCGCTCAGCTCGGCGTGGATCCACACCTCGTCGGGGAATCCCGCGGCCAGCTGCTGGCGCACCTGTCGGTTGAGTTCGTAGAGCGATATCACTTCCATCTGTCTGCGTGTTTACGTTGCATTGGGGTAAGGCGGGCGCCCGGCGGCATGCGGCTGCCGGGGCGTTTTACCTATCTTAACGGCAAAGGTACGGAATCGCCTCAATATAATTCGTATCTTTGCGGCCAAATTTGAGGATATGCAAGAAACAAACAAGAAAATAGTCGCAACTGAACTGGGAACGGACAACGTGAGGAAACTGCTCATCAAGTATGCCGTGCCAGCCATCATCGCCATGACGGCCTCTTCACTCTACAACATCATCGACAGCATCTTCATCGGACAGGGCGTGGGCGCCATGGCCATCTCCGGACTGGCCATCACCTTCCCGCTGATGAACCTGACGGCCGCCTTCGGCTCGCTGGTGGGTGTGGGAGCCTCCACGCTGATAAGCGTACGCCTGGGGCAGAAGGACTACGACACCGCCCAGCGCATACTGGGCAATGTGGTGACGATGAACATCGTACTGGGACTGGTGCTGGGGGCGGTCATCCTGCTGACGCTGGACCCCATACTCTACTTCTTCGGCGCCAGCGAGGCCACCATCCCCTACGCGAGGGACTTCATGGTGGTCATCCTGCTGGGTAACGTGGTGACCCACATGTACCTGGGACTGAACGCCATACTGCGCTCCGCCGGACATCCGCGCGAGGCCATGGTAGCCACCATCACCACCGTGGCGGTGAACGTGGTGCTGGCTCCGCTCTTCATCTACGCCTTCCACTGGGGCATACGAGGCGCCGCCCTGGCCACCGTGCTGGCACAGATTGTGGCCCTCTGTTGGCAGATACGTCTGCTGAGCAACAAGGAAGAGCTGCTCCACCTGCAGCGCGGCATCTACCGGCTGAAGCGACGCATCGTGACCGACTCGCTGGCCATCGGCATGTCGCCCTTCCTGATGAACCTGGCTGCCTGCCTCATCGTGATTCTGATAAACAAAGGACTGAAGGAGTACGGCGGCGACTTCGCCATCGGCGCCTTCGGCATCGTCAATAGAGTGTCGTTCGTATTCGTGATGATCGTCATCGGACTGAACCAGGGCATGCAGCCCATTGCCGGGTATAACTTCGGTGCCCAGCAGTTCGACCGTGTGAAGCGGGTGGTGAAACTCACCATGCTGTGCGCCACGGTGGTGACCACCTTCGGATTCGTTGTCGGTGAGCTCTGTCCGGCGCTGGTGGCCTCGGCCTTCACCTCCGACGAACAACTGATAAGTCTGTCGGCCGAAGGCATGCGGCTGGTAGTGGCTGTGTTCCCCATCGTGGGCTTCCAGATGGTGATCACCAACTTCTTCCAGAGCATCGGCATGGCCAACAAGGCCATCTTCCTCTCGCTCACCCGTCAGCTGCTCTTCCTGCTGCCCTGCCTGATAGTGCTGCCCCCGCTGATGAACAGCTGGATGGGCGACGGTGCCTTCGGGGTGTGGCTGAGCATGCCCATCTCCGACTTCCTGTCTACGGCCGTGGCCGTGGTGATGTATCGCCTGCAGATAAAAAAGTTCGCCACGATGGCACGATGAACGAGAGGAATTGCTACATTTGCGTAATCATATAAACCATATACGTTATGAAAGACGAGAAATTCATTATCAATATAGGCCGCCAGTTGGGTAGTGGCGGTAAGGCCATCGGCAAGCGGTTGTCGGAGATTTACGGTATTGCCATCTATGACAAGACGTTGCTGAAGTTGGCGGCACAGGAGAGTGGCTTCTGCCAGGAGTTCTTCGAGAAGGCCGACGAGAAGGCCTCGCACGGCTTCGTGCATTCGCTGGTGGGGAGCATACGCGCACCGTTCATGGGCAACGGCTCCATCTACGACAACTACCTGAGCAACGACGCGCTGTTCAAGATACAGAGCGATGTGATACGCGGCCTGGCCGAGAAGGAGAGTTGCATCTTCGTGGGCCGTTGTGCGGACTACATCCTGCGCGACAACCCCCGCTGCGTGAACATCTTCATCAGTGCCGACCGGGCGGACCGTGTGCGCCGCATCTGTGCCACCCAGAACGTGGATGAGCACCAGGCCCTGTCGGTGATGGAGGATGCTGACCGCAAGCGTGCCGCCTACTATAACTACTATAGCTGCAACACGTGGGGCGCCGCCGCCACCTATCACCTCTGCATCAACTCCTCCGTGATGGGCGAGGAGGCCACCACGCAATACATCAAGGAATTCATCGACAAGAAGCTCGGGCTGGAGTAGATCGCTTCGGTGATACCTATATATAATAGGTGTAGGGTAGAGTCGGATAGCCATTGAAATAAAAGAAGGTTCGCTAGGCAACGGATAAACGTCTCGTTGCCTGGCGAACCTTTCGATTGTTTTATGATATCGCACTCTAGGGCCGAAGTGAGAGTATATAAAACAAAAAGAGGTTTCCTCATGGAAACCTCACCCTGCGCTTCAAGATGGACTTGAACCAACGACCCCCTGATTAACAGTCAGGTGCTCTAACCAACTGAGCTATTGAAGCA
>CAVFUK010000182.1:0-4651 GCA_963625535.1 Anaerovoracaceae bacterium | reverse complement strand
TGCCCACCGAGACCTTCTGCGAGATGGTGAAGAAGGTGGTGAAGATGAACGAGCGCTTCATCCCGCCCTACGAGAGCGGCGCCTCGCTCTACATCCGTCCGCTGCTCATCGGCACCGGCGCGCAGGTGGGCGTTCACCCCGCCAACGAGTATCTGTTCCTCATCTTCGTCACACCCGTGGGCCCGTACTTCAAAGGCGGCTTCGCTACCAACCCCTACGTCATCATCCGCGAGTTCGACCGTTCGGCACCGCTCGGCACCGGCATCTATAAGGTGGGCGGCAACTACGCTGCCAGCCTGCGTGCCAACAAGATGGCTCACGACATGGGCTACTCCTGCGAGTTCTACCTCGACGCCAAGGAGAAGAAGTACATCGACGAGTGCGGCGCGGCCAACTTCTTCGGCATCAAGAACAACACCTACGTCACCCCGAAGTCCACATCCATCCTGCCCTCCATCACCAACAAGAGCCTCATGCAGTTGGCTAAGGACCTGGGTCTGACCGTGGAGGTGCGTCCCGTTCCCGAGGAGGAGCTCACCACCTTCGAGGAGGCCGGTGCTTGCGGCACAGCGGCTGTCATCAGTCCTATCGAGCGCATCGACGACCTCGAGAACAAGAAGTCCTACGTCATCTCCAAGGATGGCAAGCCGGGCCCCGTCTGCACGAAGCTCTACAACAAGCTGCGCGCCATCCAGTATGGCGACGAGCCCGACGTACACGGATGGGTCACCGTGTTGGATTAACCTGTAGTAACAACAGTATAACTAACAATTTAATTCAGACAATATGAAAAGTGCGAAAGAGTACAGAGATGCCGCCCGGGCCTCACTAAAGGGTAAATGGGGCGGCGCGGTCGTCATGACGTTGGTGTTTTTGGTAATCATGTGCGTCCTATACAACAATCATGGGGACGATAATGTCGCTATCGGAGCTGCAGTAGGCATCTTAGGTGTTAGTCTGTTATTGCAATGGCTGTCCATGCCGATGCAGTATAGCTACATTGTAGCCTTCCTCGACAACATCCGCAATGGCAAGGACTACAAGGTGGGACAGATTTTCACTGGCTACAACGACTTCACCCGCGTCTTCGGCACGGTGTTCCTGAAGAACATCTACATCTTCCTTTGGGCGTTGTTGTTCATCATACCGGGCATCATCAAGAGCTACTCTTACATGCTCACCGAGTACATCCTGCGCGACCATCCGGAGCTTAAGTTCAACGCCGCCATCGAGCGCAGCATGGCCATGATGAAGGGTCACAAGTTCGACCTCTTCTACCTCCACCTCACCTTCATCGGTTGGGCGTTGCTCAGCTTCCTCACCTTAGGCATCGGCTTCCTCTGGCTCACTCCTTATGCGTATGCCGCCCAGGCACACTTCTACGAGGATCGCAAGGCGGAGTTCGAGGGGCTGGCTACGGCAAAGGTTGCCGAGGCTCAGGCATGACGCACTGAATGAATAATCTACGAGTCGAGGGGCGTTCCATCGCTGGCAATCTGGCGGGGACGACCCTCTCTCTTTTCTATACCTATTATATATATAGTATATGACGAAAGGCAAATTGGCGAAGTTCGCGGACATGCGCGCTTATCCGCACGTGTTCGAGTATCCCTTCTCCGTGGCGGACAATGTCCCCTTCGAGATGCGGGGCTCATGGGGCCGCGACTTCTTCCACAACACCAACCCCATCGTGCTCGAGCTGGGCTGCGGCCGTGGCGAGTACACCGTCGGACTGGCCCGCCTGTTCCCCGACAAGAACTTCATCGGGGTGGACATCAAGGGGGCGCGCATGTGGAGCGGAGCCACCCAGTCGCTCAGCGAAGGACTCACCAACGTGGCCTTCCTGCGCACCAACATCGAGATCATCGACCGCTTCTTCGGTCCCGGCGAGGTCAGCGAGGTCTGGCTCACCTTCTCCGACCCGCAGATGAAGAAGGCCACCAAGCGGCTCACCTCCACCTACTTCATGCAGCGCTACCGCCACTTCCTCCAGCCCGACGGACTCATCCACCTGAAGACGGACAGCAACTTCATGTATACCTACACCGACTACATGGTGCGGTGCAACCATCTCCCCGTGGAGTTCCAGACCGAGGACCTCTATCACTCCGGCCTGGTGGACAAGATCCTGGGCATACAGACCTACTACGAGCAGCAGTGGCTCCAGCGCGGCCTCTCCATCAAGTACCTCAAGTTCCGCCTGCCCCAGCAGGGCGAGCTCACTGAGCCCGACGTGGAGATAGAGCTCGACTCCTACCGCAGCTACAACCGCAGCAAGCGCAGCGGCTCGCAGACCGGTAAATGATTTACATCGACTATTAACACACACATTTCGTATATGACACTCTATCCTAAACTGATATTGGACGCACTCGCCACAGTGCGCTACCCGGGCACGGGTAAAAACATCGTGGAGGCCGGCATGGTGGACGACAACATCCGCATCGACGGCAACAAGGTATCCTTCTCCCTCATCTTCGAGAAGCCTACCGACCCCTTCATCCGTTCCGTGGTGAAAGCCGCCGAGACGGCCATCCTCACCTACGTCAGCCGCGAGGTGGACATCCAGGGCAACATCAGCGTGAAGACCATCCAACAGGCGCGTCCCGAGGTGGGCAAGCTGCTGCCCCAGGTGAAGAACATCATCGCCGTCTCCTCCGGCAAGGGCGGCGTGGGCAAGTCCACCGTCACCGCCAACCTGGCCGTGGCGTTGGCCCAGCAGGGCTACAAGGTGGGTCTGCTCGACGCCGACATCTTCGGCCCCTCCATGCCCAAGATGTTCCAGGTGGAGGACGCGCGCCCCTATGCCGAGACTGTCGACGGCCGCGACCTCATCGTCCCCATCGAGAAGTATGGCGTGAAGCTCCTCTCCATCGGCTTCTTCGTCGACCCCGAGCAAGCCACCCTCTGGCGTGGTGGCATGGCCAGCAACGCCCTCAAGCAGCTCATCGGTGATGCCGCCTGGGGCGAGCTCGACTACTTCCTCATCGACCTGCCTCCTGGCACCAGCGACATCCACCTCACCGTCGTGCAGACCCTGGCCCTCACCGGCGCCGTAGTAGTCAGCACCCCTCAGGAGGTAGCGTTGGCCGATGCCCGCAAAGGCATCAACATGTTCACCAACGACAAAGTGAACGTCCCCATCCTCGGCCTCGTGGAGAACATGGCGTGGTTCACCCCCGCCGAGCTTCCTCAGAACCGTTACTATCTCTTTGGCCGCGAGGGCGCCAAGCGTCTAGCCGAGGAGATGCAGGTTCCCCTCTTAGGTCAGATTCCCATTGTCCAGAGCATCTGCGAGGGTGGTGACGCCGGCCAGCCCGTAGCGTTGAACCCCGACAGCATCACCGGCCAGTCCTTCGCCCAGTTAGCCGCCAACGTAGTGGAGCAAGTCCGTCGCCGCAACGCCGAACTCCCACCCACAAAGATTGTTGAGACAAAAGGCTAAAGCCGTTGACGGTTTTAGGTTTTAGGTTTTATGTTTTAGGTTGTAAAGGCTAACGCCGTTGAATGTTTTGTGTTTTATGTTTTATGTTTTAGGTTATAAAGGCTAAAGCCGTTGACGGTTTTATGTTTTATGTTTTACGTTATAAACGTTGAAGGCGAAAGCCGTTAAACGTTTAACGTTAGAAGCCCGAAGGGCTAAACAACCTTCAACCTAAAACATAAAACCTTCAACCCTCTTTAAGGGTAAAGAGGGGACGGGGAGATTTTCGAAAAACTCCTCTATTTCTCTTGTTCCTTCAGCGAAGGAAGCACATCTTGCACGAAAGACAAGGGAGTCATTATCTTGATGCGCTTATCCTCCATCGCACCTTCAAAGTCCTTTATGTTTATTGTCAGCAACACGTCGGCCCCACAATTCAATGCCGCCTGCAGCTGGTAGCTATCCTCCAGGTCCTTAAAGGACCCGTCTATTACCCCTCGCTTAAGGCCCTCTTTCGTGGCAGCGGAAATCTGAAATGTTTCCAACACCCGCAACAGCATTTTCCTCTCTTTTTCCAATCGTTCCGGATTGACGACGCTCATCCTTCGCAATTGCTTGTCCACGAGAAAAGTAATTGTGTAGAAACCGCCTTCCGACAGGAACAACTCATGCTCCTCCGCTAGCGCCAATACTTTGGAGACGGCGTCAAACTGAAGCCTTTTCTCCAAGAACTCCGTCAGGATATTCGTGTCGCAAAATATTCTCATATCCCGTATTTCTCTTCCAGGTAATCGTCCCGCAGCTCCATGTCGCTCTTGTCCGAGGCGAACATGCCCTCCATTTCCTCCCAGCTGAACATCTTCAGCTCCGTCGGTTGCTCCACCTTCTCTTCCGTCGTGGCATGCCTCATGAATACCTTTTGCAGGACCTCGTTCACCCATTCGTCCACGTCGAGTTTGTCTCTATGTGCAAACGCCGCCGCCTCGTCATACACTTCCGGTCTTAATGTGATTGTTGCCATAATTTGTTATTTAATATCAGCAAAGGTACCGACAATTCTCGAAACCGCAAACTTCGCGTGAGATATGTTTTATGTTTCACGTTATAAAGGCTAAAGCCGTTGAATGTTTTATGTTTTAGGTTGTAAAGGCTAAAGCCGTTGAATGTTTTATGTTTTATGTTTTACGTTATAAACGTTGAAGGCGAAAGCCGTTGAATGTTTTATGT
>CAVFUK010000181.1:0-4728 GCA_963625535.1 Anaerovoracaceae bacterium | reverse complement strand
TATCTTTTATGTCCGGAAAATCTTCTAATGCAGTTTCAGAGAACTTATACAAACCTTGTGATGATATCAATCCACAAATATTCTCTTCTTTGAATTCCTTTACTTTCTTCAAAATTGTTCTAAGTTCCGAGAATTCAGAAAAGAATCCAATCTCTCCAAAATTTTGTGATTTGTCATACAATGTAACAACCACTCCACCCTTGATGTCTACGGTTGGGAATACATCAGATGTGTTTTGGAAATATCTAACCACCTTGAAATGTGGATTAGACAATATTCTGTCCATCCACTCATTTGGCGTTTGACCTGCTTTGAAAAGGAATCTACCGGGCGTTATAAGTGACACTTTAGGGGCTACCTCAAATGCAAGGTCGTAGAATATATGGTATATCGGAGATTTGCGTGTACTTGCCCCTTCCACTTGATACGGCGGATTCCCCACCACTGCTCCAAACTTCATAGTTTCTTTTATTCTTTTGTCGCCACGCCAGAAACCTACGGACAGGAGGTCGTTGATGAGCGCCTCGCGGTCTTCGGTGGCACGGCGGATGAGTTGTTCTGATTTGATGTTAAGTCGCTCGTTGCCCTCTCGCATGTTCAGCGAGCGGAAGCCGAGAAGGGTGCGCTCCGTGATGCGGCGCGCCATGGGCGTGTTGCAGATGACATAGACATTGTTGGCGAGGATGTCGTCCCAGATTACCTGTTCCTCCTCTACGCTGTAGTTGTCCGGGTCGTCGATGAGGCCGCCCGTTGCCTCAAAGTCTTTCTTGCGCTGGCGATAGAGCGAGTAAGCCACATAGAGCGGATAAAGCCCCGTCTTGGAGTTGATTTCCAGTATCTTCGAGTCGCTGCGGAACACCTCCTGCGTCACCTCGCCACGGTCAACGAAGCGAGGCTCGTCGGTGGTCACCCATTCGAAGAGTTCGCCGTTGGTTGCCGGCACCTCCTTCTCCACCGGACCGTCGAACCGCTCATTGAAGAACGTGTAGCCGCCCAACGTGTCGCTCATGTGCATGTTCACCACGCGCCACGGTGTCAGCACCGTCTCCTTGTCGGGATTGTGGAAATAAGAAAAGATGTCGCTGATGCGGCGCACACGCTCATCCACATGCATGCGGTCGGCCTCACGTGCCAACTGACGGTAGCGCTTGCCGGCAGCCACAAAGACCGTGGCGTTGTAACACTTGCGGAACTTGTTGAAGTCAGCCTTCGTCACACCCTTAGGCATGAACTCAGCCCATGAGTCGGCATCGATAATGCGTGTAAAGTTCTCCAGCGTGATGCCCTCTTCCTCATCGTCAATCTTCGCGCCATACATCATCAGCGGAATGCGCAACGAGATGCCACGCAAAATGGTGATGCGGTTGTCGCGCTCCTTGCGCTCCTCTTGAAGGCGCTTCTTCACAGCCTCTAAGGCTTCTAGTTCCTCCTGAGTAAGTTTCTTGCCCTCGCGCTGTTTCTTCTTGGCCCGCTCCACGGTAGCCTTCTGGCGCTCCGCCATGTGATTTTTGGCCATGTCGATGTTCTTGGCGCGCTGAGGCTTCTCCATATTGGTGGTCTTGCCAATTTCCACGCCCAACGAGTCGAGTTTCTCCACCTCCTGCGGGTCGAGTTGCATCAGTTGGCGTATGTCGTAGAGGGAGTTGTCGTTGAAACCGTTGCGCACCACGCGGTCCACATACACATGTTCCAGCTGCTCGAAGAGCCTGTCGGCCTTAAACTCCACCATCTTGCCACCCTGCATGGCAATGACTGGGCAGTACGAGAGGAACTGCTCCATGTTCTCGATGTCCTTCTCGCGTGTGGTGGCAGCCGAGGCATACTGCTTCTGCTTCTGGGTGAGCGTGGCAAACTTGGCTGTCTCCGCCACCATCTTCAGCGAGCGGTCGGTGGCAAAGTCGAACACGTAGCACTTGGTCTTCATGCGCGTCTCGCCATTCTCGTCCACATAGGTATAAGGCGACTGCACCCGGAAGATGGTCTGCATATAGGTAGCAGCCGACGTGTTCTCCGATCCTTTCAAGTAGAAGACAGCAGTCCAGGGACGCACGGTGACCCCCGTGGTAAGTCGGCCACACGAGATGGTGATGGTGTAGGTCTGCTCCGGCACGGAACCGATAGCCTTCTTCACCTTGTCGAGTGCATCCTGGCGCGTCTCATCGTCCTCGCTGTTGCCCGCCACATTGATGATGGCATCGAAGCCTCCAAACACCTCGTGCTCACGCAGCAGATGCTCCAGCGCTTTCGCCTCCTTCACGCCTGGCACCACCCAGAGCGTATGGTTGAAGCAGTTGCGGTATTCGTCGGTGGAGAAAGGGTAATGACTCTCCTCGTCCTCGGTACACATCAGGTCGAGAAACGCTCTTACCTCATCCTCATGAACAAAGCGTCCCTTTTCTTCCTTGGGCACATCGGTGCCCTGTTTGGTGCGGAAGAACTCCTTGAACTGAAACGTGGCATCCTCGCCCAGGTCTGCCTTAGCGAGATGGCCCAAGTCATAGATTCGTATCTCCATGTCGGGCAATTCCCGGTAAGGGTTGTTCTCTACAGGTTCCGTGGGGTGGTTGCGCGTCCACTGACGTTTTGCGTTTTGCTCCTTAATGTAGTCCCAGGTGTAAATCTGGTCGTCGGCAAAGTCCTCGTAGAGGTTGAACGGAGTGCCCGAGAGATGGAGCGCCTTGGTGTGAGGATGTTGCGTGAGCAGGTCGATGACCCGCTGGCCGAGGTCGGTGCGTGTACCTTCATGCGCCTCGTCCACCACCACGAGGTCCCAGTCGGCAGAGAGGATGTCCGCCTTCAACTGTTCGTCGTTGTTGCCACCAACAAGTGTGGAACGGCGCAGATATTGCATGGAGGCAAAGAAGATGAACTGCTTGCCCTCTTCCACCGAACGTTGCAAGGCATAGAAGTCGCCCTCGGCAGAGTCGTCGAACTTGGTGCCGTAGTGGCACGACGTGCAGTCCTCGCCAAACACCTTGTCGAAGTCCTCCTTCCACGAGTCATTCACCACGGGGCGATGAGTGACGATGATGGTGCGGCGCACGCAGTCGTCGCCGTCCAGCCCAGCCATGCGCTTGGCCAGTTCCAAGGCGCAGATAGTCTTGCCGAAACGCATCTTGGCGTTCCAGAGGAAACGTGCGTCCTTCTTGCGCCGCTTGAAATATTTAATGGCCTCACCCACAGCCTGCTCCTGCTCGTCGCGGAGAACGATGCCTCCATCGTCGAAGAGACCAGCGCGCTGCTTGGGCTTTACAGCCTCGATAGTAGTATATACCGCCATATGCCTAAAGTGTCTATATGGATGTTATTTGTTCTTGTTGCTTAATACGAATGTAGAGAAGTAAGGACGTTCCTTCTCCTTGTCCTTACCACTGTAGCGCCAGTCGCGTATGCGGCACTTTACGCCGATGTGGCCGTCAATGGTACCCTTCTTGCAGGCCGGGCATTCCAGCTTGGTCACTTCTCCGAATAGTCCCGTGTCGTAGACCTTGTCGCACGAACCCGGGACAACGAGCCTCATCCCGTCCATCTGCCAGAGGTTCCACGAGATGATGTAGGCCACGCCGACAAGTGATTTCTCGGGCACAGTTTTGTGAAACTTCGCCTCGTAGTAGTCGCAGAAGGTGTAGAACACCGCCTCACGTGCCAGCAGCAAGTTGTCGCCCTGCCACTCAAAGCCGTAGGTAGACTGCAAGGCCTCCTTGGCAACCTTTAGCCATTCACCGGAGGTCTCAGTGTTTTCACTCACGATGCGCAGTTTGCGGTCGAGGATGCCTATGCGGTAACTGAGCGGGTTGATGGGCAGACCGGTGACGGTGTCGTAGCGGCTGACGAGATAAGGAGCCTCACCACAGGTTACCTCCAGACGGTTGTCGAGGATGTAGTCGCACCACGTCTTGCCCTCGGGAAAGGTTATCTTCCCATCTGTAGGAGTCCACGAATGCGAGCCGGCATGCTCGGTGTTGAACACATCCGTGCGTCCGAACCATTCGTTATCCACCAGATTGTTCTGTGCATTGCATATCCACGAAGGCGTGAACACCTCGGCCATTCTCTTGGCACGCCTCGTCTGCACCTGGGCATCCTTCACAGCACGCGGCTGAATAATCCGCCCGTTCTCGCCAGTGATATGCTCTATGGTAATCTCATCGTCGAATCCGAAGCCTTCCCCCAGATGCGCATACGAGTCTGTTGCCCAAAAGATGTTCTTGTGGGTAGTGTGGTCGAGAAGCAATTTCTGTAACACTTCAGGATGCGTGCAGAGAAGGTTGTTCTCGTTGATGTCAACGTCGTTTGCCATATGTATTGTTAGTCGTTGTAAAGCTATCTTTACTATAAAATTGATTAAAAAATGCGAGCACAAATATAGCTGATTATTTTTAATTTAAGAACAAAATCAAGAAGAATATTGTCTTTTATAATTCAAGAAAAAATATCCGTGCTGACAGCCTCCCCATCGACAGGCTAACTGCCTGATTCTGACGGGGAATAACACCGAACCGTAAGAAAGTGTACCCAGCTAGTTGGGCACACTTCGTTTGGAAAATGCGGAATCCTGTATTATCTTTGCCGACGGAATAAAACAAAAGTAATGAACACGAGTTATGAACATCAACAATTTCGACATGACACATGACAGATATGACACTTGATTTCGTAACTTCCCTCGTGCGTACGCGCAGGAAAATCACATTAACGTTTTTTGAAAGCATCTACGTGATATTATAT
>CAVFUK010000180.1:0-4756 GCA_963625535.1 Anaerovoracaceae bacterium | reverse complement strand
ATAATATACTATACATCAATATATTATAAATATATATAGTAATACAGTATAGTAAAAAGAGAAGACGTTAAGAGAAGGATGCATGATGGTATACCTCTTTTTTTTAATTGATATCTGATATCTGATATCATTGGACTTGCTAATTTGACAAGTATCTGCTGCCTGCGCGATAGGCACGAAACGTAACATGCTGCTTTATAGTGAGTTGGCTCATCGCCATTTTTCTTCCTCTACTAGGCTTCCTACGCCTAATAGCGATATCAGTAATATCAGTTGTTTTTGTCAAGGGGTACGTTCCCTCTCAGTGTCTCCTTCCGCGAGCACTGATGGTCTCCTACTCTCCAAGGCCCTCTCTCATCGGTCGGCCGTTGGGATCGTGATTTCTACTCTCCACACCCCTCTCATCGGGTAATGGGTTCTTCCGGACTTTCTCTCCTCCATCCTCGGAAGGGACAGTAAACGCTTGGGGTGGAAGGGAGGCATCACCTTCACGTCGACACCTCCGAAGGAGTTTGTCCGTAAACGCATGTGAGGTGGAAGGATGGGCGTCACGTTCACGTAAACACCTCCGAAGGAGTTAGGAGTGTCAGCAAGCGCATGTGGTGGAAGGAAGGGCGTCACGTTCACTCTCCCCTCAACCACAGCTCGAGGAACTTGTCGCAGAGCTGGAAACAGCCTTCGTCCTGCGTGATGAAGTCCTTCTCGAGCAACGCCTTCACGGCTCCCTGCACCGTGCTTGCGCCCAGACGGTACTTCTGCAGGAAGTCCTGGGTCATCACGGACTGCGGGTTGCCCTCGTTCGCAATGGCCGTCAGCACCTCCTTCTGCTTCGCCGTCAGCTGGTAGATCAAGGCTTGGTAGGCGAACTTGTGCTGCTTCAGTATGTCGGTCACGCAGAGCGTCACGTCGGAGAGGCAGAGCTCTCGGGCTTCCGTCTTCAGCGCGTAGAGCATGTTCAGCACGTACTGTATGTACCACGTTATCCCCCCGAACCGACAGTAGATGTGGTGGAAAGCCTCGGGATTTATCGTCTTGCCGATGGTGGCCAGGTGGCGGTTGGCGAAGTCGAGGTACGTCCCCTCCGCGATGGGCTCCAGCCCCATGATGCTCGTGCTGTGGTAGAACGGGTGGGCCTGTGTGGCGAACATCTGCGCCATCATGTGGCGTTTGCTGCCGGAGAAGACGAAGTGCGCGTTGTGGCAGCCCTGCACGTGCTTGCGCAGCGTGGCCTCCACGGTCTTCTCGGGGTAGGTGGCGATGGCTTGGAACTCGTCGATGGCGATGATGCACGGCTTGTCCACCGTGTCGAGGTAGGCGAATATCTCGTCCAGCGTGACGGTGGGTGTGGAGATGTCGCCCACGGAGAGGCTCCATTCCGGCGTCCCGTTGATGTCGAACGAGATGGTGGACCTGAGCGACTGCAGCGCCGCGAGGAACGCCTCCCACGCGGCACGGCCTTTCGACCTCAGCTCCTTCAGGATGGCCGCGCCTAGGGCGTGGACGAACTCGCCCAGGTTTTTCGTGTCGTAGATGTCCACGTAGACGCAGTGGTATGCGTCCCGGACGGCCTCCTGGTGGAAGCAGTTCATTATCAGCCCCGACTTGCCGAGGCGACGAGGGGCGATGAGGGCCACGTTGCAGTCGTTCGTCAGGTGACGTGTCAGCAGGGCTGTCTCTTCCACGCGGTCGCAGAAGTATTCGGGCGACAGGTAGCCCTCTACGATAAACGGATTTCTTTGGCTCATAGGCTTTCTTGCGTATTACGTGACTTGCGTTACGAAACCTTCGTAATTGCTTCGCTCTGCAAAGGTAAAAGATTAGTTTTTATCTTCCCTGCCTAGGAAAATATTTTTTCCCAACGGGGAAAATCTTTTTTCCTAACCGGGGAGATATTGTGCCCTTAACTGGGGGGAGTCCCTCATAAAAGTGTAGCGTAGAGGCGAAAAGTCCCTCATAAAAGTGTGGTGAAGAGGCGAAAAGTCCCTCATAAAAATGTAAAATCACTTGTTAATCCGCTAAGTATTAGTATCTTTGCGCACAACAAAGAAAAGTGGAGTATGGAAAGAGACATTCTGAAGGACTTAATCGCTTGGAAAGAGCGGACGGACCGTAAACCTCTCGTCTTGCTGGGGGCAAGACAAGTTGGCAAGACCTACATTCTGAAGGAGTTTGGACGACAGTGCTTTAAGTATGTGGCTTACGTCAACTGCGACAATAATGCGCTCGTAAAAGACCTCTTCGCTCCGGATTATGACATGAATAGAATACTGCTCACCATAGGCGCCATAGCCAAAGTTCCTATGGAAGCCGGCAAGACACTCATCATCATGGACGAGATACAGGAGCTGCGTCGCGGTCTGGCTTCGCTGAAATACTTTTGCGAGGACGCGCCCCAATACCATGTCGCCGTGGCAGGCTCTCTGCTGGGAATCACGCTACACGAAGGCGAGTCATTCCCTGTCGGGAAAGTGAACACGCTCAACATGTATCCTATGACCTACGAGGAATTCCTCGTAGCCAAGGGACAGACGCAGTTGTGTGACATTCTGCGGAGCGGCAACTGGACGGCTGTGCGTGGGCTCCGGACCCTCTTCGCTCAGTCGTTGCGCGAATACTATATGGTGGGGGGAATGCCCGAAGCTGTGAATACTTACATCCAGACTAACGACTCCAACGCCGTGCGCGACGTGCAACGGGAGATTCTGCTCGCCTACGCCAAGGATATTTCCAAGCATGCTCCCGCCGAACAGGCTATCCGCATCAATCAGGTGTGGAACTCCATCCCCTCACAACTGGCGAAGGAGAACAAGAAATTTATCTATGGCGTCATCAAGAAAGGTGCCCGCGCCAAGGAATATGAGCAAGCTATCCAGTGGCTGATAGACGCCGGCCTGGTCTACAAGGTCAACCGGCTCTCCACGGCCTCCATGCCGCTGAAGGTTCACGAGGACATTTCCGCCTTCAAGCTCTTCATGCTCGATTGTGGACTGTTGGGGACGATGAATAATGTGCCGGCGGCCTTGCTGTTGCTGCCCAATAAGGAGAATTCCGATAAGGGGGACTTCACGGAGAACTTTGTCTGCTCGCAGATGGTGTCGTTGCGCGACGTCTACATCGGTTACTACAGCAAGGAAAACAGTCTGTTGGAGATAGATTTCGTCATTCAGAAAGGAATGAGGATTCTGCCCATCGAGGTGAAGGCCGAGGAGAACGTGCAGGCCAAATCGATGAAAACTTATCTCGCTGACCATCCCGAGCTCTATGGGTTGCGTTTCTCCATGAGTGACTATCGCGAGCAGGATCGCCTCGCCAATGTGCCGCTCTATGGGGCAAGGGCTTATCTGATGGGGCTGCAGTGATTGCCTGCGTCGCACCTCTTCGCGGATGATTCAGCCCTCTATCGTTGTCGTCGTCTTGCTCCTTTATGGTTTCACGCGGCTAGGTTACATGGTATTTCACGAACTGCGCAACTGTCGGTGGGTAGATTCCTTTTTATCGCGGACGCTCCCTTCGGTGGCGGTTGCCCCTTGGCTGTTTTATCGGGGGAAATGTCTACTGCTCGTATCAAAAACGACAGTGTCCGCAAGGCCGAGGTTTCGTTCGGCGCTGCGGACACTATCGTTTATGGTGTCGCTACGAGGAGATTAGGGGAGGTCTTTCGTGACCTCCCTAACCCCACGGAACGTCTATCAATTCTTTACGAAGGTGACAGTTCCATCTGTTTCCACCAAAGTCTTCCAGTAACTGTAATTACTATTTGCGTCGGTTGCGTAACTATTGAAGAGATTCTCATTGAGATGAACCTTTAAGGGGTTAGCTTTAGTGCTGGAAAAGTTACCACTACCGCTTAGAACGGGCAATGCGGTGTTGTATGTCAAATAGAGATCCGCAAATAATCCTGTGTCTTCTCCACAAGAAAATGCGCTTTTACCTATACTTGTTACATTTCCTTCGCACGTTACCTTTTTTAATTTTGAGCAACTGCTAAATGCAGATTCTGGGATAGATGTCACTCCCGAAGGTAGTGTAATCTCTGCGAGCGAACTACAATAGATGAATGCACTTGCTCCCAGAGAATTCAATTTTGAAGGAGAAGAAAATGTAACCTTGGCAAGGGACGAACAACCACGGAATGCATATTGACCTATAGAAGTAACTGTAGAAGGTAATGTTATTTCCGTAAGGGCTTTGCATTCATAGAAAGCATTTGAGCCTATGCTCTGTATATTCCCCTTGAACGTTACTTTTGCCAATTTCTCGCATTGGTAAAAGGTATATGTCTCAATTGCTGTCACACTGGCTGGAATGGTGATTTCAGTAATCCCTGCTCCATAGAATGCATATCCTCCAATCTCCTTCAAGTCGGTTGGCAAAGTGACGGTTTGGAGATTTGTGCAACCAGCGAAACAGAGTTCGCCTATTGTGGTCATGCTCTCCGGCATCTTCACCTCTTTCAGAGTGGTATTACCTTTATTGTTATAATAGAAACTAATCTTGTTGATGCTGAATTCACTTTCGTTTGCTGCCTCCACTTCCGACAGGTCGAGGACCTCGATAGTCTTATTCTGGGCCAAAGCCGTTACGTCTTCGGCTTTTATCTTTCCTTTAATCTTCAGCTTGCCATTCTTGAGGACTTCGTTTATTCTTGTTTCCGTCACTCGCAGGGTATTCGCGTCTATCTCAAGCACCGGAATACTTTCAGCTTCCGCCAACTCTCCGGTGCCGAGGTCTTGGGGCGTGCTGCTCCATTCACCTA
>CAVFUK010000179.1:0-4822 GCA_963625535.1 Anaerovoracaceae bacterium | reverse complement strand
CGTATATACAATAGTAAGAAGAAATAAAAAAAATAAAACACAACGATAATGAAACTGTTCACGAAAGAGGTTAAGATAGGTATCACGGCGATCTTCACGGTTGCCATACTGTTCTTCGGCATACGGTTCCTCAAGGGTATCAACATGCTGAAAGCCACCAACTACTACTATGTGGAGTTTGAGAACGCCGGCGGACTCACCGTATCGAGCCCCGTCTATGCCAACGGATTCAACCTGGGCATTGTGCGCGACATCACCTACAACTACAACAGCCCCGGACACGTGGTGGTGATGGTGGAGGTGGACAAGCGCTTCCGCCTGCCCGAGGGAAGCCACGGCGAACTGGTGACCGAGATGCTCGGCACCACCAAGATGTACCTGATTCTCGACAAGGAGGCGAAGACCTTCCATCAGCCGGGCGACACAGTGCCGGGCCGCATCAACGGCGGACTGATGGACACCGCAGCCACCCTGGTGCCCGCCATACAACAGATACTGCCGAAGCTCGACTCCATAGCGTCGTCGCTCAACGCCCTGCTGGCGGACCCTGCCCTGCGAGGCACACTGCAACACACCGAGCAGATAACCGCCAATCTGGAGAAGACCACCGGCGAGCTGAACCGCATGATGCAGAGCGACCTGAAGCCACTGGCGGGCAACCTCAACACGATGAGCGGCAACTTCGTCACCATCAGCGACAACCTGAAGCAGGTGGACTTCGCCGCCACCATGCAGAAGGCCGACTCCACGATGCAGAACATACAGTTGCTGACCGACAAGCTGAACCGCAAGGACAACTCGCTGGGCCTGCTCTTCAACGACACGGCCATCTACTACAACCTGAACGCCACCACCCACAACGCCGCATCGCTGCTGGAGGACCTGCAGGCACACCCGAAGCGATACGTCCACTTCTCGCTCTTCGGCAAGAAGGATAAGTAGACGAACGAAACTGAAAGCTCGGGGCGAGGTCAATTTAGATTTTATCCAAATAGCAGCACGCCCTGGACATCTCCTCACCGAACGCCCGTAAGTGCTTAGTAGAAACACTTCAACGAGATGCGTGAAGAATGTTTGACAAGGGACGAAAGATAGCGATTCATCGTCGCAACGAGTTCACTGTCAGGTGGTTCGAGAATAGCAAAACAAATTTTTCGAGGTTGTTCGTAGGGTTATAATTAAAGAGCTGAAAGCTAGCTCATTATTGGAATTAAGGATTTTGCAAGAATAAGGGCGCTTGTTTTTCTAGAATAAGATTCCCAACTTTGCAATCCGAATTTGATGAAAAAGTACGGAGTGATAGACTATGATAAAGAGTGACCCTGTTGAGTTGTGGAGCAGATGCCTGCGCATTATCAAGGATAATGTTCCAGACTCGACATACCATACGTGGTTTGTGCCAATCAGACCATTGAAATACGAGGAGAACGAGCGGGGAAAGATCCTTACGATAGAGGTCCCCACACAGTTCTTTTATGAGTTCATCGAGGAGAAGTTCCTCGACTTGATGCGTGCCGCCCTGTATAGAGGTATAGGACAAGGCACCCAACTGATGTACTCTATCGCTATGGGAAACGAGGCCGCCCAACCGAAGACGGAGGCAACCGAGAAGGACACTATCACCATTCCCTCTACCACTCACGAGACTACGAACCAACCCGCACAGGCCAGTGAGCCGCGCGACCCGCGTAAGATAATGCCGCAGCCCGCTCCTCAGCAGAACTGGGAGACATACCTGAAGGCGGACTACACGTTCGAGAACTTCATCGAAGGCTCCAGCAACAAGTTGCCCCGCGTGGCATCGGAGACGGTGGCACAGAACCCGGGCAAGACGGCCTTCAACCCGCTCTTCATCTACGGGCCCTCGGGCATCGGCAAGACGCATCTGGTGAACGCCATCGGTAACCGCATCTGCGCGATGTATCCCCAGAAGAAAGTCATCTACCTGTCGGCACACCTGTTCCAGGTGCAGTACACCAACGCCGTGCGCAACAACACGGTGAACGACTTCATCGGGTTCTACCAGGGCGTGGATGTGCTCATCATCGACGACATACAGGAGTTCGCCAGCGCCACGAAGACGCAGAACACCTTCTTCCATATCTTCAACCACCTCCACCAGAACGGCAAGCAGCTCGTCATGACGTCGGACCGCTCGCCGGTGATGCTCCAAGGCATGGAGGACCGCCTGCTGACCCGTTTCAAATGGGGCTTGCTGGCTGAGCTCGAGCGCCCCAACACAGAGCTGCGCAAGAACATCCTCAAGAACAAGATGTACCGCGACGGACTGAAGTTCCCCGAAGTGGTGGTGGACTTCATCGCCGAGAACGTGAACGAGAGCGTGCGCGACCTGGAGGGCATCGTCAACGCTCTGATGGCCTACTCCATCGTCTACAACAAGGAGGTGGACCTCGACCTGGCGCGCTCGGTCATCGGACGCATCACGAAGATTGAGGAGAAGAAGCAGACCTCCATCGACAACATTGTAGAGAAAGTATGCGCCTACTTCGATGTGGAGCCGCTCTCGCTGCAGAGCAAATCGCGCAAGCGCGACGTTGTGGCCGCCCGTCAGGTAGCGATGTTCCTGGCCAAGAAGCTCACCGACGCCTCGTCGGCACAGATTGGCATGCAGATTGGCAAGAAGGACCATGCCACCGTGCTCCACGCCTGCAAGATAGTGAAACGGCAGTTGGAGGTGGACAAGAACCTGAAGCTCCAGTTGCAGGAGATAGAACAGCAGCTAGCCTGAGGCTAGTGAACTTTTGAAGACAGAACTTATACGGAGGAGGCGCGCTTGCGCTTCCTCTTTTTGTTTTCCACACCCGTCTGAAGGCTGGTTACATACATAAAGGTGTAGGCCTGTGCGTTTCATTTTTTTGCTTTCTACACCCGACTGAAGGTTGCTTACGGAGGGAATCGAGGCGCGGAAATCGTTAAAAAGAGGCTTCGTGGCAAAGATGTGCAGAAAATATTTGTGGGATCCACCATTTCTACCTATTTTAGCCGAATGGAATGCAAATGGCTATCCATGAACAGAATAAACTAACGTAACCTAAAAGATATGATGAAACAATCGATATGGACTATGGCAATGGCGGCTATGGCTTTCGCTGCCTGTTCGGAGAGTGAGGATTACCTCTCCGCTTACCACAACGATGACAACGCGGTGCACTTCAGCGCGCAAGTGGGCTCTCCTACGGCCTTGGAGCTGAAGAGCAACCCCATCGGCACGGAGACGGAGCAAGCACAGTTCAGCGATGGAGACAAAATCTCCGTGGAGGCAGGCACACAGAAGGCTGTAGTCTACACCTTCGACGGCACGAGCTGGACACCCGAGCAGAGCAACTACCTGGTGTGGGAAGAGAACGGCCAGACGGAGTTCCGTGCCTTCTACCCCGCAGGGAAGACTGGAGCGTCGTTCACCACATTCTCCATGCCGACAAGCTTCGGCAGCCCGGATGACTTTGCGGGCGCGGACTATATGACCGCGAAGACCACCGCGACGAAGTCCGCCCAGGTGAATCTGCCCATGCAGCGCCAGACGGTGCGCATGGTCATCGACCAAATAACCTACAACGACGAATTCCCGACGACCGATTACTATGTGAGCGACATCAAGTTCCATGCCACGGCGACAGAGATAGTCGGCGGTGCGCCACAGCTATTGACCAGTCCCGAGGAAGTAACACCCTACAAGCACACCGACGGCAAGTACTACGCCCTGCTGTTGCCGAACGCACAGGCAGTGGACAACGAGGCCTTCATCACCATCATACTGACAAACAACACCAATGGTCAAGCAACGACGCTGACCATCACAGGCATCCCCGTCACAGAGGCAGGCAAGAGCTACAGCTACCGATTGACCATAGGCAAGAAGTCTGCCACGGTGAAGTCCGTCACTGTGAATGACTGGACCGCCGCAAGCGATGTCATCAAAGGAATCTTCGACCCCGTGTCCACATCCGCCAATACGGAGACGCACTCAGTGTACGTAGCAAATGGAGGCGAACTGACGGAATCGTTGATAACGGATGCCATCGACAACGAGGAGGAGCTGAAGATTACCGGCACGTTGAGCGCCAAGGACCTGAGCACACTGCAGACGGCGTTGAGCAACAGCACATCGGCCGCCGCTGTCACCACGGTGGACCTGTCGGGGGCGACTGTGGAGACTGGCACAACGTTGACCAAGGAAATGTTCAAGGACAACACCACCCTCACCTCCGTGACGCTGCCGACGGGATTGACCACCATTAGCGACGGTGCCTTCGACGGTTGCACAAGTTTGACCTCCGTAACACTGCCATCTGGATTGACCACCATTGGCGACGATGCCTTCAACGGTTGCACAGCCTTAACGTCCGTGACGATTCCTACGGGTTTGACCACCCTTGGCGAGAAAGCCTTCAATGGTTGCACAGCACTGACCTCCGTGACACTGCCATCGGGATTGACCGCCATTGGCAACGATGCCTTCAATGGCTGCACCGCACTGAAATCCGTGACGATTCCGACGGACTTGGGGGAGATTGGCGAGAAAGCCTTCAAAGGTTGCACAAGTCTGACCTCCATAAACCTCGGGAGCAACTTGCAGAAGATTGGCCAGGAAGCCTTCTCAGGTTGCACTAGCCTCGCCAGCGTGACCTTTCCTACAGATGATTGGGAAGAGATTGGCAGCAAAGCCTTCTACGGCTGCACTAGCTTGACTTATATAAATTTAGGGGGCTTGAAAAAAATCTGTAACGCTGCCTTTGAGGGATGCACCAGCTTAACCGGTTTTAATTTTAATGGAAGTTATATCGAGGGCTCTGTCTTCTCT
>CAVFUK010000178.1:0-4951 GCA_963625535.1 Anaerovoracaceae bacterium | reverse complement strand
ATATAAAATATGTACTACTTTTGCCCTACCTATTTAAAATGACACGAATCGGGTGGGGCGGTATGCCCGCCAGGTTGGTGTGTATACAGGTAAAAAGACAATAAATTAAAAACAGAATAACAGATGAAAAAGTATTTGATTTTAGCTTCCGGTTTGTGCTTGGCTATGATGGTTTCCTCTTGTAAATCAAGCGAGAGCGCTTACAAGAAAGCCTACGAGAAAGCCAAACAGCAAGAGTTGGCTCAGACCAAGAGCAACGAAACCGTGGAAGTGGCTCCGGTGCAGACAACCACCACTACTACCGTTCAGACCGGACCGACCGCAACGTCCAACGCTACGGTTCGCGAGGAGAAGGTTTCCATGATCAGTGGCGACGGCATCAAAAACTACAGTGTCGTTTGCGGTAGCTTCGGCGTGAAAGCCAATGCCGAGAACCTGAAAGAGTTCTTGGACAAGGAGGGATACTCCGCACAGATCGTCTACAACTCAGAGCGCAACATGTATCGTGTGGTGGCGGCCACCTTCGACGACCGTGCCTCTGCCGCCGAGGCAAGAGACGCCTTCAAGGCAAAATATCCGTCACGCTCCGATTTCCAGGGCGCATGGTTGCTCTCCCGTGTTTTCTGATTCAGATTTTCGACATTGACAGACAAGCATATACGGTAAGAGGAGATTCCTTTGACTCCCACAGGAAGCCAGAGGGGTCTCCTTCTTCGTTTAACTCGTCTGCGAATCAAAAAAAACTCCACACATGGGTAGAATCCTCGCCATCGATTACGGACGCAAGCGCACAGGCATTGCGGTCACCGACGTGCTGCAACTGATAGCCAACGGACTGACGACAGTGCCCACACACCAGCTGTTCGACTTCATTGCCTCCTATCTGCAGAAGGAGCCGGTGGAGCGCATCGTCATCGGACTGCCCAAGCAGATGGACAACTCCCCCTCGGAGAACATGCGCAACATTGAGCCCTTCGTCCGTCGGCTACAGAAGGCCTACCCGGAACTGCCTGTCGAATACTTCGACGAACGGTTCACCTCCGTGCTTGCCCATCAGGCCATGCTCGACGGCGGACTGAAGAAGAAAGACAGGCAAAACAAGGCGTTGGTGGATGAAATCAGCGCCACCATCATCCTGCAGAGCTATATGGAATCGAAAAGAAACTTGTAAATACAGACAAAAGATATGATATTACCTATTTATACTTACGGTCAACCTGTCCTCCGAAAAGAGGCGGAAGACATCACACCCGACTATCCGGGGCTGAAGGAACTGATACAGAACATGTTCGATACGATGGACCATGCCGACGGCGTGGGACTGGCGGCTCCGCAGGTGGGACTGTCCATCCGCGTGGTGGTCATCGACCTCGACGTGCTCTCCGACGACTATCCCGAGCTGAAGGGCTATCGTCACGCTTTCATCAACCCCCACGTGGTGGAGACCGACGGCGACGATGTCTCCATGGAAGAGGGCTGCCTCAGTCTGCCCGGCATCCACGAGGCGGTGAAACGCAAAGACCGCGTACATGTGAAGTACCTCGACGAGGAGATGCAGGAACACGACGAGTGGGCCGAAGGTTACAAAGCCCGCTGCATGCAGCATGAGTTCGACCACCTGGAGGGAATGATGTTCATCGACCACCTCTCGTCGCTGCGCAAAAAGATGATCCAAGGAAAACTCAACAGCATGCTGAAAGGCAAGGTACACTGCTCATACAAAGTGAAATCCGCCGGACGGTAAAACCGTTAAAAGACTATGACGATGCGTAGATTCTTCTTTAGTTTACTGGTGACCCTGCCGCTTGCCACAATGGCGCAAATCAATACGGACAGGGTGATGACCATTGGACGTAACGCACTCTATTTCGAAGACTACGTGTTGTCCATACAATACTTCAACCAAGTCATCGGCGCCAAGCCATACCTCTACGAACCTTACTTCTTCCGGGGTGTGGCGAAGCTCAACCTCGACGACTATCTGGGCGCGGAACAGGATTGCAGCGAAGCCATCCTGCGCAACCCCTTCGTGGTGGACTGCTATCAGGTGCGAGGCATAGCACGCATCCGTCTGCGCAAGTACGACGGAGCCATATCCGACTACGAGAAGGCGCTCCACTACGACCCCGAGAACAAGAACCTGTGGCACAACCTGGCCCTCTGCCGTATGCAGAAGGAGGACTACGATGGCGCACAGGCCGACCTCGACACACTGAAGCGGTTGGCTCCGCGCCACGCGACAGCCTACCTGATGAGTGCCGACGTGTCGCTGAAGCAGAAAGACACGCTGCGGGCCGAGCAGAGCGTGGCGGATGCCTTGCGCATCGACCCCTACGACGGTGAGGCATGGTCGTCGCAAGCCATCCTCAACCTGATGAAGTCGCGCTACAAAGAGGCGGAGAAGGACCTCGACAAGGCCATCCACCTGACCTCGAAGAACGCCAACAACTACATCAACCGAGCCTTGGCACGCTACCATCAGAACAACCTCCGCGGGGCGATGAGCGACTACGACCTGGCCCTCTCCGTGGAACCGTCCAACTTCCTGGGCCACTATAACCGCGGTCTGCTGCGTGCCCAGGTGGGCGACGATAACCGTGCCATCGAGGACTTCAACTTCGTCATCGACATGGAGCCGGACAACATGATGGCCATCTTCAACCGAGGCCTCCTGCTGAGCCAGACGGGCGACTACAAAGCCGCCGTGAAGGACTTCTCCACTGTCATCGACCAGTACCCCAACTTCCTCACTGGCTATCACTACCGTGCCGAGGCACGCCGTAGGATGGGCGACCTGAAAGGCGCCAACTCCGACGAGTTCGTGCTGCTGAAGTCGGAGATGGAACGGCACAACGGCACGAAGAAGAACACCAAGAACAACGACACGGAAAAGACCCGCAAGAAGTCCGACAAGAACATGAACAACTACCGCAAGATAGTGGTGGCCGACAATGCGACCGACGAACAACGCTACAAGAGCGAGTACCGTGGCAAGGTGCAGGACAAGAACGTGAAGGTGGAACTGCAACCCCTCTACGTGCTCTCGTACTATGAGAAGGACAACGGCGTGAAGCGCACCATCAACTACTACCGTGCCGTGGACGACCTCAACCACAACAAACTCCTGCGTCACCGGTTGCTCATCATCAACCAAGAGGCCGCGCTGACCGAGAAACAGGCCGACGAGCACTTCAACTCCGTCAACGACTTCACGCTGGACATCACGCGCGATCCGCAGAATCCCGTGCTCCACTTCCTGCGCGGCATGGACTTCTACCTGACACAGGACTTCTCCAGCGCCATCGAGGACTTCACGCAAGCCATCCTGGTGGACGACACCTTCTTCCCGGCATACTTCAACAGGGCAGTGGTTCGCTACAAACAACTGGAGTACAAGAAGAACGAGGCACGCCTCAACGAGGCCGCCGGCTCGGTTATGCCGATTACGCCCGAGGTGAAGTCCGTCGACTATGAGCTGGTGAAGGACGACCTCAACAAGGTGATTGCCTTGGCACCTGACTTCGCCTTCGCCTACTACAACCGCGGCAACATCCTCTCGTTACTCAACGACTACAAGGCAGCCGTCGTGGACTACGACAAGGCCATCGAGCTCAACCCCAACTTTGCCGAAGCCTACTACAACCGCGGCCTCACGCTCATCTATCTGGGCAACAACAAAGAGGGCGTGGCGGACCTCAGCAAAGCCGGTGAATTGGGCCTCTTCTCCGCCTATAACATCATAAAAAGGTATTCAGTAGTGGATGAGGAATAAAATTTATCCCAAAAGCATCTGCGCAATAAAAAGAATTCAGTATTTTTGCGATTCAAAAGAAGAAACATCAACTATTATGATAAAAATTACATTTCCTGACGGCTCCGTTCGTGAATACAACGAGGGAGTTACTGGTCTGCAGATAGCAGAAAGCATCAGTTCGCGCCTGGCACAAGAGGTGCTCGCATGCGGCGTAAACGGTGAGACTTACGATTTGGCACGCCCCATCAACGCCGATGCCAAGTTCGTGTTGTATAAATGGGACGACGAGCAAGGCAAGCACGCCTTCTGGCACACCAGCGCACACTTGCTGGCAGAGGCTTTGCAAGAACTCTATCCCGGCATTCAGTTCGGCATCGGACCGGCTATCGAGAACGGATTCTACTACGACGTGGATCCGGGTGAAGCCGTCATCAAAGAGTCGGACCTGCCCGCCATCGAGACTAAGATGGCCGAGTTGGCAGCCAAGAAAGAGACCCTCGTCCGCAAGGACATCAGCAAGGCCGACGCCCTGAAACTCTTCGGCGACAGAGGCGAGACCTACAAGTGCGAGCTGATCTCTGAACTGGAGGACGGCCACATCACCACCTATACACAAGGCGCGTTTACCGATCTCTGCCGTGGACCGCACTTGCTCTCTACCGCACCCATCAAGGCCATCAAGCTGACATCCGTTGCCGGTGCCTACTGGAGAGGTCAGGAGGACCGCAAGCAGCTGACACGTATCTACGGCATCACCTTCCCCAAGAAGAAGATGCTCGACGAATACCTCGTGTTGCTGGAGGAAGCCAAGAAGCGCGACCACCGCAAGATCGGTAAGGAGATGGAACTCTTTATGTTCTCCGAGATGGTGGGCAAGGGATTGCCTATCTGGTTGCCGAAGGGTACCGCCCTTCGCCTCCGTCTGGAAGACGTGCTGAAGAAAATCCAGAAACGTTTCGGCTACCTGCAGGTGATGACTCCGCACATCGGAAACAAGCAACTCTACGTCACCTCCGGTCACTGGGACCACTATGGAAAGGACAGCTTCCAGCCTATCACCACACCCGAGGAGGGCGAGGTTTACCTGCTGAAACCGATGAACTGCCCTCACCACTGTATGATCTACAAGAACTCACCTCGCTCATATAAAGACCTGCCGCTCCGTTTGGCAGAGTTCGGTACCGTTTACCGTTACGA
>CAVFUK010000177.1:0-4963 GCA_963625535.1 Anaerovoracaceae bacterium | reverse complement strand
ATATAATATCACGTAGATGCTTTCAAAAAACGTTAATGTGATTTTCCTGCGCGTACGCACGAGGGAAGTTACGAAATCAAGTGTCATATCTGTCATGTGTCATGTCGAAATTGTTGATGTTCATAACTCGTGTTCATTACTTTTGTTTTATTCCGTCGGCAAAGATAATACAGGATTCCGCATTTTCCAAACGAAGTGTGCCCAACTAGCTGGGCACACGTTTTTTTTGCGCTACTAAATTACTTATTTTCAGCGATATACGGAAATGCTCAAAGCCTTTTTTTTATGTGACAACTAATGCTATTTTCCTAAATCCGAAACCTGAGTACTTAAAAAAATGTCACTAATGACAACTTTTTTTAAGTGAACACTCCCGTTTGAATCAGACCCTCTATCTGCGTGATATTGTTGAACGTAACCGGATTTCCAATATAGAAGGCTTTTCTGAACTTATGAACGTGATGGCATCCGGGATAGGCGCGCCTTGCAATCCTCATAAGATTGCCAATACGTTCAAGACGGTGAAGAGGGAAAACCTCTCGCCAATGACAGTTGCCAACTATCTTTCCTATATGGAGGATGCTTTCATCATAGAGAAGGCCATCAGATATGATATCAAGGGACGTAAGTACATTGGGACATTGTCAAAGTATTATTTCCAAGACGTCGGTCTGCGCAATGCGTTGCTTAACTTCCGTCAAATAGAAGAAAATCACATTATGGAAAATGTCATCTATAATGAGTTGCGGAGTCGCGGCTTTAACGTGGATGTAGGAATGGTGGAAGCACGAACAGCAACCGAACGAAAACAGCTGGAAGTTGATTTTGTAGCCAACAAGGGTGACAAACGCTTCTATATACAATCAGCGTTTGCAATGCCTGATGAAGAAAAACGTGATCAGGAATTGGCTTCACTAAAACGCATCAATGACTCTTTCAAGAAAATAGTCATAATGCGTGAAGATATAACTCCATATCACGACGAAAACGGTGTCTTGATTATAGGATTGATGGACTTCTTGCTCGGAATGGATATTGACTAGATTGCAAGTGTATCGCGTCGATGGACATGGAGGAGCGATAAAGCATAGACTAGCCTCTTCTGACATCAATCAAGTAAAAGCGGATGAACCACAAACCTGGTCTGATGACTATTTTTTTTGCAACTGGCAAGTTTAGTGAGACTAAGTAAGAGTCATGAGGGGGGGGTGGAAGCGAACGTTTCTGTCGCTAAACCGAACAAAAGCAATTTTTCCACCTTATTTATGACGCTTTTCCGAAAAAACTTCGTTATATTTGCCCCGGCGGGACAGCCCTCCTCCGAACCATAGCTGGAAAGCCCCGCGACGCAATGTGTAATCGACTCGACAAATAGTATGACAATAGAGGAACTGAAAGACATCTTGGCTATTGACGAGAGCTACCGCGTGGAACGCACGGTCTCCACGGGCAACATGGCCACCTTCGACGCTACGCCTTGCTTCTCGGCCTCGCTACGGGACCTCGACCTCGACGTCTTCCATAGTAAATTCATGACCAAGGCCGTCAGCCCCGAAGTGCTCCAGTCGGAGACACGCCCCGTGGAGGAGCAACTTGCCGCCCTGGGCATGTTCGACCTCGACAACAACTGCCCCACATTCGCCGGACTGGTGCTGTTTGGCCGCAACCCCCGCCGGTTCATGCCGGGGGCTTACGTGCAGTATGTCTGCTTCGAAGGGACCGACAAGACCTCCAATGTGGTCAACGAACGCGAGTTCAGCGAGAACTATTGCGAGCTGCTCCCCAAGCTGGAGTCGCTTCTGGAACTGTCCGTCATCAAACAATGCCCCGTGCCGGCCTCCATGCTGCGCGAGGATATGGTGAAGAACTACCCCTACTGGGCCATTCGCGAGCTCCTGATGAACGGCTGCATGCACCGCGACCTGCAGAGCAACACGCCCCTCCGCTTCTACGAGTTCGGCGACCACCTCGAGATAACCAACGCCGGCGGCCTCTACGGCAACGCCCGGCCGGAGAACTTCCCGAAGATCAACGACTACCGCAACCCCATCATTGCCGGGGCGATGAAGACGCTGGGCTATGTCAATAAGTACAACCGAGGCATCGGCCAGGTGCAGAAGGAGCTGAGCGCGAACGGCAACCCCGAGGCCCGGTTCGATGTGAATCTGCTGACCGCCTTCGCGGTGACTGTCTACAAACGTACCAGTCGCGTACCAGTCGCGTACCAGTCGCGTACCAGTCGCGTACCAGTCGGGTACCAGTCGGATACCAGTACCGGTCAGCTGTCGGAGCATCGCCCCTTCGGCCCTCATGTGATGACGTTGCAGGAGCGCATCGTCGAGTTTTGCTCCGAGCCAAGGTCGTTGCGTGAGATATCCGACTTCCTGGGAGTGTCCAACAAGAAGAAGGTGAAAGCCAAGTACATCGACGAAATCCTTGGGACCCGGATAGTGATGACCGTCCCCGACAAGCCCAACAGCCGACTACAGAAGTACGTGGCCGTCCGGGGCGGGAGGTCCGCCTTCTCCATGGGAAAATGATAGAAAGTAACCATACCAATTAACACATACGAATCTTATGAAACATTTGACCATCACACTGCTTGTCGCACTGGCGACGCTGGCCGCGGCCGGCTGCGGCTCCAAGGGCGAGCGCAAGACCGTGGCCGTGAGCCCGCGCGAAGTGGTCGAGGGCGAGCACCTCACCTTCAAGGGAGTACCCATCGACGGCACCGTGGCCCAGTTCACCGCCCGGCTGGAGCAGACGGGCCTCACCCTCGTCGGCGCGGGATCCTACTCCGCCACCATGACGGGCGACTTCGCCGGAACCCCGGGCTGCCGCGTCATCGTAGCCGCCTCCGACACCGTCAGGGTCCACACCGCTGCCGTCATCTTCCCCGGGAAGGACACCTGGTCCGACCTGGAGGCCGACTACACCACGCTGAAGACCATGCTCACCCGCAAGTACGGCGAGCCGAATCAGTGCGTGGAGACCTTCCTGAGCCGGCATGCCCCGCATTCCAACGCCGAGAAGCTGATCCGCCTGCAGGAGGAGCAGTGCCGGTGGACCACCCTCTACGCGACCCCCAAAGGCGACATCCAGCTCTCCATAGAGCTCTACGACCACCGGACCCGCGTAGTCCTCCGCTACGTGGACCACGCGAACCTCGTGAAGTCCCGCATGGAGGATTTGTAGCAGAGAGAATGTGTCGATACAGCGCCTACCGCTTCTGCTAGCACACCTCTGTGCGCTAGCGGAGCGGAAGGCCGATAAGGATGCGGTTTCACTATAAAACACAAGAGATATGAGAAAGATGATTATTTCGCTGTTCGTCGCATTCGTAGCGTTTGCGACAACATTTGCCCAGACCGAACCGGAGCACCTCACCTTCAAGGGAGTCCCCATCGACGGCACGCTGGACGAGTATGTGGCCAAGATGAAGCAGGCCGGCTTCACCTACCTCACTACGCACGACGGCATCGCTGTGCTCGAAGGCGATTTCGCCGGTTACAAAGGTTGCACGGTATCGGTCTCCACCCTGAAGGCGGCCAACGTGGTGAATACCATCGGAGTCATGTTCACCAACCACGATGACTGGGCCTCGCTGGAGAAGGACTACAACAACCTGAAGGCCATGCTCACCGAGAAGTACGGAGCCCCGTCGGAGTGCGTGGAGCAATTTCAAGGCTACGAAGCACCGGAGTCGAATAATGAAAAGATGATTTACCTACAGATGAACAACTGCACCTGGCGCACAGTTTTCAGCACCTCAAAAGGCCACATCGAGCTGTCCATCACCAGTGGAGACTATTCCTATTACGCCATGCTCCGCTACTTCGACAAGGCGAACACCGCCACCGTCCGGGCGAAGGCTATTGAAGATTTGTAAGGGTTGGCTGGTTTGCTCTATACCCCATCACCGGGTTAGTAGAAATTACCATCGCCACCGTGATTCTCATCGTCATGGTGGCGATGTGCGTGTGGCTGGGGTTAGACCAAGACTTAAAATATCCTGTATCTCCCTCCTGTTTCAGTATCTCAGATTTCAGAAAGGGGAAAGCAGAGAGGGGGTGCGTGAGTTCCTTCCCTCCGTCCGTAGCTCCTCGGTGATTCACGCAAGCGATTCCCTACGAAAAAAATCTGTGGATTCTTTTTTTAGATGAAATAATATTTCCTATTTTTGCACGAAAAGAAGAATGTGCTTTATGAAATACAATCGGATAAAAGAGGTGTTGGCCTCCAGGGGCATCAAGCAGGCGTGGCTAGCCGAGAAGCTCGGCAAGACGCAGCGGATGGTCGGTTCGTACGTCAGCAACGAGGTGCAGCCCTCCATCCCCGTACTGTTCCAGATAGCCGCTCTGTTGCAAGTCAACCCCGGCGACCTTTTAATGGACCTCACCACAATCACCACCTCTAAAACCACCCTAGTTATGCAGAACGAAAAGAAACAGCTGCTCCAGCAGCAGATACAGAAGCTCGACGAAGTCCTTCAAGTCCTCTGCGACAACTTCGACATCACCACGGAAATCCCCGATGAATACTCCTTCCTGGCCATAGCCAAGGAGAAGCTCGAGGAGCTGGTGGAGAGGTGAAGAGGATTGTCAGTTCCCCTTGTAGGCTGCGGGCTTGAGATTAAGCGCTGGAGGCGAAAGAAGGTTCGCTTCAGCGCTGGGGGTGGTGTGGATGAGTGAGAAGGGAAATACTTGAAAATAAAATTATTGGCTTTTATAAAAGCACTCTGTAATAAACAAATCTCTTGTAAATTTTGCACTGTCAGAAAAGAAATCTAACTTTGCGCAGAATAGTTGTAGGAACCGATATGTTCGCATAACGATTTGTCTCTATGCGAGATGAGAGGTTCGCCTCCCGCAACCCTTCACGACTTTTATGCATTTCTGTCGATAGCCTTAATGCAGTTTAATCGGATGAGAATGCATAATACTGAAAAGGTATTGTAATGCAA
>CAVFUK010000176.1:0-5053 GCA_963625535.1 Anaerovoracaceae bacterium | reverse complement strand
GCTGCCCTCAAAGCGTATGCAGAGGCGGCATGAGGCTAAATCCGAAACTTGAGTACCTTATTATATATAGCACACACACTGCCCGAAAAAAAAGATGTATAATAGATGCAAATTTTGTAATCTCCACTTTGCAATCATTGGAAAAGATATTATCTTTGCCCGCAATTTGGATTGGCAATGGAAGTTTTCTATCAAACACACGCATACCTTGTGGAGCATACCAACGCACCCGTCCGTCGCGACCTGATGGACGAAGTGAACTGGAACGACCGTCTGATAGGCATCAAAGGCACCCGAGGCGTGGGCAAAACCACGTTCCTGCTGCAGTATGCCAAGGAGAAGTTCGGCACAGACCGCTCGTGCCTCTACATCAACATGAACAACTTCTACTTCCAGAACTGCAGCATCGCCCACTTCGCCGAGGAGTTCAACCGCCGCGGAGGCAAAGTGCTGCTCATCGACCAAATCTTCAAGCAGCCCAACTGGAGCCAGGACCTGCGCCTCTGCTACGACCGCTTCCCGGGCCTGAAGATTGTCTTCACCGGATCGTCCGTCATGCGGCTGAAGGAGGAGAACCCCGAGCTGAACGGCATCGTCAAGCCCTACAACCTGCGTGGATTCTCGTTCCGCGAGTTCCTCAACCTGCAGACAGGCAACAGCTTCCCCAGCTACAGCCTCGACGACATCCTCCATCGCCACGAGCAGATAGTGAAAACCATACTGCCCAAAGCCAAACCGCTGAACTACTTCCAGGACTATCTGCACCACGGCTTCTACCCCTTCTTCCTCGAGAAGAAAAACTTCTCGGAGAACCTGCTGAAGACCATGAACATGATGATAGAGGTGGACATCCTCCTCATCAAACAGATAGAACTCAAATACCTCTCGAAGATAAAGAAACTGCTCTACCTGCTGGCCGTGGACGGCCCTACAGCCCCCAACGTCAGCCAGCTGGCAGCCGACATACAGACCTCGCGCGCCACGGTCATGAACTACATCAAGTACCTGGCCGACTCGCGACTCATCAACATGGTCTACCCCAAGGGAGAAGCCTTCCCCAAGAAGCCGTCGAAGATCATGATGCACAACACCAACCTGATGTACTCCATCTACCCTGTGAAAGTGGAGACGCAGGACGTGCTCGAGACCTTCTTCCTCAACACGCTCTACAAGGACCACGTGCTCTACCGTGGCGACAAAGGCACATCCTTCCTGGTGGACGGCGAGCTGCCCTTCCGCATCTGCGACGAAGGGTGCAAGATTAAGAACAACCCCAGCGTCTACTACGCGATGCACCGCGCCGAGATAGGCCGTGGCAACCAGATACCGCTGTGGCTCTTCGGGTTCCTCTATTGATGAGCAGAGCTGAGTGCAGGACGCGAGAGGTCGAGAGATGAATGTTGAACAAGAAAAACGAATGTCGAACGAAATAGAGTTGAACAAAGAAACAAAGTTGAACGTGAAAGGTCGAACTTGAGAGGTTGAACTTCAAACAGAGGTCGAATTTGAAAGGTCGAACTTGAGAGGTTGAACAGAAACGAAGTCGAACTTGAGAGGTTGAACTTCAAACAGAGCCGGACTTGAAACGTTGAACGAAACAAGAAACAAAGAAAAACAGTAACCGAAATATTTACTAATAATTTATCAGTTATGACTAAACAAAAAAAATTTATCACGTGTGACGGTAACCAAGCTGCAGCGCATATCTCGTATATGTTCTCAGAAGTTGCGGCTATCTACCCCATCACTCCGTCGTCTACGATGGCAGAATACGTAGACGAGTGGGCTGCCCAAGGCCGCAAGAACATCTTCGGCGAGACAGTCCTGGTACAGGAGATGCAGTCTGAAGGCGGTGCTGCCGGTGCAGTACACGGCTCTCTGCAGGCTGGTGCGCTCACAACGACCTACACAGCATCACAAGGTCTGTTGTTGATGATTCCTAACATGTACAAGATTGCAGGCGAGCTGCTCCCTTGCGTGTTCCATGTTTCCGCTCGTACACTGGCTTCTCACTCACTCTGTATCTTCGGTGACCACCAGGATGTGATGTCCTGCCGTCAGACAGGCTTCGCCATGCTGTGCGAAGGCTCCGTGCAGGAGGTTATGGACCTGGCTGGTGTAGCCCACCTGTCAACCATCAAGGCGCGCGTTCCGTTCGTCAACTTCTTCGACGGATTCCGCACCTCACACGAGATTCAGAAGATCGAGATACTGGAGAACGACGACCTCGCTCCGCTGATCGACCAGCAGGCACTCTCTGAGTTCCGCGCCCGCGCCCTCTCACCCGAACATCCGGTGGCACGCGGTATGGCCGAGAACCCCGACACATTCTTCGCTCACAGAGAGTCGTGCAACCCCTACTACGAGGCAGTTCCCGCCATCGTGGAGGACTACATGGGCAAGATTTCCGAAATCACTGGCCGCGAGTATCACCTCTTCAACTACTATGGTGCCGCTGACGCCGAGCGCGTCATCATCGCCATGGGTTCTGTCACAGAGGCTGCACGCGAGGCTATCGACTACCTCACAGCCAAGGGCGAGAAGGTAGGTTTGGTGTCAGTTCACCTCTACCGTCCGTTCTCAGCAAAGCACTTCCTCGCAGCTGTGCCTAAGACAGCCAAGCGCATCGCTGTGCTCGACAGAACGAAAGAGCCGGGCGCTAACGGCGAACCTCTGTACCTCGACGTGAAGGAATGCTTCTACGGTGTGGAGAACGCTCCCCTCATCGTGGGCGGTCGCTACGGACTCGGTTCCAACGACACCACTCCGGCACAGATCCTGGCCGTATACAAGAACCTGGCTCTCGCCACACCGAAGAACCAGTTCACCATCGGCATCGTGGACGATGTCACCTTCACCTCTCTGCCTAAGGAAGAGGAGATCGCCCTGGGCGGCGAAGGCATGTTCGAGGCTAAGTTCTACGGCCTTGGTGCCGACGGTACCGTAGGTGCCAACAAGAACTCAGTGAAAATCATCGGCGACAACACCGACAAGCACTGCCAGGCATACTTCTCTTACGACTCCAAAAAGTCAGGTGGTTTCACCTGCTCACACCTCCGCTTCGGCGACTCACCCATCCGCTCTACCTACTTGGTGAACACGCCTAACTTCGTGGCTTGCCACGTTCAGGCTTACCTGCGTATGTACGACGTGACCTGCGGTCTGCGCCAGAACGGCACCTTCCTGCTCAACACCATCTGGGAGGGCGACGAGTTGGTAAACAACCTGCCTAACAACGTGAAACGCTACTTCGCTCAGAAGAACATCAAGGTATACTACATCAACGCCACCAAGATAGCTCAGGAGATTGGCTTGGGCAACCGCACCAACACCATCCTGCAGTCGGCATTCTTCCGCATCACAGGCGTCATCCCCGTAGACTTGGCCATCGAGCAGATGAAGAAGTTCATCGTGAAGTCCTACGGCAAGAAGGGCGAGGATGTGGTGAACAAGAACTACGCTGCCGTAGACCGTGGCGGTGAGTACCACGAGTTGGCCATCGACCCCGCATGGGCAAACCTGGCCGATGACGAGAAGGCTCCCAACAACGATCCCGCTTTCATCAACGAGATTGTTCGTCCTATCAACGCACAGAACGGCCACCTGCTGCCTGTGTCAGCATTCAAGGGCATCGAGGACGGCACATGGCACCAGGGAACAGCCGCTTACGAGAAACGTGGCGTAGCCGCCTTCGTTCCGGCTTGGACCGCTGAGAACTGTATCCAGTGCAACAAGTGTGCATTCGTTTGTCCTCACTCATGTATCCGTCCGTTCGTGATGGACGACCAGGAGGTTGCAGGCTTCGGTGCCACCACACTGGAGATGAAGGCTCCTGCCGCCATGAAGGGCATGCACTTCCGCATGCAGGTAGGCGTGATGGACTGCCTTGGCTGCGGCAACTGCGTGGACGTTTGTCCGGGCAACCCCAAAGCCGGTGGCAAGGCCTTGGCAATGGTTCCCCTGGAGGGCGAGCTCAAAGAGGCTGCCAACTGGGATTATTGCGTGAAGAACGTGAAGACAAAACAAGACCTCGTGGACATCAAGTCGAACCCGAAGAACTCTCAGTTCGCTACCCCGATGTTCGAGTTCTCAGGCGCTTGCTCTGGTTGCGGCGAGACTCCGTATGTGAAGCTCATCGCCCAGTTGTTCGGCGACCGCGAGATCGTTTCCAACGCCACAGGATGTTCTTCAATCTACTCCGGTTCCATTCCTTCTACTCCTTACACCAAGAACGAGAAGGGTCAGGGTCCTGCGTGGGCTAACTCCCTGTTCGAGGACTTCTGCGAGTACGGTCTCGGTATGACATTGGCAACCAAGAAGATGCGCGCACGCATCGAAGAGCTGCTGAAGGACGTCATCGCTACCGAGGAGGCTCCTGCTGAATACAAGGCAGCCGCTCAGGAGTGGATCGACGGCAAGAACGATGCTGACGCCAGCAAGGCCGCTGCCGCCAAACTCGTTCCGATGATTGAGGCAGGCGCAGCCAAGGGTTGCACCACATGCGCTCAGCTGAAGGAACTCAGCCACTACCTGGTGAAGAGAAGCCAGTGGATTATCGGTGGCGACGGTGCCTCTTACGATATAGGTTACGGTGGTCTCGACCACGTGATCGCTTCCGGCGAGGATGTCAACATCCTGGTGCTCGACACCGAGGTTTACTCCAACACCGGCGGTCAGTCGTCCAAGGCTACACCGCTGGGTGCCATCGCTAAGTTCGCCGCCAGCGGCAAGCGTGTACGCAAGAAAGACCTGGGTATGATCGCTACCACCTACGGATACGTCTATGTGGCACAGATCGCCATGGGCGCCGACCAGGCTCAGTGCCTGAAGGCTATCCGCGAGGCAGAGGCTTACCACGGACCTTCCATCATCATCGCCTACGCTCCGTGTATCAACCATGGTCTGAAGAAGGGCATGGGCAAGGCACAGGCCGAGGAGGCTGCAGCCGTAGCATGCGGTTACTGGCACCTGTGGCGTTTCAACCCGGCTTTGGAGGCTGAGGGCAAGAATCCGTTCTCGCTCGACTCTAAGGAACCGGCTTGGGAAGGCTTCC
>CAVFUK010000175.1:0-5087 GCA_963625535.1 Anaerovoracaceae bacterium | reverse complement strand
GCCTTGGATGGGCTATAGTGGAGAAAGGCGAAGATGGCTACAAGCTTGTGGATAAAGGTGTGAACATCTTCCAGGAAGGAGTGAAGATAGAGAAAGGCATTGAGTCGTCCAAGGCCGCTGACCGTACCATGCACAAGCATATACGATTGGGATACTACAGACGTAAGTTGCGCAAGCTGAGGCTTTTACGGGTCCTTAGCGACAATCACCTGTGTCCGCCGCTCTCTTCGTCGGAACTGTCGGCGTGGCGTTTGAAGAAGGTCTATCCCGCCAACGAGCTCTTCATGGAATGGCAGAGCACCGACGACAAGGCGGGCAGGAACCCCTACGCCTGTCGCCACCGGTGCTTGACCGAGACGCTCGACTTGAACGTCCTCGACAACCGTTACGTCCTTGGCCGTGCTCTCTACCACCTCAACCAGCGCCGGGGCTTCCTCAGCAACCGTAAGGAGCAGGGGGGCGACGACGACGGCAAGGTGAAGGAGTCCATAAGCCAGTTGAGCCAAGACATGGCGGACGCCGGCTTCGAGTACCTGGGCGACTATTTCTATCACCTATATAATAAAGGAGAGAAGATACGCAATCACTACACCGCCCGTAACGACCATTATTTGAAAGAGTTCCACGCCATTTGCGCCAGACAGAACCTGGGCCCCGACCTGACCGGGAAGTTGGAAAAGGCCATATTTTTCCAACGTCCGCTGAAGTCGCAGAAGGGGCAGGTGGGGCATTGCGTCTTTGAGAAGGACAAACCCAAATGCCCTACGTCTCATCCCCTTTACGAGGAGTTCAGGATGCTGTCTTTCCTCAACAATGTGAAAATCCAAACCCCGAAGGACGACGAGCTGCGCCGGCTCAACGACGCCGAACGCGAGCAGGTGATGCCCTTGTTCTTCCGGAAGAGCAAGAGGGAGTTCAAGTTCGAGGAGATAGCGAAGAAACTGTCGAACAAGCAGAAATACGCCTTCTACAAGGACAAGTCGCAAATGCCCTATCTGTTCAACTATCCGATGGACTTCTCCGTGACAGGTTGCCCCGTGACGGCCCATCTGAAAGACATCTTCGGCGACGATTGGCAAGCGGCCGTGTGCGAAGTCTACACCTTGGCCAAGGACAAGACCGCGCTGCAGATAGTGAACGACGTCTGGCACGCGTTGTTCTTCTATTCCGACGCCGACAAGCTGGCGGAGTTCGCGCGCACGCGTCTGCAGCTCAGTGACGAGGATGCCGAGAAGTTCAGCGACATCCCCATGCCGGCGGACTATGCCTCCCTCAGCCTGAAGGCCATCAAGAAGATATTGCCCTACCTGCGCCGCGGGTTGATCTATTCGCACGCCGTTTTCCTGGCAAACCTTTGCGAGGTGATGCCGTCGTACGAATGGGGCATCCCCGAAATGCGTGAGGCGGCGGTGGACAACGTCATCCGCGAGATGGAGAACTACAATCCCAAAACGGACGCCGGGACGCTGGAAGCTTGCATAGCCTCTTATCTGCACGAAAGATACAACATCGCCGAGGAAGACACGAAGAAACTCTATCACCCGTCGATGATAGAAAAATACCCTGCGGTTCGGGACAAGGCCAAAGGCAAAGACTATTATCAACTTGGCTCGCCCCGAATCAGCAGCGTGCGCAATCCGATGGCCATGCGTTCCATGTTCCGGCTGCGCAAACTCGTCAACCGCCTGTTGCAGGAGGGCAAGGTCGACAAGGAGACGGAAATCCACATCGAGTTTGCCCGCGAGCTCAACGACGCCAACCGGCGAAAGGCTCTTGCCGACTTCACCCGAAAGAATCAGACCGACCGCAACAATGCCCGGCAGGCCATCATCGACCTCTATAAGAAGGAGACCGGAAAAACCCTGGAGCCGACGGACACGGAGGTGCTTAAATACATCCTCTGGGAGGAGCAGAACCACATTTGCATCTACACCGGCAAGAAGATAGCCTTGAGCGACTTCATCGGCGAGAACCCGAAATTCGACATCGAGCACACCATACCCCGCAGCGCCGGAGGCGACAGCACGCGGATGAACCTCACCCTTTGCGACAGCCGCTACAACCGGGACGTGAAGAAGGCCCAGCTCCCCACGGCGCTTGCCCACTATGACGACATCCTGCTGCGCGTGGCCGATTGGAAGACGCGCTACGAGGAACTGGACAAACAGATTCGCCGCCTGCGCACGAGCGGCGCCGCCACGAAGGAGGCGAAAGACCGCATCATTCAGAAGCGCCACGGGGTGGAGCTGGAGCGCGACTATTGGCGCGGCAAATATCAGCGGTTCACGATGACGGAGGTGCCCGAGGGCTTCAGCCGTCGACAGGGGACCGACATCAGCGTCATCTCCAAGTATGCCCGTCTTTACCTTAAGTCGGTCTTCCGCAGCGTCTACACGGTGAAGGGAATCGCCACCTCCGACTTCCGCAAGATATGGGGTGTGCAGGAGGTCTACAGCAAGAAGGAACGTGTGAACCACGTGCACCACTGCATAGACGCCATCGTCATTGCCTGCATCGGGCTGGACGAGTACAACAAGCTGGCGGCGTACTATCACGACGAGGAGCAGCACGCGTGGTATGGCCTGTCGAAGGGCAACTTCACCAAGCCCTGGCCCACATTCGTCGAGGACATCAAGAAGGTGGAGAATGAGATACTCGTGTCGCACTACACCCCCGACAACATGCCCAAGCAGGGCCGCCGAAGGATTCGTTTGGACGGACGCAAGATGCTGTCGAAAGGCGACGCGGCCCGGGGCTCGCTGCACCTCGACACCTACTACGGAGCCATCGAGGTGGATGGCAACGTGAGGTATGTGAGGCGCATAGCCCTCACCTCCTTGGCCGAGAAGGATATCAAGAACATCGTGGACGAGACGGTGAAGCAGACCATCCAAAAGGCCGTGGCCGAGAAGGGATTCAAGGAGGCCATGGCGGGCACCATCTGGATGAACGAGCAGAAGCGCATCCCCATCAAGAAGGTGAGATGCTTCGCTCCTATGGTGACAAACCCGCTCCACATCCGTCAGCAGCGCGACATGTCGCCCAATGAATACAAACGGCAGTTCCATGTGGCGAACGACCACAACTACATGTTGGCTATCTACATCGGCAAGGATGCCAAGGGGAAGAGGCAGACGGACTTCGAGCTTGTCAACCTGTTGGAGGCTTCCGCCTATTACAAGACCAGCAACGACAAGGTGAGCGTGGACCAAATGATGGTGCCTGTCAAGAGCAAAAGAGATTTTCCACTTGCATACACGTTGAAAATAGGCACCATGGTCTTGCTCTACGAGAACAGTGCCGACGAGGTGCGGAGCGCCACAAAGGAAGAGTTGGGGAGACGGCTGTACAAGGTTACCGGATTGTCATCCATGACAGTGTCCGGTCGCGATTACGCGACCATCAATTTCCGCTTTCACGAAGAAGCCCGCGCCAGTGGCGAGGTGAAGTCCAAAAACGGGAAATACACACAACACGAGGAACTGCGACCGTGCATAACTATGTTGCATACTCAAATCAACGCTTTGGTGGAGGGCTATGACTTTCGGATAAATGAGTTGGGTGAAATCGAATGGATAAGTAAATCATGATAAAGCAGGCATTGTTCTTCTCCTCCCCGGTGATGCTTTCTCTGCGGAACGGCCAGCTGGTCATTTCCATGAAAGATGTGCCCGATAAGGTGACGCGCCCTATCGAGGACATAGGTTGCGTGGTGTTGGAGAATCAGATTATCAGCGTCACGCTGCCTCTTCTCGGCGAGTTGGTGAGGAACAATGTCGCCGTCATACTCTGCGACAGCAAGCAGATGCCCTTGGCCATGCTGCAGCCGCTGGAGGCGAATGCCACGCAGGCGGAGAGCCTGAAAAGCCAGATCGCCGTTTCCGAGCCTATGAAGAAGCAGGCCTGGAAGCAGCTCATCGAAGCGAAGATCCGCAACCAGGCGGCTGTGCTTGACATGTGTGGGAAGGACGGACGCGTCCTGCGCCCGTATTATCAGAATGTGAAAAGCGGGGACTCTGACAACCGCGAGGGTCTGGCGGCAAAGGCCTATTGGAGCTGCCTCTTCGGGCCCGGATTCAAGCGCGACCGCGAAGGCAGCCCGCCCAACGCCTTGCTCAACTATGGCTATGCCGTGCTTCGCGCCATGGTGGCGAGGGCTCTGATGGGCTCCGGTTTGCTGCCGAACATCGGCATATTCCATCGGAGCCGCTACAATGCGTTCCCTTTGGCCGACGATGTGATGGAGCCCTATCGTCCGTTTGTGGATTCCATAGTCTATGGCTTGCACGCGAAGGGGCAATCGGAGTTGAGCAAGGAGACGAAGTTGGCCCTCATGCGGGTTCTCAACAGCGACGTGTCGATAGGCAAAGTGAGCCGTCCGCTGCAGATAGCCTTGAGCACGACCACTGCCTCTCTGGTGAAGTACTATGCTGGTGGAGTGAAGAAACTTTCATTACCGGGATTTATATGACAGAATATCGTCTTAATGCGTATCATATCATGTGGCTGTTCGTGTTTTTCGATTTGCCTGTGACCACCAAAAAGGAGATGAAGGCCGCGGCCCAGTTTCGCAAGAATCTGGATAAGGATGGTTTTGCGATGATGCAATACTCTGTTTACATTCGTCATTGTGCCTCGCGCGAGAGCCTCGAGGTCCACATCAAGCGTGTGAAGTCGTTCATCCCCGAGTCGGGTAAAGTCAGCATTCTGTCGGTTACTGACAAGCAGTATGGCGACATTTACAACTTTTGGGGCAAGCCCAAGAGTATGAGTGCGAGCAAAATCTCGAAAAAAGAGATAAGTGGGCCTATACAATTGGAATTATTTTAGTTTATTTGCAGAGGAATTAAGTCCTACACCGCTGCTTCTTACGCTTAACGTTCGGCGTAAATCGTTGATTTATAGCTCATAGAACGACGTAGGTTGTGGTTTGATGTAGGAAAGAGATGATATACAACTGAGCGGTAGCGGCGGAGCAACGGCCAGCGGTTGTGGTTTGATGTAGGAAAGAGATGATATACAACAAAAGTCTGTCGTTTAACTTTGCCGCCATAGTTGTGGTTTGATGTAGGAAAGAGATGATATAC
>CAVFUK010000174.1:0-5304 GCA_963625535.1 Anaerovoracaceae bacterium | reverse complement strand
GAATGAAAAAAGCCGGAGTTGTGTAGCTGTGTTTTTTTAATTGTGATTTGTGATTTGTGACTGTTCGCTCCTGTCAGCAGGTAGGGTTTACACCTCCAAAGCCTTGTGAATCGGAGTGTTTGCTGCGTCTGGCGGAGTCGCGTTTCCGAGTGTTGGAGCAGTCACAGCTCTTTTGGTTGTGACCACCGCTGTGACCGTCCGGCTCCCGTCGATCCGTCGGCAGCGCCTCGCCGCCCCGCCTCGGGCATTCGCCGCAAGGCGCGTCGCCGGTCGCCGCACAGCCTTTCGGGCACTTGGGCCGCTGCGCCTTCCCCGGGGTGGACTTTTCCTCTACAAAGCCTTTCGCGCCGGCTGCGGGGCCGAAGAGGATGATGGTCCCCTGGGGGTTGTTCACCTTGAGGTAGTATCCGCAGTCGGCCTGGTCCGGCTCCCGACGGTCCGCCGGCTCGTCCTCCCCGTCTCCCTGGCCGCAGGTTTGGCTGGCGGGGTGGCCCTTATGGCCGTCGGGCTGGCTGGCGGAGGCTTGGCCGTCGGCCACGTCCTGCCCGCTGGCGAGGTAGCCGTCGAGCGCCTCCACGGCGGTGAGGCATTCGGCTCCCAGGTGTGCGGGGATGTCCAGCGGCTCGGTCATGCGGAACTTCAGCGTGAGCTGCACCTCGTCGTGCACGGTGCGGCTCAGGCGTCCGTGGGGCAGCTTCAGGATGAGGCGCGAGCGTGCCCTGAGGCGTGGCTCGGGTGCGAACTGGAAGGTGCCGTCGGTGAGCCGCCAGCCCACGCCGTGGGCGATGCATCCGTCCATGCGGCCGAAGGCCACGTCGGAGGGGTCGAAGAGGAACGTGCCGGTCAGATGGTCGTAGGTGGCGGTGCCGGTCAGCTGGCTGATGTCGGCCGCGGGTTTGGCCCTCGGGCCCTCAGCGGCGGCCCTCAGCCCCTCGGCGGCGGCGGTCAGCCCCTCAGCGGCGGCGGTCAGCCCCTCAGCGGCGGCGGTCGGCCCCTGGGCGGCGGCTGGCTGGCGCTTGTCGGGCTCCTGGGCGGCGGCGCGGCTGCGGTCCTGGGGTTCATCACTGTGCTTCCGGTCGAGGGAAGCGTTCACTGCTCTCTTGGCGCTTTGGTCAGCGCCATGGTTTTCACTTTGCTCATTACGAGCGTTTTTGTTTTTGTTTGTCATCTTTAATCTAACGTTTTAGGAGTGGCAGGAAGCGTTGGAAATGTTGCTAGCTTGACTTAAGAAAATCCTTCCGCGGCTCCTTTCACCTTAGTTGATAACTCGCCTTTGTGTCTTGAGTCCTATGTTGGTGGGAATCTCCACTACGCGGGAAACCTCCCATCCCGGTGTCTTTTGGCGCCTTTCGCCCCCCTGGCGTGAGACGGTTTCCTGGTCGAGCGGTAATTCCAACGTAAAACATAAGACGTAAAACATAAAAACGTTTACGAGAACGCCTGTGTGAGTTTTACGATGTCGGTCACGAGGGCGTCCTGGAAGACTCGGCCCTGGTACTCGTGCGTCTCGAACCGTAGCGTGGCGGCCACCAGCTCCAGCTCGCGGAAGACGCTCTGCGCGTCACCCCCGATCATGGTGGCCACGAACTCGTCGGCCCTGAGGCCGCCCACCTCGCGCAGCACGATGTTGCACTTCCACATCTGCCGGTCGCTCACCTTGCTCTGCACCAGCGCGGGCTCGCCCTGGCGCACTACTCTGAAGATTCTTGTCTCCATAATCTGTCGCTCCCCAGGGGAAAAAGAGCGCCGCTCGAACCGTTCGGCGGCTTCGGCTCCCGTCCTGAGGATCGGCTGCAAAGGTAGAGGGCCCCGATGGAGGGGCATTGGATGCGTAGATTACGCGCACCTACGCACCAACTTCAAAACGCTCGCCTTCGCCCACCGGCAAAGGGATGCGGGCCGGTGAAAAAAAACGGAAGGTACATAGAACGAAAAAAATCAAGGCACCTACGCACCACGATTGATGGCGACGAAAGACGGCAGGCGCGTAATTCGGGGAAATAAGCACCCCGCGCACCTCGGTTGAGGGGTAAACAAACGTCACGTGCATAATTCCACGACGAATTATGCATGTGGCAACTTGATGATTAACAGATAGTTGTGGACACCTGACAACCACATCCACGGCGATTTGATTGACGGGCAAGACAGACTGCGCATGCATAATTCCACGACGAATTATGCATGCGCGGCAACTTGGTGACTAACAGGCGGTTGCGGGCCCCGGCAACCACACCCACGGCGGCTTGAGCCTGGCTGGCCGGGTGTGGGTTCCCGGTCAGGGGTTGTGGAGGATGTAGTCCCTCACGCTCTTCAGTGTGAGGAGGTCGCAGTCCTTGCAGGTGATGTCTTTGGGGAATTTGTTTCCGAAGGTTTTCTTCGCCACCCCCGGCACTACCCCGCAATCCTCGGTCAACAAACGGAACACGGACCGGCCGGAGAAGTCCTCCACCAACAGGCCCTCGTCCTTCCACACCGCCACAAAGCACTTCACCGTCAGGAAGAGGGTGTCGCCCTGGTCGGTAACCAGTTTATTGCTGCCCAATTTGTGCTGGCTCAAGTAGCCCTTCAGCTGCCGGACTTTTTGGCTCTTTTCCCGTTCGGTTTTGAATAGTTTCTTCAGCTTCTGTCCGCGCCCCAGCCGCTCCGCCTGCGCGGCGGCTTGCCCTCCGGCGGCTTCTTGTGCGGCGGCTTTCGCGGGCCCCCGTCTGCGCTCCTCGTCCGTCTCGAGGCCGAAACCCTCCACGGAGAGGAACACGTCGTCCAGCCAGCCTTGGGTCAGCGGAGGGTCCACCAGGCGCAGCAGCATCGCATACACCAGGCGCTTGCGGTAGGCCTCCGCGTAATCCTCCGAGCAGCGGAGGTAGGCGGTGGACACGAGCCAACAGACGAGGTCGGCCCGGCCGGGCAGCTTGCGGGCGCTGAGCAAGGCCCGCGTGGCGAAGGCGAACACGGCGGCCACCATCAGGTGACACTCCTCAGGGCAGAACCGCGGGTAGCAGCCTTGGCGGGCAACGGCGGTGTACTCGTTGCACTTGACCCTCCACAGCCCCTGCACATCGGCCCGCCTGGGCAGATGGTCCGCCCGCGGGTCCGTCAGACGGCGGAGCACGTCCAGCGTCTCGAGGTAAAACTCCTCGGTGCCCATGCCGAAGCCCGACAGCTCATACTGCAACTCGTCGCCCCGCGCCGCCACGGCGCGGAACAGCTCGTCCTGGGCGTAGCGCTCACGCGTCCTGTCTTTCTCCACTTCCGTCAGCCTCTGTTTCATTGACGTAGTCTTTAGTGAGTTCCACAATGTGGTCGAACCACAGCTCCAGGTCGCTCTCGCCGTAGAGCGAGCCCTGCCCGTCGGTCTGGCCCAGGAGGTATTTGGTGGCCATCGGGAATAGGGCCTTCACGTAGTCGTCCATGCGGTAGGCCTTGTAGTCGGTGAAGGTGACGGTCACGTCGTAGTCGTTCTCGCCGCAGATGGTCACCAGGTTCATGAGTTCCTCGTTGCGCTCTGAGACTTTGTCCTTCGAGTCCTCGTCGAACTCCAGCACCATCGTCGCCCCGACGGCCTCGCTCGCCAGGGCCGAGTCGATGATGGACTTCACCACGGGCGCGTTGGAGGCTTTGTCGGGGCCCTTCGCCTTCTTCTTGGGGCTGAGGAAGTTGAGCTCCATCTTGCGCACGCGGTCGCCGTGGACGTGGACCCGCTCGCGCACGAAGTTCCAGAGGCTGGTCCGGCACACGAGCGCGTCGATGCGGATGCCGAAGGCCTTGTCGGCGAAGGTCCGGTTGAGGGCTTCCTGCAGCAGGTCGCGCAGGCTGTCGGGCTTGTAGTTCCAGGCCTCGGAGCTTTGGATGGCAATCAGGTGGCGGTCCGCCCGGTTGTCGACGACCACCATGCCGTAGGGGTACGACCCGTGCTTCTGCTCCTCGTACATGTCCAGCCCCTGGCTGTCCTTGCTGTCGCTACACTTCCACAGGGTTTTCAGCTGTGAGTTGTTGATGCGCTGCACGAAGATGCCGTTACGGCTCGACATCAGGTCGTTGGGCAGGTGTATCGTCTCCCCGGCCCGGCTCTTCTTCGAGAGGCAGCCGATGGTCTTCTGCTCCAGCACTTTGGCGAGTTCCTCGTCAGCGTGTTTCAGGTTCTCCTTGCCGTCCACGCCGTCGGCTACGGTCAGCAGGGTGGGCGGAGTCTGGTAAAAGTCGTACGCGTAGATGGCGTACATGTTTTTCTCTTTATCCATCACTATATGTTTGGGTTTTAAAAAAATAAATAAGGAAAGAATCCGTTTGCTTCCTTTCAGCTTCGCACTTGTGCGGTGTGGAGTCAAAAACGGGACGTTCCAAGTCGACCCCCGTTCCCGGTGTGGGGCGGGGCACTATCCGAAAAGGTGCAAAGTTAATGAAACTTCTCGAAAAATCGCTAGCGTAGTGTGGATTTTTAGAGAGGCGGCGAAGATTGACGGTGGCGGCAACCGTCCTGGTTTCATGGCCCCCCGCCGTCGCCCTCTCCATCGAGGGCCCACGGTAAATCCTCCCACGGAGCCAGTCTCGTCGCCTCGAGGGGCAAAAACAAGTTGTTTTCGGGAGATGGCCTTCGTCGGCGGGGCAACATTTCGCTGGAGAACCTTTTTTCGGGGAGCCATGCGTGCGGCCGGGGGCGGTGTGCGAGGCTCAGTCGGCGAACGGCAGTCCGCCGAAGGCGGGGCTGTCCTCGGCCGTGAAGAGGTCCGGCTGCAGGGCTTTGAGGTCGTCGATGTGGCGGACCAGGTCGGCGCGGGCGGCGGGGATGTCCAGCTCCTGGCGGCGGGCCCGGGCCATCTGGCAGAACTGCGGCTCCTGCTCGATGCCGGCGAAGCGACGGCCGCACAGGTTGGCGGCGATGCCCGTGGTGCCGCTGCCCATGAAGGGGTCCATCACCCAGTCGCCCTTGTCCGTGGAGGCCAGGATGAGGCGCGTGAGCAGTCTGAGAGGCTTCTGCGTGGGGTGCTTGCCGCACGACTTCTCCCACCGTCCGATGGCGGGCAGCCGCCACACGTCGGTCATTTGGCGGCCGCCGCCCAGGGTCTTCATCAGCTCGTAGTTGAACTTGTGGGGCACCTTGGGGCACTTCCTGGCCCAGATGACGAACTCCGTGGAGTAGGTGAAGAAGCGGCACGAGATGTTCACCGGCGGGTTGGTCTTCTGCCAGGTGACCACGTTCAGTATCTTGTAGCCCAGCTCCGTCAGGCAGTTGGCCACGGCGAAGATGTTGTGGTAGGTGCCGCTTATCCAGATGGTGCCTCCCTCCTTCAGCTTGTCGCGGCA
>CAVFUK010000173.1:0-5547 GCA_963625535.1 Anaerovoracaceae bacterium | reverse complement strand
GACCTCAACTGCCGACAAGAGGCCGACTTCGCACTCGTCAACGCCGAGCTGAAATGCACCCCTCTGAAAAAAACGAAGACCGAGGAACTCCGCATAAAGGAACGGCTCGTGTGCAGCATGATAAACTACGAGGCGGACTACGACAAGACGTTCGAGGAGTCGCACTTCTACCACAAGTGCCTCATCATGCTGATAATGTTTTATCTGCACAACTCCGGCGCGTCGAAGCTCGACTTGCAGTTCCTCTTCACCGTACTGTGGAAAATCCCCGAGAAAGACCTGCTGATAATCCGCAACGACTACGAGACCATCGTCACGAAAATACGCAACGGCCAGGCCCACACGCTCTCCGAAGGGGACACCATGTACCTGGGCGCTTGCCGCAAGGGGCAGAAGGGCGACTCGCTCATGCGTCAGCCCAACAGCGAGATAGGTGCGCCACGGCGCGCGTGGAGTCTGAAAATGACCTACATGCGGACAATCCTCGAGGAGGTGAAGCGGAACAATAAGGACGGGGCCTACTGCAACTACGAACTGCCCAAGCCAGTGGCGGAACCCGCGTTCTCGGTCGCTGAACTGCGGAAGAAGTCCGTCGACCGAATCCTGTTGGACCGCTTCGCACCTTACCTTGGCAAGTCGTACCGGCAGATCTGCAAGCAGCTGAAGACAGATTCGTCCGACGCAAAGTCGAAGTACTTCATCGTGGCCAACACCATTGCGGGGAAAGGCCGGGTGAGCAACGTCAACAGGTCCGAGGAGTTCGTGAAGTCGGGCCTGACGATGAAGACCATTCGCCTGCAGAGCTCGGGCGCGCTGAAGGAGGCCATGTCCTTCGAGAACATCGACTACCAAGAGGTCTACGACTGCAAGGAGTGGACCGACTCCCGGCTCTACGAGCTGTTCACGAGCCGGTTCATCTTCGTCATTTTCCGTGAGACGGACAAGAAGCTGAAACTCCCTTGCGGGAAAGAGGAGCCCGAGTACCGCCTCGAGAAGGTGGCGCTGTGGACAATGCCCCCCGAGGACCTGGCCGTGGCCAGGCAGTATTGGGAGAACATCCGGCAGAACGTGATGGACAATCACATCGCCCCCGAGTACTTTTGGAAACTCAAGGACGACCGCTGCTTCCACGTACGCCCCAAGGCCACGGTTGCCGACGATTTGGCGGACAACCCCAACGGAGGCAAGGCGAAGAAATATTGTTATTGGTTTAATCAGAAATACGTAAAGCACATTATCGAACATGAATTATAATATAGAAGAGTGGGGAGAGGAAACCGGAGCGGTGCTCTGCGAACCCGTGGCAATGTATTCGAGGACGGCGCACCAGCGTGTCCGGCAGTTGGATTTGTTTGAGACCGCCGCGCCCGAACCTACCGAAGAGGGCGACGTGAGGGTCGTAGAGTTGTTTGCCGGCGTGGGCGGTTTCCGCATCGGGCTGGAGCGGGCCTCCTCCCAGTTCAAAACCATCTGGAACAACCAGTGGGAACCGTCGACCAAGCGGCAGGACGCCAGCATAATCTACTGTCGGCGCTTCGGGCCCGAGGGCCATTCCAACGAGGACATCGCCGCCGTGCCTACGGCAGAGATTCCCGACGCCGACCTGCTCTGCGGAGGCTTCCCCTGCCAGGACTATTCCGTGGCGACCACCCTGCAACGCTCGGGTGGAATAGAGGGTAAGAAGGGCGTGCTTTGGTGGCAAATCTACCGCATCCTCAGCGAGAAGGGCGAGCGCCGCCCCCGCTACCTGATGCTGGAGAACGTCGACCGCCTGCTCAACTCCCCCGCCAAGCAACGCGGGCGCGACTTCGCCATCATCCTCTCCTCCCTGGCAAGCCTCGGCTACACGGTGGAGTGGAGGGTCATCAACGCGGCGGACTACGGAATGCCCCAGCGCCGCCGCCGCACCTACATGGTGGCTTATGGCCCGGACACCCGGCTCAGCCGCGAGTTCCATGAGGCCACCATCAAGTCCGAATGGATTCTGCGCAGCGGAATCATGCCGATGGCTTTCGCTTGCCAGCCCAAGGACGGGAAGATGGACTCGTTCACCATCAGCGACGACATTGCCGAGGTGTCCGACAACTTCAACAAGGGCCGTGCGGAGAGTCCGTTCGGCAACTCCGGCGTAATGTCGGGCGGCAAGGTGTTCACCATGGACACGCTCCCTTCGTACGACGGGCCGTTCCTTACGCTGGGCGACATTCTGGTGGATGAGGCGACGGTCCCCGAGGAGTTTTTCATCCCCGCCGACGAGCTGCCCAAGTGGGAGTATCAGAAAGGCTCCAAATCGCTGAAGCGGGTGAACAAGACTACGGGCTTCGAGTACAACTACAGCGAGGGGGCCATGGCCTTCCCCGACTACTTGGACCGCGCCTCGCGGACCATCATCACCGGCGAAGGCGGAGCGGGCCCGTCGCGCTTCAAGCACATCATCAAGACCCCGAGCGGCCGTTACCGCCGCCTGGTGCCCGTGGAGCTGGAGCGGCTGAACATGTTCCCCGACAACCACACGCTGGGCTCGTCGGACCTTCGTCGGGCCTTCCTCATGGGCAACGCGCTGGTCACCGGCATTGTGGAGAACATAGCGCTGGTGCTGAAGGACCGGATGTAGTGTGCGGGGCGGATGGATTCTCTTCCTCTGCCCCACCAAGGCTTTCCAGTTCCATTCCCCCGCCTCCCCGCGACTATCCGGCTCATTTGCGATGGGACTCTATGAACTGAGGATGCTCTTGCAGAAAGGTGTGATAAGCTTGCGTCATCCCGTTGTAGATGGTTTCGGAACCACATCCTCTCCAACTCAGGTGCCAGTTGTTGATTGCTAGCTTGTTCCTGCCCTCATCGTACCACATCCAATTACCTTCTTCCTTGTGCTGCTGCACGAAATGGTAGCCGCAGGTGTTGTTGAGGAAATTAAGCAACAGGTTTCCGCTCTCCTCCAGGCTTTCCGAAAAACCGCAGCAGACGATGATGTCCGCGTCCAGATTCTCAATCTGCCGCCTGAGCAAATCCTTGTCGGGCTCGCGCTGGAGGTAACTACGGAGCGTGTTGTTGTCTATGGAACTTTCTCCGGCCTCTTTCTTGGCGTTCACGCGCGCGATGGGGAATGTGTTGTACAGCTCGATGGCTTCTTCGTTCGAGAAGGTGTAGTCTGGCTTGTAGTCGGGTTTGGTGTTCACTAGGCCATACAGCTGATACATCAGGTTGCGGAAGAACGTGTAATTCATTTTCCCGGTCTCGCTCCTCACATCCCAAGCGTCGTCGCCGCCCGCGTTTTGGTCTTTTGTGAAGAACAATATGCGCAAAGGCGCTTTCGCCCAGTTGTCGTTCTCCTCACCGTTTAGGCTCTCAAGACGTTTTTTGCCGGACTCGTATTCACCAAAGTCGCCTCTGAACATAATCCCGTCCGGTGCGAAGTTGTGTTCGCCGTGGTTCCTCTTGTTCGACTCTTCCCATTGGCGAAGAATCTTTTCGTTTTCAGCTACATAATTTTTCGTCATTGCCAATCGTTTTTTTGTGTGTTATTGATAGAACCCAAGTTTTCAGACTTAAGTTTGGTCTCTGCAAATTTGCGGAATTTCCTCCACTCTCCGCCGCTTTATTCCAACGATTTGAATATGTTATTGAGCACACTCTCATGAAAAACTTGGAAGGAGAACTGCAGGCGGAGGCAACATCTCAGCCGTGGCCCACGGCGCTGAACACATTCACTTAAATGACCGACGTGTGGCGGCTGCCCGCCATCGGACTGTGTCAATCCGTCTCGCAGGCTTGCGGCGCTACAACTCGTTTATCTTTTCCAGCAGGAAATCTTCAATGTTGATGTATTGCACGCCTCGCTCGTCTGTCCACGTCAGAATATTGTCACGCACCACGACGATTTTCGTATAGGAATCGTCGATGCGATTGAGGGAATTGACCTCCTGTTGCCGTTTCTCCTCATCGGCCACGGTAAGGGCCGACTGGATGTAGTAGCGTTTGTCCGCCAGATTGACCACGAAATCGATTTCGAGCTGCGTGCGCGTCTTCTTTCCCTCGACGATATGGTTGTACTCTACCACGCCTACGTCGATGTTGAATCCCCGCGCGGCGAGTTCGTTGTAGAGGATGTTTTCCATGATGTGGTTCTCTTCCAGCTGACGGAAGTTGAGGCGGGCGTTGCGCAACCCGATGTCCGTGAAATAGTATTTGAGCGGCGTGTCGATATATGAGCGGCCTTTTATGTCGTAGCGATACGACTTGCTCAATACGTATGCGTCGATGAAACAGTCGAGGTAGGTGGAGATGGTCTCGTTCTTCATCCTCAGTCCTTTGACCGACCGGAACGTGTTGGCGAGCCGCGTCGGGTTGGTGAGGGAGCCCACGGCGGAGGCTACGACGTTGAGCAATTCGTCGAGCGTCTCCACATCGGCCCGCAAATGGTTACGCTCTATGACGTCCTTCATATAGGTAAGCCGGAAAAGGTCTTGCAGATACCTGGATTTCTCCTCGTGGGTGCTTTTCTGTATGACCATCGGCATTCCTCCGTATGCGACGAACTCACGCCACGCGAAACGTTTCTCCTTGGGGTAGGCCGCGTAGAATTCATCGTAGGTAAGGGGCGTGATGTGTATCTCTTCGCCCCTGTCGCGGAAGGCTGTAGCCACGTCGGAAGAGAGCATTTTGGAATTGCTGCCTGTCACGTAGACATCCACGTTCGGCAGATTTTTCAATCCCAGCAGCACATCGACAAAAGAGATTTTGGCCCCCGACCCCTTAGGCAGATAGGGATTGTCAATTGTCTCCACCATTTGTATTTCGTCCAGCAGGATGTAATAGTCCTTGGAAGCGTCACTGACCATCTGACGGAGGTGTGTCCCCAGCTCCAAAGGATTGCGGTAGCGCGCGTTGAAATCGTTATCCAACTCGAGCGTGATGATCTGCTCCGCTTCGATGCCTTCCTGTAGGAGATAATCGCGGTAGAGCACCCCCAGCAGGTACGATTTGCCGCACCGCCGGATGCCCGTTATAATCTTTATCTGACCATTCTTACGACTGTTTATCAATCGCTGGAGGTTTCTTTTGCGTTCAATTCTCATGTTCCTAGAGGGTATTTTTGCGGATAGCCGCACTTTTACCCTGCAAAGTTAGCGATAAATGTCGACCAATCATTCTTCGCCGCCACATTTTTGGTGCCCTATCCCCTCTCCCTGGCGGGTAAAAATGCGGATAGCCGCACTTTTACCCGCTACATTCGTTTGCCGTACGCACTCTCCGCCGTCCGGTTCGCTCCGCCCCTCTCCGCCGTCCGGTTCGCTCCGCCCCTCTCCGCCGTCCGGTTCGCTCCGCCCCTCTCCGCCGTCCGGTTCGCTCCGCCCCTCTCCGCCGTCCGGTTCGCTCCGCCCCTCTCCGCCGTCCGGTTCGCTCCGCCCCTCTCCGCCGTCCGGTTCGCTCCGCCCCTCTCCGCCGTCCGGTTCGCTCCGCCCCTCTCCGCCGTCCGGTTCGCTCCGCCCCTCTCCGCCGTCCGGTTCGCTCCGCCCCTCTCCGCCGTCCGGTTCGCTCCGCCCC
>CAVFUK010000172.1:0-5561 GCA_963625535.1 Anaerovoracaceae bacterium | reverse complement strand
CTTTATCACTCCAAATTCGGGATGAACCATTCTTTTTAAGGGTTGGGGTACAGCCTTAATTGTGTCTTTCCCCGTCCTCACTGCTAAAAATGAGCGTAATGTAGAACAAGTCTGCTGACTTTTGTCTACCTTTGTGCGGTTTTTTAAGCATAGCATGATATGTTTCATAAAAGAATGAACAACTGGAAAGTTCCCAAGGGCGCGGAACTGACTGAACTGGACAAAAAAGTTCTCTACTACCAAAATAAAGGTTGCCTGGTGCCTTCACGCAAGTTGATAAAGACTCCCGAGCAAATAGAGGGAATCCGCAAGAGCGGAGAGGTGAACACAGGAGTGTTGGATTTGGTTGAAAAGGAAATCCACGCCGGCATGAGTACGGCGGAGATTGATAAGCTGGTGTACGACTACACCGTGTCGCACGGCGCTATCCCCGCGCCGCTCAACTACGAAGGTTTTCCCAAGAGCGTCTGCACCTCCATCAACGAGGTGGTGTGCCATGGTATACCTAGCGAAGAGGAGATTCTGGAAGAGGGCGACATCATCAATGTGGATGTCTCCACCATCCTGGACGGATACTTCTCGGACGCTTCGCGCATGTTCATCATCGGAAAGACCTCTCCCGAGAAGGAGAAGTTGGTGCGCGTGGCCAAAGAGTGCCTGGAGATCGGTATGAAGGCAGCCCGTCCGTTCGGCTTTGTGGGCGACATAGGCAATGCCGTTGAACAGCACGCCAAGAAGAACGGCTTCTCCGTGGTGCGCGATTTGTGCGGTCACGGCGTAGGACTGGAGTTCCACGAGGATCCGGAGGTGCTTCACTACGGCCGCAAGGGAACAGGAATGTTGCTGGTTCCGGGCATGGTGTTCACCATAGAGCCGATGATCAACATGGGCGATTGGCGCGTATTCATCGACGAAGAAGACGGGTGGACAGTGGTGACTGAAGACGAGTTGCCATCGGCCCAGTGGGAGCACACATTCGTGATGACGGAGACCGGCTTGGAAATTTTAACGCATTAAAGGGTAAATAAGATTTTCCAATTGATTATCTTTGCGCCAAATATGTAGTTCGCTACAATATATAGATTGTATGAGTGCAATTATATTAGGTATAGAATCTTCTTGCGACGACACCTCGGCGGCTGTCATCAAGGACGGCATCCTGTTGTCGAACGTCGTTGCGAGTCAGGCTGTACACGAAGCGTATGGTGGGGTAGTGCCCGAGTTAGCTTCGCGGGCTCATCAGCAAAACATTGTGCCCGTCGTTCACGAGGCTCTGAAACGAGCCAACGTGGCGAAGGAGGAGCTCAGCGCCATTGCCTTCACACGAGGTCCCGGCCTGATGGGCTCGTTGCTGGTGGGAGTTTCCTTTGCCAAGGGCTTGGCCTGTTCGTTGGGCATCCCTATGGTGGATGTGAACCACTTGAAGGGACACGTGTTGGCTCACTTCATCCAGACGGCCGACGATGAGTTCAATCCGCCAAGTTTCCCGTTCCTTTGCCTGTTGGTGTCGGGTGGAAACTCGCAGATTGTTCTGGTGAAATCTTACGATGAAATGCAGATTTTAGGCCAAACAATCGACGATGCGGCAGGTGAGGCCATCGACAAATGTTCCAAAGTCATGGGGCTGGGCTATCCTGGAGGACCCATCATCGACAAACTGGCCCGTCAGGGCAATCCGAAAGCTTACACCTTCAGCAAACCCCACATCCAAGGTTACGATTACAGTTTCAGTGGACTGAAAACATCCTTCCTCTACTCGCTGAGGAAATGGCTGGAGGAAGACCCCGATTTCATCGAACATCACAAGCAGGATTTGGCGGCGTCGTTGGAAGCCACCATCGTGGACATTCTGATGACTAAGCTGATAAGAGCCGCCAAAGACCTGAAGATAAAGGATGTGGCTGTCGCCGGCGGAGTGTCGGCCAACAACGGGTTGCGCAACGCCTTCCGCGACTGCGCCAAGCGGTTTGGCTGGAACGTGTACATCCCCAAATTTAGCTACACCACCGACAACGCGGCTATGATAGCCATTGCCGGATACTATAAATACTTGAACAAACAATTTTGTGCCATGGACTTGCCCGCCTATTCGAGGACAGTCCTTTAATACTATAATAGATATGTCAGTAGAGACAAAAGTTATAAGCAGAGACATCAACGACGTGATGTGGGAAAAGAGCGTCACGTTGGCTACAGCGGAGAGCTGTACGGCCGGTAATGTTGCGGCGGCTATCACCTCGATACCGGGAAGTTCACACTTCTACAAAGGCGGCGTGGTATGCTACGCCGACGAAGTGAAGGTAGACATTTTGCACGTGAACCCCGAGACATTGGCCACATACGGCGCAGTGAGCGAGGAGGTCGTTACCGAGATGGTGAAAGGTGCGATGAAAACGTTCAAAACAGACTACGCCATGGCAACCTCGGGCATAGCAGGACCTGGCGGTGGAACGCCCGAGAAGCCTGTGGGCACCATCTGGTTGGCTGTGGCTGACGCGGAGAACGTCATCACCAAAAAGTTGGACGAGGACCACGGTCGCGAGATAAACATTTCGCGTGCCACACACACCGTCATGCAGATGCTGATGGAGCTGGTATCTGGCAAAAATGAGGAAGAAGTTGCGGAAAATTAAATTTATTCTCAAAAACGCTTGTGTATTAAGAATAAAAGGTCTAACTTTGCGTCCTGTTTGAGATAAATAAGAAAAAAACTAAAAAACAATAGATAGCAATGTCGAAAATTTGTCAAATTACCGGAAAGAAAGCCATGATTGGCAATAACGTTTCACACTCGAAAAAGAGAACTAAAAGAACTTTCGATGTGAATCTGTTTACTAAAAAATTCTACTACGTAGAGCAGGATTGTTGGATCAGCCTTAAAATCTGCGCCAACGGCTTGCGTGTTATTAATAAGAAAGGCTTGGATGCCGCTCTGACAGAGGCTGTAGCAAAAGGCTATTGCGACTGGAAAAGCATCAAGGTCATTGGTTAAAAATTTGGGAGACTCTGAAATATGGCAAAGAAAACAAAAGGTAATAGAGTGCAGGTAATCCTGGAGTGCACAGAGCACAAGGATAGTGGTATGCCTGGTACTTCACGTTATATTACTACAAAGAACAGAAAGAACACCACAGAGAGATTGGAACTCAAGAAGTACAATCCTATCTTGAAAAGAGTAACAGTACATAAAGAAATTAAATAATAACAGACCATGGCAAAGAAAACAGTCGCTACCCTTCAAACTGGTAAAGAAGGACGTTCTTACTCAAAGGTTATCAGAATGGTGAAGTCTCCGAAGACAGGGGCTTACGTTTTTGATGAGCAGATGGTTCCGAACGAAAAGGTTCAGGAGTTTTTTAAGAAATAATCTTCGGACACTAGATATTTAAAGTCCTCTTCAATCAAATGAAGAGGACTTTTTTTGTTGTATGAATATTATTCGTATCTTTGCATTACTAATAAATTCATATTATGGGAATCTTTGATTTCTTCTCTAAAGATAAAAAAGAGACACTGGATAAGGGCTTGGCCAAAACGAAAGAGAGCGTTTTCAGCAAGATAGCACGCGCCGTAGCCGGCAAGTCCAAGGTCGACGATGAAGTGCTGGACAACCTCGAGGAGGTGTTGGTGACTTCGGACGTGGGTGTGGAGACAACGCTGAAAATCATCAAGAGGATTGAAGAACGCGCCGCAAGGGACAAATATGTCGGCACGGAAGAACTCAATGAACTGCTGAAGGAGGAAATAGCCGCGATGTTGGCCGAAAACAATACGGTGGATTCCGACTCATTTGACATTGACACCGAAAAGAAACCATACGTGATGATGGTGGTGGGTGTGAACGGAGTAGGAAAGACGACAACGATCGGTAAGCTGGCCTACCAGTTCAAGAAAGCGGGCAAGAATGTCTATCTGGGCGCCGCGGACACGTTCCGCGCGGCTGCCGTAGAGCAATTGCTCATCTGGGGAGAGCGGGTAGGAGTGCCGGTCGTGAAGCAGAAGATGGGTGCCGACCCGGCTTCCGTAGCCTTCGACACACTGAGTTCTGCCGTAGCCAACAATGCTGACGTGGTGATTATCGACACGGCAGGCCGACTGCACAACAAAGTGGGCTTGATGAATGAGCTGACGAAGATAAAGAACGTGATGAAGAAGGTGGTGCCGCACGCCCCCAACGAGGTGTTGCTAGTGCTCGATGGCTCCACCGGACAGAATGCCTTCGAACAGGCGAAACAGTTCACGCTTGCGACAGAGGTCACCTCATTGGCGGTAACCAAACTGGACGGCACCGCGAAAGGTGGCGTGGTGTTGGGCATTTCCGACCAATTCAAGATTCCGGTGAAGTATATCGGACTGGGTGAGGGGATGGAAGACTTGCAACTGTTCAACAAGCGCGAGTTCGTTGATTCATTATTCGGCAATACGAAATGAGACACAACACTGTAGACATCATCACGCTAGGCTGTTCCAAAAACCTAGTGGACTCGGAACGGCTGATACGCCAGCTAGAGCTGAACGGATACAGGGTGAACCACGATCCGGAGAACCCGAAAGGGGAGATTGCCGTGATAAACACCTGTGGTTTCATCGGCGACGCGAAGGAGGAATCCATCAACACCATCTTGGAGTTCTGTCAGGCAAAAGAGGAGGGTAGGCTGCGTAAGCTCTACGTAATGGGATGCCTGTCGGAGCGCTATCTGAACGACCTGTTGCAGGAGATTCCCCAAGTGGACAAGTTCTACGGAAAATTCAATTGGCCGGAATTGCTCAACGACTTGGGAAAGACCTATCACGAGGACCAGGCCAACGAACGTTATCTGACGACTCCGTCGCACTACGCATACCTGAAGATCTCAGAAGGTTGCGACCGCAACTGCTCTTATTGTGCCATTCCCATCATCACGGGACATCACGTGTCTCGTCCGATGGAGGAAATCCTCGACGAGGTGAAGGCATTAGTCAACAAGGGAGTGAAGGAGTTTCAGGTGATTGCCCAGGAACTTACCTATTATGGTATGGACCTGTATAAGAAGCAGATGCTCCCGGAACTGATTGAACGCATGTCGGACATCGAAGGGGTGGAATGGATACGCCTGCATTATGCCTATCCGGCCCATTTCCCGGAAGACCTGTTCCGTGTGATGCGCGAGAGGGACAATGTATGCAAATACATGGACATTGCCTTGCAGCACATCAGCGACAACATGTTGCAGAAGATGCACCGGCATGTGACCAAGGAGGAGACGTATCAGTTGATACAACGTTTCCGCGATGAGGTGCCAGGCATTCATCTCCGTACGACGCTGATGGTGGGACATCCCGGCGAGACCGAGGCTGACTTTGAGGAGCTGAAGGAGTTCGTACGCAAGGTACGCTTCGATAGAATGGGGGCTTTCGCCTACTCCGAGGAAGAGGGAACCTATGCTGCGGAGCATTATGAGGATGAGATCCCCGACGAGGTGAAACAGAAGCGTTTGGACGAGTTGATGACTCTGCAACAGGAGATTGCCTCGGAACTGAGTGAGCGGAAGATAGGCCAACAGCTCAAGGTAATCATAGAC
>CAVFUK010000171.1:0-5618 GCA_963625535.1 Anaerovoracaceae bacterium | reverse complement strand
TGCCGTCGCCGCGATCCAAGCGGAGCATGATGCCATGTTGGGCGGAAATGCGCAGAATTCTGGAGAAAACGTACAGAATCCTGCAGAAGGTGCACCTGTTGCGGAAACTGAGGGCACAATAGGCACAATAGGCACAATAGGCTCAATGGGCGGGGAGGAAGCACCGAAGGAAAGTGCTCTATCACGCGTTCCTATAGACGAGAAGACCCGGGAACCCATGTTCGAGCAGACGGACAGCGAGACGGCGCTTGATGCCATCAGCGAGCTGACCGGTGGCAACGAGGCGAATGCCGAGGCTATCATCAATGCCCAGGTGGAGCAGGCTAACAAGGCAGTCGAGGCACTGAAGAAGAAACAGCCGAAGAGAACTGCGCCGAAGCTGACAGGTTCCCCAATGGCAATGATTAAGGCACAGCAGGAGGCTGATGCCAACTACAACGCCGCCATGGAGCAGTATAATGCCCAGTTGTCAGCCGCCGAAGGAAAGGCAAAGGCGTGGACCAACATCTGGTCAGCACAGACCAACCGCAAGCAGGCGGCACTTGCACAGCAGGAGGCAGAGCGCAAGGCGCAGGACGCAAAAGCCCATGAAGAGGCTGTAGCCAAGCTGGCAGAGGACAAACGCAAGGCAGAAGCGAAAGCCGCCGAGCAGGAGGCGGTGGGCGTACATGCAGTGAACCCAAAGATTAAGGAGAAGTGGGACAAAGCCAAGAAGGTTGACGGCAACGGCAACGCCATCACCCTTGCAGACGGTTCCACCCTGCGCGGTCACTACGTTCTGACAGAGGCAGGAGCGGCGTCCGCCAGCCATGATGCCGGCAACGGTTTCGAGCCTACCGAGGGATTCCCTATAGACAAGAACGGAGAGAGTGTGAACGACCGTGACTACCGCCGTGACAAGGACGCCCAGCGCATTGTGCAGGACATTGCCGACAACTACGACAGTAGGGCCTTGCAGACCCCAGTAGTGGTGAGCAAGGACGGTGTTGTCCTGTCTGGCAACAACCGCACCATGAGCGGTGAGATAGCCGCACGCCAGGGTACAGACAAGGCATACGTCGACTACCTGAAGGAGTTCGGCAAGATGTACGGTTTCACTCCAGAGCAGATAGAAGGCATGGAGCATCCACGCGTGTTGTTCGTCGCTGACGAGGATATGCCGTATGATGCCAATACCTTTGCACGCTTCAACGCAGAAACCCAAAAGAAGCAGAGCAAGCCGGAGATGGCAGTGAAGCTGGGCAAGACAGTGCCCGACAAGACATTCACTTCCATTGCTTCGACTATTGGCCGGTATGACCGTCTGTCAGACTTCTACGCAGACCAGAAGGCAGTGAACGACGTATTGGGCGAACTGCACAGTGCCGGTGTCATCAACGAGATGCAGTTGCCGGAGCTTCGTACAGGCAACACAGTGTCCGCCGTCGGCCGTGAGCTTATCGAGAACGCACTTATAGGCAAGGTCTTCCAGGCTTCGCCAGATGCCGTGCGCCAGATTATCGCCACCCCGACACTGCGCCAGAGCATCATGATGGCACTGAACGAGATAGCCCACAACAGGACACTTGCCAAGAGCGGTTACGACCTGGGCAAGGAACTGGGTGAAGCTGTCGACCTTGTGGCAAGAGCGAAGGCAGAAGACCCGGACATATATAAAGAAGGTGTGCCCGTGTCACCTTACGGACGCCAGCAGGGACTGTTCGATGAGGAACTGGGCGAAAGCCGTATCACCGATGTTGTCACCCTGCTATTGGCAGACGTGCTGAACAGCAACAAGCCGAGCGACCTGCGCAAGTTCATTGCAAGCTACAATGCAGACGCCACATCAGCGGCTGCAGGTCAGTTGGACATGTTCAGCGGTGACGTGCGCTCGAAGGAACAGATACTTAACGACATAAACAATTATTTCCAAAATGCAACACCAAGAGAATTACAGGAGCGCGTCGATGCGGCAATCGCAGAGCGCAAACGAAACGCCGAAGGCGGACGAGGCGAGACAGTGGAACAAGGCAAAGATACTGCTGGACGCAATGGAGAAAGCAGAAATGCAGAAACCAATGAGCAAGGGGAGCATTTACGCCAATCTCCGAGCGTGGAACAAGGCGCACGGCGGGACGGCATTCGTCTGACGAAAGGAGCCGTTGACGCGTTGGTGAGCCGAATGGAAGAAGATGCTGAATTGTCGACAGAGAAGGCACTCACTGCTGAAAGTTGGGCTGAGACCTTTGATGAGAACAATTCGACAGAAACCCCTATTGGACGCGTAAAAATGGGTGAGCATCAGATAACCAAGTTCTTTGACAAGAATAGAGTCAATGAATTTGGAATGGTCGGCCCTACACTAAAAAATCCTGATGCTATAATCGAGGAACCGAGTGAAGCGAAAGACGGCAATTCGGAACGGGACTGCAGTTTTGTGTTTGTCAAGGCATTCAATCGCAATGGCGAAAAGAAGAAATTCTATGCGTCCATAACGGTGAAACAAGACGGCATGGAGGTATCTATCAGCAGTCATTACATGAGCAAGAATGCATTGGGCAAAAAGATGTTGGAGTGTAAAGTCATTCATATACGAAAAGCATTGCTCCCCAACAACTCTGAATGGCACTTAGTTGAACACCAAGTTGGTGTGCCGGACCTCCTTCCTACGCAAGGGAGCAATGCTTCTGTTAAAGAAGAGAAGTTGCAAAACCGAATTGACGGTGGCGCACAGACCGAACGTCACCCTGCTGACGTTTCTGTGACAACTCCCCCTAAAAGTTTGCAGGGAAAGGAAGGGAACGCCCTTCAAACCGCAGCGCAGAAGCCTCACGGAGGCGTATCTTCCTTACGCAAAAGTAGCCAAAGTTCTTCGACCGTGCAAGGAAATGGCGAAAAATCTGCTGAAAATAATGGAGAAAAGGCGCTTTCGGAGAAGGATTCTGACATTGCGAAAGGTTTGGAGAACGTGAAAGCGAAGTATCCAGACAAAATGTTTATTGTGAAAGATGGTAAGAATTATCACCTTTACGGTGAGGATGCGAAGAAGGCAGCCGAGATACTTGACATCGATTGCATCAAGCATGAGAACCCGAAACTGGGTTATGAGGCAATTTTCCCTGTCAGAGCCCTTGACACGGTTCTACCAAAGCTCATAAGGAATGGCCACACAGTGGGTATTGTGGGCGGTAAGAAGACGGATAACACGCAAGAGAGAGTGAAATCTTCGGAAAATAGCGGAGTTACGCCACTTTCGGAGAAGATAAAGGAAGCATCTGCTGACGTGAACACCGAGCCTACGGAGGCACAGAAGGGAGCCGGCAACTACAAGAAGGGCCATGTGCAGGTTTGTACGTTTGACATCACCATCGAACAGCCAGAGGGCAGCGTGCGCCGTGGTACTGACACTGACGGCAAGAAGTGGGAGAGCAAGATGCACAACGCCTACGGATACTTCAAGGGTACTGAGGGCGTGGACGGCGACCACATCGATGTGTTCCTCTCGACTGACATTGACGGTTGGGACGGGCACAAGGTGTTTGTCGTGGACCAGTACAACCCTGACGGTACGTTTGACGAGCACAAAGTGATGCTGGGCTTCAACGATGCTGACGAGGCTAAGAGCGACTATCTCGCCAACTACGAGAAAGGCTGGGAGAAGGGACGACGCATTGACGTTACCCCGGTGAACCTGGAGGACTTCGAGAAATGGATTGAGAGCAGTCACAGGAAGACGAAGCCATTTGCGGAGTATAAGGGAGTGAAGAAAGCGGATGAGGAAGCTGTAGGCTCAATGGGCTCAATGGGCGAGAAAAAAAACGTTGAAGAAATCACTGTACCTCATTCTGAACTGGGACGCTCTGACAAGAGATACCTCATGGAAGAAGGAGAGCACGCATACAAGCTGGCGGTATCAGAGGTAAGCGCTTTGCATGCGCTCACGCACTCGTATAAAGACGAGTTGTTTGAGCGATTCAAGGAGCGCTATCACAGTGCCGTAGGTGACTTTATCTTTAAACAGCATGAGCCTTATTTGAAAGACTTCTTCGACTACTTTGAGAAGATAACCGATAAGCGGGTAGCAACCGAACCTGTGCGCGAGCATAAGGCGGATGGTGTTGCTCCGTTGACGCATGAGGAGCGTGTGCTGCGTGATGCCGTTGTAGAGCGGATGCGCGAGAGCGGCATTGAGGTGATTGACGATGTAGAGGCAGGTCAGAAGGTGCTGGATGCTGCTAACGAGGAGGTGAAGCTGGAGGCGAAGCACCATAGTGAAAGTGCGGAGAAACGCAGACGCGTGCTTGGCGTGGTGGACGAGGCGACTGCCATTGTGAGCGGCAAGGATATAAAGGACGTGCGCGCGGAACGTATGGCTCGTGAGGCTGAATATAAGGAGGAGACGCGAGATTTGTATGAAAAAGTTTTGTCGGGCAAGTTTGATGATGTAACTTTGCAGCGCATCAATGAATATTTGGATCATGTCACACCAAACAACGAATACGGACGACCTCTATCTAAACGACTTCCACCGGAAGTGGTGCGAAGAGTGCGAAAAGGAGAACGAACGAGTGAGGTCGATGTCCTTTTCTCCCGAATATGCGAGAGCGCAGTCCCGGCGAATGAACGAACTCGTCCAGAAGCAAAGAGAAGAATTGAGGAGAAAAAGAAAGAGCTCCTCAAAGCATGGGCAATAGCCACTGGCAATTGGCATACAAGTGTTGAAGACTTCACTCACAACACTGAGCCGATAGGCAGCGGCAAGGACTCTGTTGTCTATCTGTCGGACGATGGCAAGAGTGTCATCAAGGTTTCGGCAGGCAAAGACAATCTGAAGAAATTCCGTCCCGACATTGATGCAGTCACTTTGTTCAACCACATTTTCCGCAATAGCCCATACAAGATTTTGGGCTATGGCGAAGTGGACGGCAAGTTTGTGAAATTCCTCCAGCAACCTTTTGTGGACTTTTCCGACAGCACACCGTTGTCGGCAGAGGAGCGTGTGGCCTATATGGAACGCATGGGCTTCAAGCCGATGAATGACGAGAAGACTGCATTCAGTAACGGGAAGTTTGTTGTGGCTGACCTTCAGGGTAACAATATCGTGAAGGACAAGGCTGGCAACATTCGTGTGATAGATGCAGACGTTAAGCTTCACACGAAGGACTTTGGCGGAAGCTATGAGTATCCTGCCGTTGAAACGGATTTCCCGGCTGATAACGGCAAGGTGCGTTTCTTCCGCACGGAGGACGGAGAGGCCTATGGTTTCACCATGGGCAACAAGGTGTATATTGACCCGCGTATAGCCGGTGCCGACACTCCTATCCATGAATATACCCACCTGTGGGCAGCCGCTTTGCGCAAAGGCAACCCGAAGGAGTGGGCTAATGTGGTGAACCTGATGAAGGGTGAGAAAGGACTTTGGGAAGAGGTGAAGAAACGTTACCCCGACCTTAAGACCGACGACGAGCTTGCCGAAGAGGTGCTTTCGCACTATTCGGGCAGGAGGGGTGCGGAGCGTCTGCGCGAGGAGGCGCGGAAGATAGCCGAGGGCGAAGGCAGTGTGTTTGAGAAGGCTGAGGCTATCAGTGCTTTGGAACGTGTGAAGCGTGCGCTTGATGCGTTTTGGAAGGGTGTGTGCG
>CAVFUK010000170.1:0-5832 GCA_963625535.1 Anaerovoracaceae bacterium | reverse complement strand
CCATTGTCCTCTTTGATAGAGTCACTGATTGCATTGGAAGAAGAAATAGAAAACTTGGATTATACCCGATTCTTCATTCAATGGCATTCCGAGCCAGGAGTATTGGATTTTGAGATGTATAAGGATAAGGGTAAAGACCACATGAAAATTGTCATAAAGCGAGATGATGACAACATGGAAGTCGGTGATGGAACAACAAGAATATCTTTCGAGTTACCTTATTCACTTTACAAGAATACTATAATCACTACAGCTTTGAAGACCCTCGTTAAATATGGCTTAAAAGGATTCAACGATTCCTGGTCTAATGGGACTGAGACGTTCCCTTTATGCTCATTGATGTCACTTCTTACTGCCGATTCTTCATTCAATAAAGTGGAAGAAGACTTTCATAGCGACATTTTTGAAGAATTGGAATGTATCAGACAAGCTTTGAGTAACATCTAAACGTAACAGAGCTATGCGTAGTAGATGGGGGTTATTTGTTCGTGTCCCATCCATTGCCCTCGCATATCCTTGCCATCTCCCGGATAAACTCTTCTTCTGACGGACGTTCCTCGTATATCCTACCGAGATGATGACATCAAGGTTATAAATCTTGGTTGGGCGGAACTTGTATTGAGTATTATGCAAAATTTGCATATTACTTTCTTCCGTGACTTCTTTCTCCTTGAAGGCATTGGATATGTGTCTGGCAATGACAGACTGATCAGCAGCGACCATCCCCATCCGTACTCCCGGTGGTGCTTGCCGCGGGGATAGACGAAGTCCTCGGTCACTACGGCGTCGGCCGAGAAACCGCTGATGCCGCTGTCGAGCAGGGGCAGGAAGCCGATCTCCCCGATCAGCTCCATCAGCCCCACATCTGAATATATCTCCGGAAAAGTTTCTCATAGAGTCACCACTTTAACGATTGAATCGTAGCGGCAAAAGATATTTATTGGTATATAACCCTTTTGTACGCAATCTATCTTTAACGTGTAACATTTTCATAGAGTTTGAAGAATTTGTCCGGCCCTCCGATTTTGAAGATTCTAACTTCCGAAAATCTTTTCTGGCCATAACATTCTGTCGTTTCCTCGCGTTTTTCCGTAGCCGCTTTTTTAGAATAATTAGTTATGGAAGAAATCCAAAAGTCATTATCTAGATGTTTGTCTGCCACTTCATTCTTATTGAATCCGTAGGCTATGCGATTTTTAAAACTAAGCGGTGTGGTAGATTGGGTGTAAGTTCCCACCTTATAACTCTTTTTAGGAAAGTCCTTGTCCCTTTCGCATGTGGCTACCCATGCAGGATTCACCTTATAATAGTTGAACACTTTGAAACATTTGGCAGGGATACACACAATTTCCTTCTCTCTAGTGGTAACGCTGTTTGAAAAAGCCTTCGACACTTTTCCCGTCATGGCATTTATTATGGCAGTTCCATTCTCGCCATACACATTGTTTCCCCAAAAGCCGGATGCCCCGAAAGTACCAATAGAAGAAGAGATCATGTAGTCTGCATGGTTAATACTCTGCGAGGTAAATTCTCTACCTTGATAGTAGTCCACAGCTTGACCATTGACGACATAGAAACTTTGTCCCATGTTTACGAATAGGTCCTTGTCTGTTTTGTTCAAGATGGCAAACCTCAGCTCTCCATCGTTGGACCACAGGTTATACAATACCTTGCAGTCTTCGTTCTCGTACACAAGAGAATTGTCCTCTGTCTTCATGTCTTTCGTACCGACATTATACACTTGATAGTAGTAGCTTCCGCATGAAGTCACACAAAAACCAACAATAGCCATCATGGCCAGATTCAATAAATTTACTTTCATAACTATTTAATTTAGTAACAACATTTACAAACACACAAAATCCTACTTGAATTCTATTCGCAAAAATATTAAATTACCATCAAACGTCCAAACGGATGCCTGGGAAAAATTTGATTTACATTATCGATTGTAGCGGAAAAACGATGTGTAGATCCGCCAGTATCTCCTCAGCCCCTGACGGTCAGCAGCTCGTCGGCATCGGTGAGGTAGTTGCCGCTGCGGTGGTCGCACTTCACCTTCCAGGCCTGGTTGTCGTCGCCCTCGGCGGCCATTTGTACGGTCTTCAGGCCGTAGCGGTGGTTGAGGTCGTCTATCGTCCGCATCAGGCGGGCACGCTCGGGGCGGTTCCGTATGGGGTCGAAGAGGTTGCCCACGATGCGGTCGTTGGGCAGGATGTCGCTCACGATGACGCCGGAGCGCTTGTAGCGTATGCCCTCGCGCCAGATGGTCCGCAGGGCCCGGATGGCGGCGTCGGTTATCTCCATCGTGTCGCTCGTGGGCACCAGCAGCTGTACGGTGGCGGAATCGGCGTACTGCGGAAGGTCCTCGCGGAAGCGGTTGCTGGCGATGAAGACGGTGACGCTCCCCGCTCCCGACGCCTGTCCGCGCAGTTTGCCAGCGCAGCTGCTGGCAAAGGTGGCTATGGAGGCTTTCAGCGAGTCGAAGTCGGACACCATCTCGCCAAAGCTGCGCGAGGTGCAGATGGTCTTCTTCCGGAGCACCTCGGCCGTGTCGACGCAGGGATGGCCGTTGAGTTCCATCCACGTCTGCAGGCCGGGCTTGGTGAGGTGCGAGCGCACCCACGACTCGCTCCGGTCGGCAAAGTCCAGGGGCGTGAGGATGCCGTGGCAGCGCAGCTTGGCAAGCGTCTGGCGGCCGATGCCCCACACATCATCAAGAGGGAAAAGCGAGAGGGCCTTGCGCCGCTTCTCGTCGGTGTCTATCATGCACACGCCCTGGTAGCCACGGTATTGCTTGGCGAACTTGCTGCCCATCTTGGCCAACGTCTTCGTCGGGGCGATGCCCACGCTCACGGGCACGTCGGTGTAGAGCAGTATCTTGTCCTTCAGCCCCCGCATCATCTCCACCAGGTCGAAGTGCTCCTCGTAGCCGTGCAGGTCGCAGAAGCTCTCGTCGATGCTGTATTGCTCCACGTGGCAGACGCTCTCGCGCATGATGCCGACGATGCGTTTGCTCATGGCGGCGTAGAGCATCATGTTGGTGGAGAACACGTGCACGTTGCCGCGCACGACGATGTCCTTCACCTTGAAGAGGGGGTCGCCCCGACGCAGTCCCAAGGCCTTGGCCTCGGGGGTGAGGGCCACGATGCAGCCGTCGTTGCTCGAGAGCACCACCACGGGTTTCCCCCTGAGGCCCGGGTGGAACACCTTTTCCACCGAGCAGAAGAAGCTGTTGCAGTCTACGAGGGCATACATGCGGTCATCTCCTTGTCTTGTGAATCACGTACGTCACCACGCCCCAGATGGAGAAGTCGTCGTCCGCGGTGACGCGGATCTCGGGATAGGCGGGGTTGGCGGGGATGAGCCATCCCTCGCCGTCGTCGCGCTTCTCGAACCGCTTGAGGGTGTATTCGCCGTTGAGCTCGCACACGGCCACTTCCGAGGGCGATGGGTTGCGGTTGCTCTTGTCCACGATGATGATGTCGCCGCTGTGTATGTCGGCGTCAATCATCGAGTCGCCTTCCACGCGGATGAGGTAGCTGGCGTTGGGGTGCGGACAGATCATGCGCAGGAGGTCGACGTCCTGGCTCCTCTCGTCGTTGTCGAGCGGGATGGGGAATCCGGCCTTGATGCCGAGGTCGAAGTAGGGCAGGTGGAGCCCGCCCATCGTTGCCGTGGGATAGACGGTGCCTATGTTGCCGAACGCCGTCTCCGCCCCGCCTTCCATTGTCTTCTCGATGCAGGCCTTTATGAAGTCGGTCTTGCTCGCTTGTCCGTCGATGACCTTTGCCATCGGAGCGGGAGCGCGGAAGGTGTAGAGCTTGCTGTCGGTGGAAGGTCGTCCGGCGCCGGGCCTTGCTCCGCCGTGCGCGCTCTTCCTCTTGGGTGTATTGTTTTCTTGTGCCATGTTTGTGACGATGTGTTCATTTAGCGAATCGTCCGCAAAGGTACAGCTTTGTCTTGATAAACGTATTACGCATATCCATGTTTAACACGAATCTAATACGTTTTCCATTAAGAGGCATTTTCGCCCGCGAAGATAGGCATTTTTGTCGAATAAGAGGGTCCGTTTTGGGTATTTTTGTCAAATAAGACCATTGGTGGTGCCTGTGGCGGAGAAATAGGCTACGAGCACCTGGTGGGTGCTTTTCCGGTTGTGGCGGCGGCCTCGGTGGAGGCCTTCTTGCCGCAGGCCATCAGCGTGGTGGCGGTGGCGGCTGCTACCGCGATGAGTGAGAGTATTCTTTTCATTGATGTACTATGTGTGTGTTTATGTGTGTGACTTTATACTTTGTAGCGCATCCAGACGGTGTCGCCCATGCGCTCCACGCTCCGGAGCCGGAGCAGCGTGGCGGGTCGGTCGGGCTCGTCGATGCCGTCGAACACGGCGGCCATGCCTTTGCGTCCGTCGATGCCAGGGCCCACCATCAGGCTCACCTCGTCTATCAGTTCGGCCGCCAGGAAGGCTCCGTTGATGTGGCCTCCGCCTACCAGGGCGACGCGCTCCACGCCGAACTCCGCGCGCAGCGTCTCCATGGCCTTTGCCAGGTCGATGCGCTCCTTACCGACGGCCATCCACGAGATGCCCTGCGCGTCCAGCGTGTCGAAATATTCCTTCGGGCACTCCTCGCAGGCGACGACGAGCAGCGGCTGCCCGCATTGCTCGTTGCCGGGCCAACGGAGTTTACCGTGTGTGTCGATGGCCACGTCGTAGCCGGGTCGGCCCTCGGCGGCCTTGTGGAAGGCTGTCTTGCCGATAGGCTCCGGCGAGGCGGCGACGAAAGGTTCGGGCAGGGCGAAGTGCATCTGCATGGTCACTCGCCCCTCGATGGTTGTGGGGCACTGGAGGCTGTCGAGCGCCTCGTAGTAAGCGTCCGACGAGTCAATCTGTTCGGTCATGGCGCAGTCTATGCGTCCGTCCACCGAGGCCATCATGTGGCAGATAATGTATGGTTTCATGCGTGCGCTTTATAGACTTTTTCCCAATTCGTAGGCTTTCTGCGGAAAGTCGGTCTTCTCTATGTCGGCGCGCGTCCCGCTGCTGGTGGCCGCGATGACGCCGAGGTTCTGCCACCCCATGTAGCGGGCGAAGTGTTTGAAGAAGAGCTGCGGCCCTTCGGCGGACTCGGTGGTGTCGTCTTCCATGGTCAGCAGAAGCGCCGTCTTCTTGCCGCCCTGCAGGGCCGAGTTGTTGGCGTAGAAGCGGTCGATGACGCTCTTCACCTGGGCGTTGACGTTGAAGTAGTAGATGGGCGATGCGAAGACGATGACGTCCGCCTCCAGCAGGTGCGGGTTGAGTTCTTCCATATCGTCCTTGTGGACGCAGCCTGTGCCTTTCTTGTTGCAGGTGTCGCAACCGAGGCAACCGTGGACATTCTTGAAAGCTGCGTCGAAGCGGAACACGTTGTGCCCGGCCTCGGTTGCCCCTTCTATAAACTTGTCGGCCAGAAGGGCCGATGTGCCGCTGCGGTGGGCACTGCCCGTTATCACTGTGATGTTCATACTTGTACTATTATATATATATATGTAAGTTGTTTCTTCTTCTGTCGCGTGAAAATTTGTACGACGCAAAGATACGACAAAACCTCCGTAAATCCATGTAGACACATTACGGATTGGATGCAACAAATTACGGCAAAGCGGTGAGGGGTGGGGAGCAAGAGAGAGGGGAACGGCCTCACGGTCCTCCCCTCTCTCGTAATAAATCAATGAAATACAACATCTTCACAAGCGAATTCACGCCCACGCTGTCGGTGGTTTCATTCCTCTCCTACCCCATGCAGCTGGTGATTCCCAGTGTGGTGGCGATGGCGGTGAGGAACGAGATGG
>CAVFUK010000169.1:0-6076 GCA_963625535.1 Anaerovoracaceae bacterium | reverse complement strand
GCTTCTTGCGCTCCTCGTCCGTCTCCTGCTTGTACTTCGCCGCTGTGTCCTTCAGCAGTTGAATCTGCTGGTCAAGTCCCATGACATCCGGATTGGGTTCACTATTCTGCGCAGACACACCAGCAGGATTATCCGCCGGTTTCTCTTCGTCCGCCGCCTTCGGCATATCCGCCGGCTGCGTCTGGTCACTCGCCGGTGTAGCCTTGCTCTCGCCCACACCGCTGTTCTGCTCTGCCCACTCCGGTGAGCCCTTCACCGGCTCCTCTTGCTCGGGCTGCTGGGAAGGTGCAGGTGCCGACGACTGTGTAGAGGCGCTTTCGTCTGTCTCGTCAAGCCATTCGGCACTGCCCTTCGGTTTCTTGTTCTCTTCCATACGTAAAAGGATATAGGGTTAGAACGGCGTGGAAGACGCGGCCTGCCCGACACCTTGCACGGCCTGGCTGATAGCTTGCGCTTTCTGCTGTTCGAGATTGTTCAACTGGTTAACGTAGTTATCATCCTTCTGCTGGTAGGTCTGCTCGATGGCATCCTTACGACGGTCAGCATTGACTGCGATGTTCGACGTTGCGTCTGCCAATGCCTGGTTGTTCGCCGCCTTGGTTGCCGCAACACTCTCCTCAGTGCCGCCCATCACCGCCTGGGCACCTGCAGCCGCGTTGTTGCGATTGCGGATGCTCTCCTCTGTCTTGGTGAGGATAGCTTGTGCGTCAGCTCGCTGCGTCGCATCCTCGTTGTAGCGCTGGTCATACCAGTTCTGGTTCTTCTTGCGCTGCTCCTCTATGTTCTTCTTCACCTTGGCAATCGCCTTACTGGCGCTGATGCCGCCGAAGATACTGCCGGCTGCGCCCAATGCTGATCCTATCAGTCCCATGTCGTTTAATTTTAGTTTGGACGAAGGCCGCACTCTGCCCACCGCCTTCGCACGTCCTTATCCCAATAGTTAAATTTCGTTCGCTAAGTTAATAAGCTATCTTTGCACCATCTTTTTAACTTTTGTATCACAACAAAACAACATATACTTATGAAAGGAATGAAGACGGGCGGGCGCAAGAAGGGCGTGCCCAACAAAGAAAAAAGCCCTATAGTGCCGCTCCTGGAAGGGCACTCCGTGGAATACTTCACACCGTCCGAAGCGCTCGGCGGCAAGTCCCAGTTCGATATTGACGCCAAGGAGATGTCACCCGAAGCTCGTGCCAACCTCGAGGTCAAAATATTGGAGTTTCACACTCCGCGAAAGAAGGCTACCGACGTCAACATGGACGTTCAGCTCAACGTGCGCACCATCGAAGACAAGCTGCGTTCCCTCTGCGGCAACGATGTGGAAGAGGAAGAGGACGAAGACGACGATTGAGGCCCGTCTAAATTCCTCTACTTATAGACGCTGCACGTCAATGACCGACAAAAACGGTGGCGAAATGTTAAAAATAAAACTAAATCTCAAAAAGATTTGGTTATAACAGACAATGTCTGTATCTTTGCAACATCAAAATGTCGCAAGCTTCGCTGTTTGTTTGCCGACAGAAGAAAGGATATACTGAATAGGCTTATATATGAAAGCCCCATCGCACACCGACAGAGACAGGCATATAGCGAAGCGTTTGACTTTTGGAGCAGATGGGGCTTTCGCTTTGCCTGTAGTCTGGGAGTAAAGGACGGCTGGATACACCTCGCAACTCCACGACTTAAAACAAATTTCCGCAAGAGGGACTGCGCATGGCGGAGCGTCAGGAACTGATAGGAGAAGACGGCGTGGCACCAACATCGGTGAAGGCTCCTTACACTAAGTGGCGATGATTGCCGGCTGGTGTGTCCGACGGGGTTGATGGCCTCAACAGAACGTCGGAATGGCTTCCCTTCCCTGCGGCTTCGGTTTCGTGGCCGTGGGTAAGGGGAAACCATGTCCTCAGAGGGTCTCAGTGCCTAACAGTCAAGGTTCTAAGCAAGGAAGCAAAGTTGAAGCAAGGATAAATATCTTATACTACACGCATGTACGCACGTATGCGCACGCGTAGGAAGGAAGATAAACTACCCAAGAGATATTCAAGAGTGAAAATTTTCCCCGATTTTCGCAAATCTTTACAGAGTTTTGCCGAATTTTCGGACTTCGGAAAACTGAAAGATAAAGTGTCTGTTTGCTTACGATTTTGCACCCGTCGCAAAGTGATTACAGATTGAAACAAAATGAAAGTATATAAGCCTAAATTCACACTTCGCCCTTACCAACAGGAAGCCTCCGATGCTGCCGTAAATTTTTTCCGTGACGAGGAGAAATACAATGCGCTGATAATAGCGCCTACCGGATGTGGAAAATCGCTCATCATAGCCGACATAGCCTATCGCCTGGGCGGAAACATCCTCATTCTCCAACCTTCAGCCGAGATACTCAAACAGAACTATGCCAAGATGGAGTCCTATGGCGTTGACGACATAGCCATCTATTCCGCTTCGTGCGGCTCCAAGGACATCGCACGCATCACCTTCGCCACCATAGGCAGCATCATCCGCCACAAGGAAGACTTTGTCAAGTTCGGTGCCATCATCATCGACGAGGCCGATGTCTGCAATGCCAAGGAAGGCATGTACGTCGAGTTCATTACCCATGTCAAGCGCAAGGTGCTGGGCCTCACCGCTACCCCTTACAGGCTGTCCTCGCAACAGGGCAAGCTGGTCAACGGAGTGTTCAAGCCCTGTGCCTTCGACAAGAAACACCCCTACAACCCGGCTATAGTCAATCGTAGCATCGAGAAGATGCTCACTGGCACCAGGCCGAGGATATTCCACAGGATAATCTATCAGGTGCCCATACAGACGCTCCTGGAGCAAGGCTACCTTGCCCGTCTCCACTACTATTCGCTGAAGACCATCAACATGAACAACGTCCGCCGCAACAGCACAGGTCTTGACTACGACGACCGCTCGCTCTTCACCGAGATGCAGCGCTCCTGCTTCACCGAGCAGCTGGCCGGTATCGTGCGCCGTGTGATGCACCCCAAGAAGGCCGAGGACAAACGCACAGGCGTGCTTGTCTTCGTCCGCTACATCGAGCAGGCCGTGGAGCTGTGCCGTCTCATCCCCGGCTGCGCCATGGTCAGCGGCGAGACACCGAAGAAGGAAAGAGAGCAGATACTCACCGACTTCAAGGACGGGAGAATTAAGGTGCTGGCCAATGTCGGGATTCTTGTCTGCGGCTTCGATTTCCCTGCCCTCGACACCGTTGTCTTCGCCCGTCCCACGATGTCCCTGCGCGTTTGGTACCAGTCAGTAGGCCGCATCATACGCCCCTATGAGGGCAAGAAAGGGTGGGTGATAGACCTTGGCGGCAACCTCGAACGTTTCGGTAGGGTAGAGGACTTGCAGCTGGTCAACGACGAGAAAGGTCGGCCGGCATACGTCGGCTATGTGCAGGGTGACTGGCGCACACTCACGGGAGTCTACTATTAGAGCAAGGCATCAAGCACCTTTCTGTTTGCTTCGTCTATCTTCCTGTTGTCAAAATTGATGTATAAGTCGGTCGTTGAGTTGTCCCATTCCGAGTGCCCTAATGCCTTGCCGATGGTCTCCTTTGGTATGTCGATACTGGCCGCTATGGTCGCCCATGAGCGCCTGGCAGTGTACCACACGATGTCCGGGTGCAGCGGAGTAATCTCCTTCTTGATGAGCGCTCCTCGCTTATTCTTCACATATGTCACCTTGCCAATACGCTTGATGTAGTCATTCAGCCGTCTTCTAAATGATGTCTCCTTCGTGCCGTCATCAAGCACACCTATGAGGTGCTTCGTCCCCTTGTACTTGTTTATTATCGCCGTCGCCTCTGGCTCCACCTTGATGTCGTAGAGCCTTGCCGTCTTGTTGCGCCTGTACTGTATGCGTCCGTGCTTGATGCAGCCGACAGGAAGCTCCAAGAGGTCGGAAATGTTAATCCCTATCAGATAGAAGCCAAGCATGAAGAGGTCTCTATACTTCTCCATGAACGGTTCGACCTCTATATCACGCAGCTCCTTCATCTCGTCCACGTTCAGCCATAGGTACGCCTCTCGCTCCGTCTTGATAGAGAACTTACGGAACGGATACTTGTCCGTATAGTCATTGTCGATAGCCCAGTTGAACACTGCCCTTATGTTCCGCAGGTCGATGGCAATGCCGTTCAACGCCCTTCCACGCTTCAGCTCGGCGGTCTGGTAGTTCTCCAGCCACTCCCTGTTGATGGTGCCGAATGTCGCCGCCTTGTCGTGCCGCTCTATACGCTTCATCGTCATCTCGTACACCGTCCTGGTCGAGTCCTTTGCCTTGGTCTCCACAAACTGCCCCATGTAGTAGAGCAGCGTCTTTGTGTTGGCCGTAGCCTCCTGCCCCGACACAATGCCCTTGATGGCCTCTTTCGCTTCGCTCACGGGCGTTGTAGGGTGTGACAGCATCCACTTGTCTATCTCACTATAAAGATGCGTCATACGCCCTGTTTTTGCCTTCGCATTTTTCTCTGACTTCGGGAATGTCAGCCCCTCAAACTTAGCAGAAGCCTTCAGCCCGGTCGACACCTGCCACCGTTTACCGCGATAACTTATAATGAAAAACACTCCAAGGCTCTTGGCCTCCACATACGGTTTGATTGAATTGTTCATAATAGCAGTTTTACTCACACATTACTCACACGATTTACTCACAAAACCCGGTTCACTCATAAATAACTCACAAATAACTCACAAAACCACCCCGTTTCTCGCACATTATGCACGTTTTTGTACCTTATATAAGAGGTGTGAAACGGCCAGAGGCACATCAGAAAGCCTTTATTTATTAGCTAACTGACTGATTTTGAGTAAGTTAAGTGGAAAGAGCGGAATACGGGAATCGAACCCGCCTCCCAGGCTTGGGAAGAAATGATGGGGTATAGTCAACCTATTGATACACAATTAGTTAGCACTTTTATTTATGCTCTACTCACACGTTACTCACACTTTTTACAGCCGCTTCAGCGCACCGAGCACCTTGAAGATTTTGGTGATGGCAGTCTTGGGTATCTCCTGGTCTGCATACTCCTCGTTGTAAGCATGCAGAATGAAATGCTCGTCGTCATGTCCCTGCCGCACAACTTTCACCGTGCGCAGGTTGTTGGTAGTGATGACGGCGTAGGCTTCGTTGGTCGGAAGGAACACCTGCCAGTCCTTAACCTCCTTCAGTGCGATGATGTCTCCGTTGCTTATGACCGGCATCATAGAGTCCCCTGATGTCCGACACCAGAAGTCGGCGCATCCGTAGCCAGGCACCCTGATGTTCGTCGCAGGAACCTCATTGTAGTATTCGTTGAAGCCTAATGCGAAGTCGATGTCATAGAATGGCCTAACGTCGGCATTATGCGTCGTTATTCTTCTTTCTTGCGGTTTGTCCATCATATCACCCTCGCCAGTCTCAATCCATGCCGCACTCAGACCTGTTGCGTCACTGATTTTAACGAAGTCCTTGTTAGTGAAGGGCAGTCCACCGTTCATCTTCCTGTTAAAGTTTGACGGGTTGAGCCCTGCAGCTATCGCAAGGCTGTTCTTCGACTCGCCCGTCTGGTGCAGATACATCTGCAATCTCTTGATAATCTCTTCCATGATAAAAATGTATTTTAGGATCGCTACCTCCTGCCGTCTAACCATACGCAAACGGTAAACATGCCTGCCGGCACCAGTGAGGCTATTGCGAAAAGCCACTTCGACGGGTCAAGCATCGCAAGGAAGACACTGAATGCCAGCAGAACCGCAATGAAAACGAAGACGGATAACGACCCCGCCCTCGAACGTGAGACGATTATCGCACCTCCCTCGATTACAAAGAACCATGCCACAGCCAACACCATGCAGGCATCATTGGTGAATCTCAGCACGCAACAGCCCAAATCTCCTTCGTAGAATATCTTCATGCATTCGTCCCACATGCAGTCGTGACCGTTGTTGTGATAGCAGAGCATAGGCAGGAAGAGCGACGCAAACGTGCACCAGGCCAAGACCTTTTCCGTCCGCTCCTTCATTTCTCCATCAGCTTCTCGTAAACCTTAATCAGTCTCTCCTTCTCGTTGAGCAGGGCTTCCAGGTTC
>CAVFUK010000168.1:0-6134 GCA_963625535.1 Anaerovoracaceae bacterium | reverse complement strand
CTGCAAGAGCATCCTCAGTTCATAGAGTCCCATCGCAAATGAGCCGGATAGGCGGGGGGGCGGGGGAATGAAACTGTCCACCCGCCCCCCCTCCGGGAAAAGACGATGCTAGCGCGCCAAGGATACGACCTTACGCCCCCACCGCGGCCGTGGATTCGTCCGTCCCCCGTGGCGGGGGCCGCTTTTCCTTAACCCGATCTTAGCTTTCCTAATTTGCCTTAAGCCGTTTGGCGGTCTCCCCGGCGGGGGCTAGCTTTGCCGGCGACAACGTAAACACTCCTAGCCCCTATGAAATGGATTAGCACCCAAGAACTGGCCGAGCTGCTGCGGGAGTTCCCCGGCCAGCCCGTGGAGGCACGCCCCCTGCACGCCGGGACGGACCGCGACAAACCGGCCCGCACAGAACCGGCCCTCGACGAAGCGACAGACGACGAATCGCCCCACACAGAACCGTCCTACCACGGCTGCGTCTGGCGGTACTCCCCGAACCGCGAGGGCCCCGCCGGCCCGGCTGCCGACCGCGGAACGGAAGCGCCTACTGAAACCTTGACAAGGGAAACCACCGGGCGGAAGCGTTCCAACTCGCTGGAAGACTCCAACGAGCCGGCTGCCGACCGCGGGACGGAAGCGCCTACTGAAACCTTGACAAGGGAAACCACCGGGCGGAAGCGTTCCAACTCGCTGGAAGACTCCAACGAGCCGGCTGCCGACCGCGGGACGGAAGCGCCTACTGAAACCTTGACAAGGGAAACCACCGGGCGGAAGCGTTCCAACTCGCTGGAAGACTCCCCCGACCCGGTAGCCAACCGCGGGACGGAAGCGCCTACTGAAACCTTGACAAGGGAAACCACCGGGTGGAAGCGCACCAACTCGCTGGAAACTTCTGACTCGGAACCTCTCCCCGACCCGCGCCCTTTCGAGCGCACCGTCTCCCTGAAAGAGTCCGCCGGGACGACCCTCGATAAAACTTCCAAGCGCTCCAATTTCCCGGGAACCTCTGACTCGGGACCTCTCCCCGACCAGCGCCCTTACGAGCGCACCGCCAACGGCACCGTGGAGCGCTTCACCGAGGAGGAGCTCCGCCGGGCGTTCCCGGACGAGTGGTGGAAGGTGAAGCCCTTCTTCTCGCTGCGGGGCGAGCGCGAGAGGCGGCTGGCCCTGCGCCTGGTGGAGGAGCTCACCACGCTGGGTCTGCTGGACGAGGTCATCGGCCGCTACGGGATTGAGGACGTGCGCCTCTGCGCCCACTGCCACCAACCCATGGACGAGGGCTGGCTGCTGGACGAGGCCACCCCCTACTGCAGCGACGAATGCCTCCTGGCCGACCACCCCGACATCGACCTCGCCACCGCCGACGATTGCTCCGAGAAGGACGACGACTGCTCCGAGGCCGACGACCGCTCCGAGACCGACGACTGCTCCGAGACCGAGGCCGCCGACGACTGTTCCGAGGCCGATGATTGCTCCGACGCCGACGATTGCTCCTCCGACGACGATTGCTCCTCCGCCGACGACCGCTCCGAGGCCACCGACGACTGCTCCCTCTACTGGACCGCCTGGGAAGGGTAAATCAAGTAGCCGCAACAAACCGGCGGCGGGTGAGGCCGGCGCCGGGGACCAGCCGGCCCTGGGGCGAGCGTACGGCAAACGAATGTAGCGGGCAAAAGTGCGGCTATCCGCATTTTTACCCGCCAGGGAGACGGACCAAGAACCCGAAAGACCTCCTCCACCCCGCCCCCCTTTCCTATGGAAAATGTGGAATCCCGCCACTTTTTCCTATGAATAATGTGCGGTTTCGCCAAAAAATCATAGGAATAATGTGTAACAAAACTTTTTCCGCCCAAAACCATGCGGAAAACCGAAACAAATGCTTATTTTTGCAGAAATCCTACAAATACGATACCGGAATGATACTGAAAATAGAGTTTGAGAACTTCTTCTCCATCCGCGACAGGGTGAGGATAGACTTCCGCGCCGCCAACATCAACAGCGCGGCCGCACGCGAGCTGCCACACAACATCATGTGGTGGGGCCACACACCCGTGCTGAAGACCGTGGGCCTGTTCGGACCCAACGCCTCCGGCAAGTCCAACATCATGAAGGCCATCGGTTTCTGCTGCCGCATGATACTGGACTCGCACCTCTACAACGAGGCCACCGCGCTCCGATTCGAACCCTTCAAGTTCGACGGATGGACGCGGAAGCCCAGCCGCTTCCTCATAGACTTCGTGACGGACGGCGTGGAGTATGAGTACGCCTTCGAGCTGACCAAGGAACGGATTCTGCGCGAGAGCCTCTTCCACTACCCCCTGGGCCGACGGGCGAAGGTGTTCGAGCGCACCCAGGGCGACAACTACACCTTCGGACAGGGCACCATAGCCAAGCCGACGGACGTGGCGCTCAACACCGGGCCGCGGAACCTCTTCCTCAGCCGCGCCAGCTCCATGAACCGAAGCCTGGCACAGAAGCTCTACCGCTACTTCATGACCCAACTGCTGCCGGGACCGGCCAGCATCAACGAGATGAGCACCCTCACGGACTTCATGGCCTACAAGAAGGTCGTCCTCCGGGCTCTGGAGATTTGCGACACGGACATCACCGACATAGAGGCGAGGAAGGAGCAGGCACCCGCCGTGGTGGCCCTGCCCGGCCAGGAGAGCGTCGGTGGCTACAACCTCGTGGACGTGCTCCGCTTCAAGACCATCCACCGCAACCGCACCGACGTGATGTTCGACCTCGACATGGAAGAGTCCAGCGGCACGCGCAAGCTCTTCCAGACGCTCCTCAGCCTGCTGGATGTGGTGAGGAACCGCAAGGCAATCCTGATGGACGAGTTCGACCTGGGGCTACACACCCGCCTGGCGGACTTCATACTGGACCTCATCCACGCCTCGGAAGGCAGCCAGCTGCTGTTCTCGTCGCACAACACCAACCTGATAGACGTGAAGCGGCTGCGGAGAGACCAGATAGTGTTCGTCAACAAGTCGGACGAGGGCGCCACGGAGACCTACTCGCTCTACGACTTCAAGGACTTCCGCGAGAACATGGACGCCGAGAAGGGCTACATCCAGGGCCGCTTCGACGCCGTGCCCTACGTGGACTCCTCGGTGGACACCATCCGGCAACTATTAAGCGAATGACCATGGGAAGCAGAAGGGAAAAGGCTCCGGCCAGAACGATGCGCCGCGTGGCGCTGGTCATCTGCGAGGGAGAGACCGAGGCCGGCTACGTCGACTTACTGAAGCGGTGGTACAAGTCGCCCGTGAAGGTAATCTCCCACGTGGAAGGGAACAAGGTGACGCAGGCGCTGGTGGAGAGGCGCGAGCGGGAGCAGAAGATCTCCGCCGACGACCGGGTGGAGACGTTTCTCGTGTACGACATGGACGTGCCCGCCGTCAACTGTAAACTGCTCTCGTGCAAGGCCCGGCTGCTGCTGAGAAACCCCTGCTTCGAGCTGTGGCTGCTGCTTCACGCGAAGGACCAAAAGGCGGCGCTGAGCTCGGAGGCGACGCTGAAGGAGCTGAAAAGGAGCGCCCCGGTGTGGAACAACTACAACAAGGCGAGTCTGACGGACACTCAGAAGGCGTACCTGCACGAGCATCTTGCCGAAGCGGTGGACCGCGCCAAGGCCCTGAAGGAGCAGCAAAACCCCTCCTCCGGAGTCTACAAGCTAATAGAGACCCTGGCCGGAGCGGTCCAGTAGACTTCTTTAGAGACTAAGAGACTAAAAAGACTAATGCCGTTCTGAGTGCAAGAATAGTTGTTCTCCCCCCCCGGTTTACCAAAAATGTTTTCGGCCGAAAAGTCCGAAAATACCGAAATGTTTGGGGTCGGAACGACATTTGTGGCGGTAAAGTTCCCCACCCCCCCTTTCCTATGGAAAATGTGGAATCCCGCCACTTTTTCCTATGAATAATGTGCGGTTTCGCCACTTTCTCATAGGAATAATGTGTATCTTTGCCCCGAAATCATAGCAATGGAGGAAAAACAGCATGACAGAGATAAAACGCGAAATCATGGACACACTGAAGCAGTGGAAGGACAACCCCCGACGCAAACCCCTCGTGATGCAGGGAGCGCGACAGGTGGGGAAGTCGTGGGCGCTGAGGAAGTTCGGACAACAGTGCTTCCACGACGTGGTCTACATCAACTTCGACACAATGCCCGCCGCCAAGGAGGACTTCCGACGCACGAAACAGCCCCGCGAGCTCATACGAGCCATGGAGATAATGACCGGCAAGCCCGTGTCGCCCGACTCCACACTCATCATCATGGACGAGGTGCAGGAGTGCAACGACGCGCTGGGCAGCCTCAAATACTTCTGCGAGGAAGCCCCACAATACGCCGTGGTGTGCGCCGGCTCGCTGCTGGGCGTGGCACTCAACCGCCAGGGAGCCTCGTTCCCCGTGGGCAAGGTGGACTTCATCACGCTCTACCCCGTCTCCTTCACCGAGTACCTGCGGGCGGCGGACGAGGCCCTCTACCGCTCCTACACCATGGCGGACCGCCTGGAGCCCGTGCCCGAGGCGGTGCACCGCCAGCTCCTGGAGGCCTACAAGGTCTACCTCGTGCTGGGCGGAATGCCCGAGGCCGTGAGCGCCTACGTGGAGACACGCTCGTGGGACGAGGTACGCAAGGTGCAGGACGCCATCCTGCGCTCCTACTCGCTGGACTTCGCCAAACACATCGCCAACCGGGACATTCCACGCGTCTTCCAGGTGTGGGCCAACCTGCAGGACCAGCTGGCGCGCGAGGACCGGAAGTTCCGCTACGCCGACGTGCAACAAGGCGCCCGGGCACGCGAGTACGAGGCGGCCATCGAGTGGCTCTGCCTGGCGGGACTGGTGCACCGGGTGTCCGCCACCGAGACGCCCCGCCTGCCGCTGTCGGCCTACAAGATGGGCAACGCCTTCAAGCTCTACCTGAGCGACGTGGGGCTGCTGGGCCGCAAGTTCGACCTCGAGCCGCAGGTGGTGCTCTCGGGCGACAGCCTCCTCAAGGAGTTCAAGGGGGCGATGGCCGAGAACTACGTGTTGCAGTCGCTCGTCCGCCAGTTTGGCGACCAGCGCTACTACTGGACGTCGGGCAACACGGCGGAGGTGGAGTTTCTGCTGCAGACCCGCGGGGACATCGTCCCCGTGGAGGTGAAGTCCGGCCAAAACGTGAAGGCCAAGAGCCTGGCCCTCTACCGCAAGCAGTACGCTCCCCGCCTCAGTGTCCGCCTCTCCACGCTGAACCTGCGCCAGGACGACGGCCTGCTCTGCCTCCCCCTCTACATGGCGGACCGGCTGAAGCCCTTCGTCACAAAGCTGCTGGAGGAGAATCGCGGAGACTAAAAGACGAAGAGACTAAAAGGCCAAAAGACTTCTTTGGAGACTAAAAGACAATTTTGTCCACACTCTTCGGAGGATAATCAAAGTAAAAAATGTAGTTTTGCAATCGTAACATAAAACCCGTGACAATGGACCATCATGTGAAAGAACTTCCTTACGGCGTGCAGGACTTCCTCACCATCGTGGAGCAGAATATATATTACGTCGACAAGACACAGTATATCCCCAAACTGGAGAGCGAAGCCCGCAACCTCTTCTTCATACGCCCACGCCGGTTCGGCAAGAGCGTGTTCCTCGGGATGCTGATGGCTTACTACGATTGCTACACGAAGGACAAGTTTCAGCAGTGGTTCGGCAACCTGTGGATCGGCCAGCACCCCACACCCTTGCAGGGGCGCTACCAAGTGCTGCACCTCGACTTCTCGCAGGTGGGAGGCACCATAGAACAGTTGGAGGAGAACTTCAACACCTATTGTCGCATTAGCCTCAACGACTTCATGGACAAGTACGCCGCCGCCTATCCCGAAGAGACCCGAAAGGACTTCTACGCGTCGGACAATGCGGGCGAAAAGCTGGCAATCATGACGCGTAAGGCCCAGTCGCTGCGCATCCCGCTCTACCTCATCATCGACGAATACGACAACTTCACCAACACCGTACTGGGTGAGCAAGGCGAGGAGGTGTACTGGGCGATGACACACGCCGAGGGATTCTACCGCGACATCTTCAAGAAGTTCAAGGGCACCTTCGAGCGCATCTTCATCACCGGCGTGAGCCCCGTGACCCTGGACGACGTCACCA
>CAVFUK010000167.1:0-6302 GCA_963625535.1 Anaerovoracaceae bacterium | reverse complement strand
GCAATAGCGGTTACCATCCACAAGCATTCCGCCTCCGCAATAGAAGGTGTACTTGTCGGCAAGTTTGGTGGAGCCTTCCTCATAGTTACGGGCATAGCCGCCGGTTATCTGCAGACCGTCGAGGGTGATGTATTGGCCCTCCTCGTAGTCGAAGGCTCCTTCACCAAACGTCTTATTATAGTCTGCATACGCCATGGTGTGGTAAAGGTCGTTCTTTTTGTCATGGCTGGTCATTGCCAAAGGCAGCATGCCCACCACGTTCTGGTCGGCAAATGCGGACACCACATGATAAACACCCGAACCCTCCAGGCCTTCGGCATCACCGGAGAGGATGGTCTGATTCTCAAACTCCCACGGCTCAATGATGTTGTTGCCGTTGTTGTCGTTGCTTTGGCGGCGGGGGAGCATGTCAGCGATGGACACTTGGTCTATTGAGTATGCGTCATTGTTCATACCACCAAGCTTGATGGTCTGGTCAGCGTTTGTGACTTTCTGTATGTTTTTCGAAATATCCACTCCAACATAGCTGCTGGGAGTGTCACCCTTCTTGTTATATCTGCCGAAGAAGGAGGTTTCATTGTCGGGGCTGCCCACGGCGAAGCCGCCGTAGATGCTCACGCCCTCGGGTATGGCGAAGGTGTTGGCAGGTGAGTTGCCATACACACCGGAGGTGGTACGGGTGGGATAGTATGTGCCGCGACCCATGCATATCTCAAACGGCAGGTTGTTGGCTCCCGCCTCGTTGAGGTCGGTCTTACCTTCATTGAGTTCGGTGCGCTTCTTTATGATGTAGTCGAGAGCGTCCTGCAAGCTCTGCATCGGGTAGGCAAACGACGAGCCTTCCTGACTGTAGTATTCCTTATCATCAGTGTCACCTGTAAGCGCCATCATGGTCTCCGCAGCGTCCATATTGACATCGGAAGGCTGTGCCACGAAGAGGCGGAGCATGAGCTGCTTGTCCTTCGTCACCTTGTTGAGGGCGCGTGCTCCCATGTCTATATAGGAACGGGTGCCGCTGGTGGAGGCATCACGGGCGAGGGCCATGAAGTCGGTCTTCGACAGGCCGCTGTCCACAAGGGCTTTGTATTCAGAGGTAGGCATACCCGTGTGCACGAGTACGGAGTAGTTGGTGAGGGCGTAGTAGCCGAAGTCGCTGAACTTGGTGAAGTCAGATGCGGCGGTCTCCACGGCGAGCTTGGTCTGGCTGCCGTCGGTCTTGTCCTCACTTGAATCGCGGAAGCGTGCTCCCGACTTGTTGACGTTGGCGAGGGAGAGGTTGTTCACACCCGACATACGGAGGTTCTGCACGGCGCAGTAGGAGAAGGGGTAATACTCCAGGGTGCTGACATTCTCGCTCTTGTTGGAGGGGTTGTAGAGTCCCGACACGTTAGCCATGTTGGAACTGTTGTTCTGCCAGATTACGGATGAGTTCACGCGCACGTTGGTGTTGTCGTCGTCCTGACCGAAGTAGATGCCGCCGCCCTGCTGGTTGGCGGTGTTGTTCACGATGGTGGAGGTATAGACGTGCGCCATATTCTCATCCATCTTGCCTGTGGTAGAGGTCTTGGCAGATGCAATCACCGTACCGTCGGAAAGCGTTGTTTTGTCCTCAAACACATATATGGCTCCGCCGTAGTCGGCAGTGTTCTGGTCGATGAGACAGCCGGACACGAGTGCGCCGTGGGTGAGGGCGAGCGCACCGCCGTAGGTTCCCTCGTTGTCGCGCACTATGCAGTTGCGCACATGGGCGTAGTCGGTCACGATGGCAGCGCCGCCGTACTGGTTGATGTTCACCTCCGAGCTTGCGGTCTTCGCGTCGGCCTTACCGCCGGTGATGAAGATACCGTCGATGACGGCACGGACTCCACCCGTAGAGTTTGCAACCTTATCCTTCATTGACAGGTAACCACCACTTCCTGAATAGGTACTTGTTGACGTACCCACGATGCTTCCATCGCTTGATGAGTAGGCCTTGCCGTCACCGTCGAACACCTTGTCGGTGAAGCTCACCACGTGGTAGGTGTAGGCATCTTGCTTCTCGCTCGAGTTGTAGTAGTAGGAGTCGAAGTAGGTCGGGTGTCCCACGATGTCGCGGTTGTCAGTCGTCTCGCCGTTGGCAATTGTATAGAAGCCGTTGTCGTCGGCACTAGTGTAGGCGTCGGTATATCCTCCCCACACCTCAACGCCGCGCGGCACAATGATTGACCATATACGCACGTCGTCGTTCGTATCGTCGGTGGTGCGGCAGGCGTAGTACTGGAACTTGTCGCCGTTGGCGTAGGTGCCCACCTTTACTATCACACGCGCATTAGGGTTGTTGTATTTATAGCGTCCTGCGGCGTCGAGCACTTTTTGCAGCTTGCTTGCACAAGCGGCGTTGGTGGGGTTAGCTGCCGACGCATTGCCACGGCCGTCGGGAGTGACGTAGAAGATGGCTTGGCCTGACACGCTGTTAACGTCCGGCTTAATGCTGTAGGCACCGTTGTACTCGTATGCGCCCATATCAATCTCGCAGTCCTGCACACGGTCGGCGTAGTCCATATCGAAGCTCGGGATGGTGACATCGCTCGTTCCGTCACCGTCAAGGTCGATGAACTGCGTACCGGCATTCACTGCGTTGTAATCGCCCTTCTGCTCGATACGGAAGTCGTAGTCTTTAACAGCAGTGGCGTATTCCTTAGCAAAAGGGTTGCAAAGGGTGGCAGTATATTCTGAACCGAAGTATTTCTTGTTGGTACTGTCTGCCGTATAATTGGTGGTGGGTTCTGATTGCGTACTTTGGAGGAAGCAATACTTGAATTCTATGTCAGTACCTTTATTGTAAACCAAATCTTCTGTGTTGCACATGATAATGGAATTATACACCGTAAGGTGAGATGAACCGGCAGAAGCAGTCCATATTCCCAATTGACCAACAATTGGATTTTCATTAGTAGCAACACCTGTATTGCCTACCACAGTATTGTTAAAGAAGTCAACGTTCTCAAAGAATACTCCAGAGCCACGATTTGCACCAGTACCTGTCAACGAGTTACCGACGAACACAGAGTTGTAGGTGGTTCCCTTTATCATATACATTCCGCCGCCATACATCTCGGCAGAGTTGTTACCTACGTTGTTCATTACGTAACAGTTGGTGATAGTCGAGCCATCGACATACACACCGGCACCACGACCTGCGTTTGAACCGTCCATCGTGTTGTCACGAATCACGCAGTTGGACACAGTGACATTCTCATACAATGACAATCCGGCGCCTCCGCCACGACCGCCAACACCGTACTTGCAACCGTATCGAATAGTAAAGCCGTCCCATTCTGCACCTTCATAAACAATACGGTTGGCTGGTACATCGGAACCATCGTCAGTTGTAACCCGACATTCTGTAGGCTGGCTCAGCACACTCCCCCTATTTGTGGTAGCGCCTTTGCTTGTATTGGTCTGCAATATGGTCTCATAGTCAGACACTGTCAGTCCTTGGTTGGCAGCAGAAAGAGTGATTCCAGTGGTGAGCTGTGGGTGACGCTCGTTCTTTCCGGGCGTACCTGTCTTTGGGAATGCACCATATACTTTTACATGATTGGCTACTTGGAAACCTGCGGTGTTGGTATATATACCTGCACCTACCCAAACCTCACACTGTTTACTGTCAGATTTCAAATCATAGTATGTATGTTTGATTTTCACTGAGTCAATGCCTACACCCCAATTCATGTATTTCTCATAATAAGATGTATCACGAGCCGCTTCGAAATCCATAGCTTTCTTTGCCTGGTTCACCGCATACTGCAGACCGTTGGTGTCATTGGTATCATAAGTCGTCGCATTACCATTTATTGCATTCGCCCATGAAGAGCCGTCACGATCAGTGCCGTCTTTATGTTTTGTATCAGTATCTTCGACAGTATTGGTTACATTACCGTTAGTATCGTATGTATAGGTATTATAATCCCTCACATACATCACCGTGCCGTAAGCCTTTTGGCCGTCGGAATAGCTCTTGTCTGATTCGTCAGTAGAGATGGCTTCGTGGTTCTCAATGGCTCCGATGTCGGGCAGACCGCCATAGTCGCGGGTGACGATGCCCGTCATGTCCGTGCCCCATGCGGTATGCTCAGTAGAGGCATTCCCGTCAGAGTCAATAGTAGAAGCGCGGTTCACCATCGGGTTGTTGTTGTGCGGCATGAACGACACGGTGCGGCCATAGTAGGTGGCATCGCCGCTCGTGGTCACACCCGCGTTCTTCGTAGGATTGATGAAGCGCGGATAGGTGTTGGACGTCTCACTATAATCGAAGGTGAGTATCGCCTCGTTGGTCTTTTTGTCATCGTCAGAGAGCTTTGTCATGAAGTCTGCACTCGCCGACTTCACGTCGTAGAGGTTATGGTCGCCCGTGTAGGTGCCTGTCTTTCCTGTAGTTTCATCTGTCATCAGACGCACAGCCGCAAGAGCGTTGCCTTCATTGCCTCGCGTGTCCTCAAGCGGTTCACTCATGTTGGCGTAGAACACAGAGTTGATGACCTTGGTGGTGCCGTAGCTGTCGATGGCGAAGCCCACGTTGCGCAGGAAATCACAGTGGCAGAAGGTGGCAGAGGATGAGGCATCCACCACGATGTTGCCAGTGTTGGACTTCACCGTCTTGCCATCGTCAGACATCTCGCGGCTCTCGTTGTTGTGCACTATACAGTTCTCGAAGTAGATGCCCTTGGAATTGATGAGCTTGGCGGCAGCACCTGCGGAACCGGTGTTGCCCACAATGCCGCAGTTGAGTATCTTCACGTTTGAGGCATTATACATCGTTATGGCTGCGCCCTCGGTAGAAATAATATTAGTGGAGGAGGCAGCATCAAGCAGCTCCGTGCTGCGAGAGTTGGCATAGCGCACTTGGAAACCGTCGAACGTGGTATTCTTGGTCTCTTGGAAGCGCAGGAGGTGAGCCACGTTGGTGGCATACTCGCCCATCACCTCACCCGTGATGGTGGTGACGTAGGCGTTAGGGTTGCGCTTGTCGAGATTTGTGTCTGTAAGTTCCGAGGAATAGCCGCCCTTGATATTGGTGTTGCTCGGGATGTTGAAACCACTCTCACGCACACGCAGACCGCCCTCCGACCAGGAGTCGGTGTTGTTCACCGTGCCCTGCTTCACATATACATTAATAGTATAGTCGCTCTTGCAATATTCAGGAGAGGTCTTTGCCTGGTCATTACGTATAAACGACAGAGCGTCGGCAAGGAAGCGGATGGGGGCATCCCAGTCTGCACCGATTTCAGTGTGGTCTGTACCCGACTGGTCGTTAGGGTCAACGTAGAAGTTCACCTGCTTGTTGTCTTCGTCAACCTGCGGTTTGATGGTTGTGCTCGACGTGGTGTAGCCGCCGAGTGTAGGACGCGGATTGAACTGTGTGCCGCAGATATCGTAGTCGACCTCAAACGCAGGGGTCTGGCCGTAGCGGTCTATATCGACCACATTGATACCCTTGTGGTTGAGGGCAGAACGAGAGGTAGGCTTGAAGTCGTAAGCCTTGAGGTCGGTAATTTTGTTACCGTCTGCGTCAAGAGCATATTGGGCATAAGAGGTATAATCACCTTCGTCAAAGCGCACGAAGAACTGGTGCTGCTGCATCGCATGGATATATCCCGCACTGGGTGTTGGATGAGCGAACATGGGGTAGCCCTCGGAGGAGCTGACAGTGGCTTTGGCAGCTTCGGCGTCGGCTGCGGTGTTGTATTCAGCCAGCTTCGTCACATTGTTTTTGATGACACCCGACCAGTCGGTGTAGTCGCCCTTGGTGAGCGAGGTGTACATCACGTAAGGGCGCAGGTCCTGACTGCTGCCCGAACGCGAGGAAGCGTACTGAATGTCGTTGTTGGCATCGCACTCGCCGCCCCACAGCACGGAGTTGGCGACGATGGCATTGTCGCGGCAGTAGATGCCGGCGGCACGTCCGGTGGTCATGCCGTTGATGCTCACACCAGCACCGTTGCACTTATTGCGCACGACAGTCATCTGCGTTATGGCTCCGCCCTTGTTCATGTAAACGCCGCCGCCCTCGGTGGTGGCAGTGTTGTTTGCCACGAGCATGGCGGTGCAGGCTATCTTGTATTTGTTGTTTGCATTGGTGCCGTCGCGCAGGTCGTTGGCGAGGATAGCAAGACCTCCGCCCATTCTGCCGACACAACCCTGAATGCCACACTGGCGCTGTATCATTGTCTGAGTGGCGCTCTCGTACTCATCGGGACCGTCCATACACACGCCGCCGCCATAGCCGAAGCTGGTGCCTATGCCCACAGCCTGACAGTTGG
>CAVFUK010000166.1:0-6392 GCA_963625535.1 Anaerovoracaceae bacterium | reverse complement strand
CCAACGACCCCCTGATTAACAGTCAGGTGCTCTAACCAACTGAGCTATTGAAGCAACATTCGTTTCTCAAATGCGGTGCAAAAGTACGGCGAATATTTTATATACGCAACAACTTTAGCAAAAAAATTGTCGTACCACTGCATTTTCTTCTCTTATGCACCCTCTATGGACTCACTCTCCCCCTCTTCATAGGCAGACTTCGCCGGGAAAGTGGCCTATACAATGTATTGGTGTGGAACGGACAATCTTATGTGGAAAAGAATTGGAGTAGTTAGGGATGTTTGGAGGATAATGATAAAAGACGTATCTTGCGGAAGATTTACAAAAACGTATGGCAATGGACATAAAAGATTATCGCTTGACATCGCTGGAAGAGCCATCGGACGAGATGCTACATGAACTGATGGAACAGGTGGCGGAGTCCGCCCGTCAGAGCTCGGCAAATGCAAAACGCATCTTGCAGGAAAGACTAAGGGATACGATAGCGTCAATCAAAGCTGATCGTGAGAAAGAAAAGCATGGATTGCACGAAGAAAGTAAATAAGCCGGTACTACATACATATAAAAGGTTTACTGATATATAAAAGGTATACTGACCAAATCCCGGAATGGGCACAATCCTTGGTGTAGGATGAATGAACGAGTGATCTTTCATATAAGGGCCAGCCTTGCGTGTTCATGCCCACAAAGGTACGACTTTTCTCGAGAAAACCATCGATAGCTCCTCCTTAACTATGCTTTTTGGGGCACTTAAGGAGGAATAATAAACGATAGCTCCTCCTTAACTATACTTTTCGGGGTACTTAAGGAGGAGCTATCGCAGAGGTGAACGAGTTTGGAGGAACAGCCCGCAACGAAATTACGTTAAATATCAGGCGGGTTTTGTGGGTATTCTGTGGAATGTACATACTTTTGTGGCTCAATGAGCGCTGTGCCCGCACGGGGCGCGGCCGAGACATGAACGTATGAAAAAGCATTTGATAAGAAAACTGATGGTGGCTGCAGTGGTCGTGGCCGTGGCAGGAGGCTTGCAGAGCTTCAAGGATGATGATGACCGCAACTTCCAAATCGTGAAGAACCTGGATGTGTTCAACTCACTGTTCAAGGAACTGGACCTCTTCTACGTGGATACGATCGACGCGGAGAAGGTGATAGGCACCGGCATCGAAGCCATGCTGCAGCAGCTGGACCCCTATACCGTATATTATCCCGAGAGCCAGACGGAAGAGCTGAAGATGATGACCACCGGTAAGTATGCCGGCATAGGGTCGGTGATACGGTTCCATAAAGGGAAGAACCGCGTGGTGATAGCAGAGCCGTATGAGAACCTGCCCGCCGCAAAGGTGGGACTGAAGCCGGGCGACGTCATCCTCGACATCGACGGGGTGGACATGCTGGGCAAGTCGACCTCCGAGGTGAGCGACAAACTGCGCGGCGAGGCGGGCACGAGCTTCCTGCTGCGTGTGCAACGTCCCGGGACGACCGAGCCGCTGGAGTTCAAGGTGACCCGCGAGAACATACAGACACCCACCATACCTTATTATGGAATAGTGGGCGACGGGATAGGCTACATCTACCTGACCAGCTTCACCGAGAACTGCTCGCGCGACGTGCGCCGCGCCTTCATCGACCTGAAGCAGCAAGGCGTCACCTCGCTGGTGCTCGACCTGCGCGGCAACCCAGGCGGACTGATGAGCGAGGCGGTGGAGATACTGAACATGTTCCTGCCCAAGGGACTGGAGGTGCTCTCCACGAAGGGAAAGATGAAACAAGCCGCCTCGGTGACAAAGACCACGAAGGAGCCGCTGGACACACAGATGCCGCTGGCGGTGCTGGTGGACGGCGAGTCGGCCTCCGCCTCGGAGATCGTAGCGGGATCGTTGCAGGACCTCGACCGGGCCGTCATCGTAGGCACTCGCACCTTCGGCAAGGGACTGGTGCAGGTCATCCGCGACCTGCCCTACAACGGCAACCTGAAAGTAACTACCTCGAAATACTATATCCCCAGTGGCCGCTGCGTGCAGGCCATCAACTACCAACATAGGGACGCCGCCGGACGTGCGGAGCGTGTGCCCGACAGCCTGACCACGGTGTTTCATACCGCAGCCGGCCGTGAGGTGCGCGATGGCGGAGGTGTGACACCGGACAAGAAGGTGGAAGGCGAGAAGGCACCCACGATGCTCTACTACCTCGACGCCCACGACGTGGTGTTCGACTACGTGGTGGACTTCTGTCTGCGCCACGACACCATAGCCGACGCCGCGCACTTCACCCTGTCCGACGCTGAGTACGAAATCTTCAAAGAGCAAGTGAAGAAGTCCGACTTCACCTACGACAAAGAGAGCGAGAAAGCCCTGAAGGCCCTGCGCAGCATTGCCGAGATAGAAGGATATATGGACGACGCCAAGGGCGAGTTCGAGGCACTGGAGAAGAAACTGTCGCACAACCTGGACCGCGACCTCGACCACTTCTCGAAAGACATACGTGAGCTGGTGGCCGGAGAGATAGTGAAGAACTACTACCACCAACGCGGCACGGTCATCTACTCCCTGCGCTTCGACCAGGGACTGGAAGACGCCCGCGCCATCCTGTGCGACACGACGGCCTATCGCAAGATACTGAGCCCGAAGGAATAGCCGGCTAGCGGTTCACTTGGACGGACACTGTGCCGTCCCTCTTCGTGACGACGATGTGGCCGCCTTCCCGGCTGAGGTTGAAAGTGGAGACCTCGTCCGTGCGTCCGTCCACCACCAGCAGGGCGTTCTCCTCCTCGTAGCGATTGACGGGAGCGAGGCGGAAGCTGTCGGCGGGCACGGTGCCGCTCCACAGCAGGCTGTCGTTGAGGTAGACCGAGAGCGAGTCGCCCCGCAGGCCGTAGGCCAGCTCCACCTGGTACACCTCGGAGTAGACTACGCGGCGCTGCTTGCGGTTGCTCAGCTGTAGCGACAGGATGGTGAAGAGGATGACCACGAAGATGACGGCGAAAGCCAACACGCCCGTGATCACCATAAACGAGCGGTTTGGATTGCGATGTGTATTGTTCATACGGCTAATTTCCTTTGATGAAGATGAATATCGCGGCAAAAATAATATTTTTTCGAGTAATCTTTGTAGGGTAAGGAAATATTCCTACCTTTGCAATCGAAATGGATGAAAATGTGAAGGGGCTTGTAAGAGCCCCTTTTTTATTCTATAAACAGTATTTGAATGATAGACAAGAATCTTGTTGAGAACATTGTGGCTGAATGGCTGCAAGACAAAGACTATTTTTTGGTGGACGTGTCCGTCAGCCCCGACGACAAAATCGTGGTGGAGATAGACCATGCCGAAGGCGTGTGGATTGAGGACTGCGTGGAACTGAGCCGGTTCATCGAGTCGAAGATGAACCGCGAGGAGGAAGACTTTGAACTGGAGGTAGGCTCCGCCGGAATAGGCCAGCCCTTCAAGGTGCTCCAGCAATACAAGAACCACATCGGTAAGGAAGTGGAGACGATGACCAACGACGGCCGCAAGCTTACCGGGGTGCTGAAGGACGCTGGTGAGGACAAGTTCGTGTTGACTGTCAGCAAGAAAGAAAAGAAAGAAGGCGCCAAACGGCCGCAACTGGTGCAGACCGACGTGGAGCTGGGATATAACGATGTAAAATATACTAAATACCTTATTAGTTTTAAATAGAATTATGGCGAAGAAAGAGGAAACGGTCAGCTTGGTTGACACATTTTCGGAATTTAAGGAGTTGAAGAACATCGACCGCGCAACACTGGTCAATGTCCTGGAGGAGAGTTTCCGTAGCGTGATAGCTAAAATGTTCGGAACGGACGAGAACTACGACGTGATTGTCAATCCCGACAAAGGAGACTGCGAGATATGGAGAAACCGGGAAGTGGTGGAAGATGAAAACTTGACCAACCCCAACGTGCAGATAGCCCTGTCCGAAGCACAGAAGATAGACGCCTCGTATGAGGTGGGCGAGGAGGTTACCGACGAAGTGCACTTCGCCGACTTCGGCCGACGCGCCATCCTGAACCTGCGTCAGACACTGGCGTCGAAGATACTGGAACTGGAGAAAGACAGTCTTTACAATAAATATATAGAACGCGTAGGCGAGGTGGTAAGCGCCGAGGTCTACCAGATATGGAAGAAGGAGATACTGCTGCTCGACGACGAGGGTAATGAACTGCTGCTGCCCAAGTCCGAGCAGATACCGAGCGACTTCTACCGCAAGGGCGAGACGGTGCGCGCCGTGGTGGCTCGGGTGGACAACCAGAACAACAACCCGAAGATCATCCTGAGCCGTACGTCGCCGGCCTTCCTGCAAAGACTGTTCGAAATGGAAGTTCCCGAGATTAACGACGGACTGATAACAATCAAGCGAATAGCCCGCATCCCGGGTGAGCGCGCGAAGATTGCCGTGGAGTCGTATGACGACCGTATCGATCCGGTGGGAGCGTGTGTAGGTGTAAAGGGTTCACGTATCCATGGCATCGTGCGCGAGCTGCGCAACGAGAACATCGACGTGATCAACTTCACTTCCAATGTGTCGCTGTTCATCCAGCGCGCGTTGAGTCCTGCTAAAGTCTCTTCCATCCGACTGGATGAAGAGAACCGCAAAGCGGAGGTTTATCTGAAACCTGAGGAGGTGTCTCTGGCAATCGGTAAGGGCGGTATGAACATCAAACTGGCCAGCATGCTTACCGATTATACGATCGATGTGTTCCGTGAACTGGATAACGCTGCCGAGGAGGAGGACATCTACCTCGACGAGTTCAGCGACGAGATAGATGAGTGGGTCATCAACGCCATCAAGGGTATCGGCATAGATACGGCGAAAGGCGTGCTCAATGCTCCTCGTGAAATGCTCATCGAAAAGGCGGATCTGGAAGAAGACACAGTAGATGAAGTATTGAGAATATTAAAGGCAGAATTTGAGGAGTAAAGTATGACGATTAGATTAAACAAAGTAACTAGAGATTTAAATGTAGGAATAACGACTGTCGTCGAGTTTTTGCAGAAGAAGGGATTCACCGTAGAAGCCAATCCGAACACGAAGATTTCGGAAGAGCAATATGACTTACTCGTGAAGGAGTTCAGCAAGGACAAGAATCTGAAGATAGCGTCGGATAACTTGCGCGAACGCCAGAACAAGGATCGTGTGAAGGGAACCGTCTCTGTGGACGAAGGCGTAGCCGAGACAAATACGAAGAAAGAAGACGCGAAGAAGACGTTTGCACCCGAAGATGGTCGGCCCAAGTTCAAGCCCATAGGCAAGATAGACTTGGACAGCTTGAACAAGAAGAAAACCGCTACGGTGATAAAAGACGAGCCGGCGGAGAAGGTGGCCGAGCCTGAACAACCGGTGGAGAGGGAGAAGAAGGAAGAAACGCCTCACGTGGCACCGACGGTTGAACAGCAGCCTGCCGCAAAGCCCGAGCCCGCCGCCAAACCAGAGTCTGCCCCCAAGGAGCAGCCCGTGGTAGCGGAGAAGGTAGCGACAGCTTCGGAGGAAACAAAGAAACCAGATATGAAACCAGAGGAGTCAACGGAGAAGCAATCGAATGAGCCGGTCGCTGCACAGCAGCCCAAGGCGCCGGAAACGCAAGCTCCCGCACAGACGGCAGAGGCGGAGACCGCGAAGAAGCAGGACGACGGGGTGTTCCATCTGAACAAGCCCGCGTTCGTGTCCAAGATCAATGTGGTGGGACAGATAGACCTGGCCGCACTGAACCAGTCGACACGCCCGAAGAAGAAGTCGAAGGAGGAGAAGCGCAAGGAGCGCGAGGAGAAGGAGAAATTCCGTATGGAACAGAAGCGTCAGATAAAAGACGCCATCATCAAGGAGATACGGAAGACCGACGACAAATCGCCGAAGCCGGCCGACGGCGCAGACGACGAGAACAAGCGTAACAAGAAGAAACGGAGCCGCATCAACAAGGAACGGGTGGACATCAACACCGTGGATAATAACGGTGGAGGTAATAACGGCCAGGGTAACAACGGCGGCAACCGTCGCCAGGGCAACAACAACGGCGGTGGCAACCGAAACCAACAGTTCCAGGGCGGCAACTACAATAATAACAACAACGGCAACAACAACGGTGGCGGCAAGCATGGCGGCAAGGACCGCTTCAACAAGAAGCAACCGTTCGTGAAGGCCGAAGTGAGCGACGAAGACGTAGCCAAGCAGGTGAAGGAGACCTTGGCCCGCCTCACCAACAAGGGCAAGACCAAGGCGTCGAAGTACCGCAAGGAGAAACGCGAGAACGTGCTCAACCGTCAGCAGGAGCTGGAGGACCAGGAACAGGCAGAGAGCAAGATACTGAAGCTGACCGAGTTCGTGACCGCCAACGAGTTGGCCAACATGATGGACGTGCCTGTGACCAAGGTCATCGGTA
>CAVFUK010000165.1:0-6460 GCA_963625535.1 Anaerovoracaceae bacterium | reverse complement strand
CATCAGACAAGGAGGCGGAAGGAATCATGGAATACGAGAGGCCAAAGGCAAGTACCTGCTGTTTATCGACCAGGACGACTACTATCACCCTGGGGCGGTAGAGAAGGTGTATCGTCACTTGCTGGCACATCCGGAACTGGATGTGCTGATGGCTGACTCGGCCTTCCAATACAAGGACCACGAGAGCAATAAGTTGCAACTGAACTTCAAGTCAGAGGAGGTATTCGATTCGGGTATAGCGTTCTTGCAGAAGAATGGATGGGCGATAGCCCCTTGGAGATATTGCATCAATAGGGAGTTCTACCAAAGTCACGACATCTCCTTTGCGGAGAATTGCCGGATAGAGGATATCGACTGGAACTTCAAGTTGTTCTATTATGTCGGTAAGGTTCAGTATCAACGATTCATACTGATACATTACAACAAGGGGGATACAAGTACCACCAACAACGCATTCCGCAATTTCGAAGTGATAGAAGGAAGTAAACGGGCTGCCTGTCGGTTACATGAGGTAGCTGAGACACTCTATAAAGGGACCTCCGCTTATGCACTTGTTTCGGGCGTGGCAGAGTTCTACCTGAACCATACGTGTAAATATCTCTTTGGAGCCTACTGGCCCATCAAGGTCCAAAAGGAGTTGCTGCAGTCCATGCCGATGAAGCATTCAAAATACCGCCTGCTGAACTTTGCCCTGCATCACCCGACGCTCTTCAGCATCATTACGAACATGGGAGTCATCCCATACCGCATCGCACGATATTTCCGAAGGAAGATGCAAGCCCGTAAATACGAGGATTAAATAGAGAAGGCTCCCCACCCACTCTACGGAGAAGGGACAGGGAGCCTCAGACAAACAAACATAAAACGCTTTCACTGGAACAAAAACAACACATGGAATCAGCGAAAAGAAGATTTAGACCCGAACAGACGGCGGGCATCGAAGCAAGGACAGTCCTTGGGGGCGGTGCCCGGCAGGTCGCGATGCCCCACCACCTGGGCTTGGGGGAAGAGCTTGCGCAGACCGGCGATGAGCTCTCGCATGCGGGTCTCCTGCGCCGCCGTCAGCGTGTTGCGGGGATTGCCCTCCTCGTCCAGACCGCCCTCGTAGCAGAGGCCGATGGAGCAGCGGTTGTAGGGGATGCAGTGGGCACCCACCTCCAGCAGCCAGCGGTGCTGGGTGAACTCTCCGCTGCGACGGACGTAGAAGTGATAACCCACGGTGCGGAAGCCACGGGCACGATGGTCCGCCAGCAGGCGCTCAGGCGTGTAGTCCACACTCGGCTTCGTGGCGGAGCAGTGGATGACGATGTACTTCACCGCCGAGGCCCCGGACATCATGTCGTCGAGGCCGAGCTTGTGAAGCGGGGTGAGCCACGGGCTCTGCGAACCGCTCTCGTTGGCGGTTCCGAGTGCCACGCGTCTCATAGCAGCGAACCGATTGAGGATGAACAACTGCTGACGCCCAAGGCTGTCAGGGCGGCTATGATGGCTTGTACTACTGCGTTGACGATTTGTCGCCACGACAGGCTTTTATTTGAATCCATAGTAAATTAAAAATTAATAATTAAAAATACATTGTTTGTTTGGATTGAGACTCCCCGGTCGGAGGACGTTTCACCTCCGGCCGGGCGTCTCAGTCATTTGGCAGGCTTTCGACCTAAAGCGGACTTTTAGACTCTTCGACTTTTAGTCTCTTAGTCTTTTAGTCTTCGACTTTAGTCCATGTTACCGAGGTCGTCGCCATCGCTACCATCGTCGCCTCCCGAAGGCGTGGTGGTGCTGCCGCTACCTCCCGAAGAAGTGCCACCCGAGGTGGAAGAGCCCGACGAGCCGTCGGCCGTGCCAGCGGTGATGTTCACCGTGAAGTCGCCACCGTTGGCAGCTTTCTGAGCGGCTACAGCGGCGCTCTGAACGGAGCGGGAGGCGGTCAGGCGGAAGTTCGCCTCGTCCACCATGTTCTTCAGGTCGGCGCCGCGGGACCAGTTCACCGTCAGACAGGTGATGTTCGAGGCCGTGAACTCAGCCGCCGAGGGAGCACCGGTGGAGCGGATGGCCGGATAGAAGGCTCCGAGGTCGCCCAGCTGCACCTTCTTGCCCTCCAGAATCATCTCCCGCAGACAGTCGAAACTCTGGCACAGGATGGCCTTGATGTCGCCGCGGTTGTACACCGACCCGTGCTCAGCGATGTGGGTGGCAAACTCGTCGAGGGTCACTACCTCGGTCAACTGAAGAGCCGCGTAGGCCTTCTTTGGAAACTCGTCCTTATCGTTACCCTGGTTCGGACGTACTGCTACAGAATAATTTAACATACCCATAAAAATCTTTTTCTCTGTGCTGTCGCCTCTTTTTTCGAGGAGAGGAGGCAGCGGGTTAAAAACTATGTTTCTGATGACCTCTCCGCAGTGGGAAAATTCGATGCTTGATTTGGGGCAAGACAACCGGTCGTTTTGGCCAACACAACCGGTTGTTTTGGCCTATACAACCGATTGTCTTTCGTCCGGCGAACCGTTGCCCCGATGTGTGTGGCTCATCGTTTCCCGCTTCGGATTGGATAGTGCAAAGGTAGTGCACCGGCCCTGCGCCACTGACCGCGTACGGACTTTTCGTCCCTGTTCGGACTTTTCTTTTTGCATGCGGCCTTTTTTTCCCGCTTGCGGCCGTCGAGGCTCAAGGCTCGTCGAGGTAACGCACTATCAGTTCCACCTGAGGACGGCTCCAGTACTTGGCACACTTGCCAGTGTCGCTACTGGCCTTCAGCCCCGCCACCAGCTCCGGGCAGTGACTTATCCACCGCCGGAGGCGTTTCATCGCCACCCTGGGCGCGGCGTCGGGGAAGTAGAGCACGGCCAGCTCTTGCTTGTTGTATGATCTAATCTCCATAGTCTGAATGTTTGTTGTTTGTTCAAAGCACCCACGATTGATACTTGGGGTTTGGTCCCTGATTTCCTTCAGAACCATGTCACATGACAGATATGACAGATGTTTTATAAGAGTTATATATAGAAAACAGATAGATGCTTTCAAAAAACGTTAACCTGATTTTCCTGTGCGTACGCACGAGGGAAAGTTCGAAATCAAGTGTCATATCTGACATGTGTCATGGCCTGACCAGGGTCCTCCGAGGACTCGGTGGAGTCGTCGTCGGCCGGGTAGTCGTCGACAATCTCTTCACAGTCAAGCACTTGTCGCTTCTGGAAGGCACGGATTTCGTCTCCCGTGCGACAAATGGCTATGAACCCGCGGCCGGTGTAGGTGCGCACCCTCTTGAACCCCAGTTCGACGAAGGCACGCCCCAGGTTCACGTCGCTCAGCTTCTGGCTGATGCCACAGCTGATGATCTGCAGGGCCCGGGCTACGGACACGAACTCCCCCATCTCCTCGCCCGTGGGCTTGCGGAAGAAAAGTTCCACAAGTTCCTTCTCCAGACGAGGAGTCTCGAAGTGGCGGTTGCGCTGGTTCAGCTCCTGCACCTCCTCACGTGTGAACCAGTAGACGAAGCCCTCGCGATAGAGCTTCGCCGCCTGGGCATAGATTCCCTCATAGGGGAGCGGGTGGTCGCGGGGCGACACGATGCTCTCCACCTCGAAGGGCAGCCATCGACGGTTGCCCGTGGGGTCGGTCAGGAAGGCCACATTGTTGCCCGTGCCACAAAACGAGGCAATGTGCTTCCGGTGCTCGTGATAGTGGGCGTAGGCCGCCCGCTCGTCGATGCTGGTCATCGTCACCGCCGCCTTCAGCTGGTTCAGCTCGGAGGGCCGCATGGTGTCCAGCTCCTCGCAACAGACCAGTCCGTACTGCGCCAGCGTCAGCAGGTCGTCGCGCCCCATACGGTTGGCGTTCGTCTTCGTGTAGAAGTATTGCTTCAGCCGCGGTGGCAGCAGGTAGTTGAACCACGTCGTCTTGTACGCGCCCTGTTGGCCTATGAGCACCAGGATGACGTTGTTCACCACGTCTTCGCTCAGCCAGGCCGCCACCATGGCCACCATCCACTTACACAAGTAATGATACCACAGCTGCTGCTGCCTCTTGCCGCCCTTCACGCGCACCGTCTCGGCCAACTGCCTGAGATAGTCCGTCCCGTCGGGTGGCGGCAGGCTGTCCACATAGTCGCTGAAGGGGTTGAACTGCGGCACGTAGTCCGACTCTATCAACCGGTAGATGTCCTGCACGGACACCTTCCCCTCTCGCGACATCTCGCTCCAGAGCGAGTTCACCACCCGGTCGTTCACCGGCAGCCACTGGCGCTCCTCCTTGGGTGGGGGAATGCTCAGCGCCGCCCCGCCGTCGTTCGTCTGGGGTGTCTCGGGGCCACTAGGGACGGCTCCGGGCGCGCCCTCATCCCCATCCGATGGGGGTGGATCCTCCGGCCCGCCATCGCCGCCCGCCCAGGGTGGAAGCGGCCCTCTCGGAATGGGTGCGGTCCCGTCGGCGGGTGGCCCTTCGGTCAGCGCGGCGTCGCCGGAGATGCCCGCGTCGCTCTTCGACCGGAACTCCGCCCGGCAGGTGATCACGTTGTAGCGCAGCTCGATGCGGCGGCTGAGGAAAGCCTTAATCTCCTCCACCCCGGCCCATTGGCGGTCGCCGGTGCGACTGGGCTTCTCCTCATCGTCCCCAGTGCGCGCCGCCACGCTGTCGAAGCACGAGGCCACCACCTGGGCCGTCTCGTCGTAGTCGGCGAAGGTACGCTCGCACCAGCGTATGGCCGTGTCGCGGGCGAACCGTCGCTCCGCCAGCCGGTAGCCCACGCGCATCACGTAGTCGTTGTGGCTGCCCGGGGCGTAGACGATGCCCTCCTGGGCCAGGTGCGGCGCTATCTCCATGTCGTAGAACGATTGGATGCGCTTCATTATCTTTACCTCGCGGTTCTGCTTCGCCAGGCCGCCCAGTGCTGTCGAGATCTCGTCGTGGGTGAAGGGCGCGGCCTCCTCCGGGGGTCGGAAGAACACCTTCGGGTCGTAGGCCATGGTGCTCAGTCGGGTCACGTTCTTGCACTGCAGGTCGGCCTCGGCCCCCAGCAGGTCGGCATAGTAGGCGTTGCCTGCCGCAAAGATCTTCTTGTAGTTCGTCTCCGCGCGGGCCATCGCCTTGGTGTCGGCCAGGTCCGCCTCGGTCCCTGTGGGCAGCGTGTAGCGGAACACCACCCGGAGTCCCTGGCCGCTCATGGTCACGTAGCAGAGCACCGTGTGAGGGTCCGCCACCGCCCGTGCGCGCATCGCCTCCACGTCCGGGGCGTGGTCGATGTCCACCAGCGAGAGGCCCGTCAGGCACTGCACGTTGCCTCGGCTCTTGCCTCCGCTGAAACGGCAGGCCACCGCGAACAGCGGGCTCTCGGTCTTGAACGATTTGTTCCCCGTCTTGCGGTACGACTCCGTGAAGGTTCTCAGTCGCTCGTCGCCCGCGATGCGGGCCGCCACCTCCTCCAGCCGCACGGTGTACGGCCTTCGGTCGGTCATGTTCTTGAATACTGTAATATCCATTGTCTTGTATGAATTTATTCGTTGTGGGTTTGTCCCTTTGCAAAGATGGCATATATTATTGAACATCCAATGGGTAGCGCTTAGATAGCGTACCTGACTATATCAGGTGCACTTTTTTCATTTGTCGCGTATTTTTCATGGATTTTCTTTGGAATCTATGGTCAGTGGCGACCGTCACCCGCCATTTCTCTCGGCGGTTTTCCTCTCGGGAGGCAGCGGGGTGATGCTTGAGACGGCTCTTATGAGCAATAAATAAAATAATTGTTTAACTACTTAATCCATTAAATTATGGAAGAGGAAAAAATTCCTTCAAGGTTTATGACCTTCAAGCCGGTTCTGGAGTTTCTCCGGAACAAGATTGATGGCACCAAGTGCCTCACCACGCGCGAATTGCGCAGAGCCCACTTCGGGCAGGACGCTCAAAAAAATGTAAAACGCTAACGACGCTAAGTGTCTGCCAGTTGTACACCCTGTTGCGCCGCTTGCTTCGTTTAGAGCGTGAACCTGAAGACAAGCTGCGCTTAGTGTGCCACATTCTCGACCTTTTAGAGGCCGCGTTCCGTCGGATCTATCCCGACAGTGCCCCTCCTCTGGAGAAAGGCTATGTGGCCACGTTAGAGGACTTCCTCGACAAGGCCCGCAAGGCTGCCGAGGACAAGGGTTCCTCGTCTCAGCCACAGTCTCCGTCTGAGCCTGAGGCTAAGTAGCCTAGTCCGCTAGGCATGAGGAGCGGCTGGCGCCGCTCCTCGATTACAGATGATGCGAAGGGCGAGGTTGCGGGAATCTGAGGTTGCAAGATAGAAACAGATAAATACGAAAAATAAACTTATAACAATGCAAACAACATCAAAACAACGAATCGATTTCATCGATACTGCCAAGGGGATATGCATCCTACTTGTTGTACTAGGTCATATAAATATTCCCATTGGCTTCATCGGTCTGAATTCGATGCGTATGCCGCTATACTTCATCCTATCAGG
>CAVFUK010000164.1:0-6707 GCA_963625535.1 Anaerovoracaceae bacterium | reverse complement strand
CCGAGGTAGTTGTCGACGGCCTCGTGGAGGATGTCGACAACGTCGGTGCGACACATGGCAACGTGGTGCTCGAAGCCGTTCTTGCAGATGAACTTCATCAGACCCTGCAGGTTGTCAACCTGGGTGACGGCGATGCAACCGTCCATGCCGTAGGGGTCGTTGGTGATCATGCCCTTGCCAAGGTAGCTCTTGATGCAACCGAGGTTGTCGTCGGTGGAGATGCGGAAGTAGGTGAACTCGCCCTCGGTGCACTTGCCATAGACGGCGCCGAAGGTGTTGACCTTACCCAGCGTGCGGCCCAGGACGCCCAGCGTGCCAAGGGAGATGTCGTTCTGCACGAAGCTCTTGGGGAAGTTGCCGCAGTGGGTGCAGACGCACTTGTTGCGGTCCTCGGCGAAGTTGTTGTTCCAGTCGAGCAGGGCGGCAGGCTTCTGTGAGGCCAGGGCCAGGGCGTACATCGACACGGCTCCGGCGAGGTCGGTCTCGCAGGCGCAGGGGATGAGCTTCTCGCCCAGCATACTCATCGTCACGCAGGGAGCGCAGCCATAGTTCTGCTCCAGGGAATCCCAGCACTGCAGGGCAGCGGCGTCCACCTCGTTCTCGGCTATCCAATGCTCCACGGCCAAGCCGAACTTCGCCTGGCGGGCGAGCTTCTCCTGGTAGGCGGCGGGAATCTTGGCGTAGGCGCTGATGGCTTCCATCTTGGCCTTCAGCTCGGCGGCGTTGTCGTCAATCTTCTGCGCGTTGAAGATGATCTCGGAGAGGTCCACAGGCACCACGGTAATGCCGCTGGCCTGCAGCAGCTTCTCGCTGGCGCGGCAGGTGTTGAAGCCCAAGGGGCGTGTGCCTATCTGGCCCAGGCGCATGTGGGTGAGTTTCTTCACCACGCGGCAGATGGCGGCGAAGCGGTTGACGTCCTTCATCAGCAGGTCGCTGTGGATGGAGTATGTGTGGAGGGTGGTGTCGGTGAAGGGAATGCCATACTGATAGAGGTTGTTGCAGACGGAAATCTTGCCACAGAAGGCGTCGCGGCGGCTGTCGAGGTCCACCTTGTCGTTCTGGTCGTCGCAGGCCTGCACCAGCACGGGCACGTGGAGTTCGGCGCGGCTGATGGCGTTGATGATGCCCACCTCGAAGCCGAAGTTAGGCAGCGACACGATGATGCCGTCGATGTCCTCGCGGTTGGCGCGGAACAGTGTGGCGCACTTCTTGCCGTCGGTCACGGTCTCCATGGAGCCGCCCGTGGGGGTGTCGCACTCGTCCAATATCACATAGCCGTAGCCGGCTTTTTCCAGTTCTTCCAACAGTGTTTTGCGCACGTCTATCGCCAAGTCGGAGTTGAAATAGGCGCGTGTGCCAACGATGATACCAAAGGTTTCTTTCCCTGGTTTTGCTTGCTTCTTCATTTCAAATGAGGGTATTAAATTTAATAAGTTAGTTACTACAAACGATTTATCTGTTCACCAGCGCCACGGCGGCCTTCCACCCTGCGTAGAGGGCTTCGCGGCGCGAGGCTTCCATGGTGGAGACCACACGGTTGTCGGTGGTGCGCAGGCGTGCCACCTCGTCGAGGTCGTGCCACAGGCCGCGTGCCAGACCGTTCATCAGCATGGCGCCCATGGCGGAGGCCTCCTCCACGTCGGAGCGGTTGATGCAGGCGTCGAGCATGTCGGCCTGGAACTGCATCAGCAGGTGGTTCTTCGTCGGTCCGCCGTCCACACGCAGTTCCTTCAGGTCGATGCCGGCGTGGACAGTCATCAGGTCGATGAGGTCCTTCACCTGGTAGGCGATGGCCTCCAGGGCGGCACGGCAGACGTGGCCTATCTCCGAGCCCAGCGTCATCCCGGTGATGATGGCCTTGGCGTGGGAGTTCCACCAGGGGGCTCCCAGTCCGGCGAAGGCAGGCACGAAGTAGACTCCACCGTTGTCGGGCACGCTGAGGGCCACCTGCTCGATGACCGCGGGGCTGTCAATCAGCTTCAGCTTCTCCACGAGCCATTTGATGGTGGCTCCGGTGCAGTGGATGTTGCCCTCGAAGGCGTAGAACACCTTGCCGCAGGCCGCGAAGCCCACGGAGGTGACAAGCCCCTCGGGAGCCTTCACCACTTGCTCGCCGATGTTCACCATCACGGACGAGCCTGTGCCATAGGTGGCCTTGCCCATGCCTGGGGCGAAGCACATCTGGCCTGCCAAGGCTCCGTGGCTGTCGCCCAGCACGCCGGCTATCTGCACGGGAGCGTCGAACAGGCCCTCCACGGTGGTCTCGCCGAAGACGCTGTCGCAGGGCATCAGGCGCGGCATCATGGAGCGTGGTACGGTGAAAAGGCGCAGCAGGTCGTCGTCCCAGTCGAGCGTGTGTATGTTGAATAATAAGGTACGCGAGGCGTTGGTGTAGTCCGTGGCGTGGACCTTGCCGCCGGTGAGCTTCCACACGAGCCACGAGTCGATGGTTCCCATCAGCAGCTCGCCGCAGTCGGCTTGTCGGCGCGCGCCCTCCACATTGTCGAGTATCCACTTCACGCCGCTGGCCGAGAAGTAGGGGTCGATGAGCAGGCCGCTCTTCTCCTGGATCATCTCGGTGAGGCCCTGCGCCCGCAGGTCGTTGCAGATGTCGGCGCCGCGCTGGCATTGCCACACCACGGCGTGGCACACGGGCTTGCCGGTGAGGCGGTTCCACACGACCACGGTCTCGCGCTGGTTGGTGATGGCTATGGAGTAGCTGGCCTCGTCGTCCTCGCGGCTCTGGGCCACCACCTGGCGGATGGCCTCCACGGTGTTGCGGTAGATTTCCTCAGCGTCGTGCTCCACCCATCCTGCCCTGGGGTAGTATTGCCTGTGGGGCACGTTCACCCGGCTCACCAGGAAGCTCTGCTCGTTGAACAGCACTGCCTTGGTGGCGGAGGTGCTCTGGTCTATTGCAATGATGTATTTTTGCATGGTACCGCTCAGGCTTTATGGTTTCACGAAATCGATGGCGGTCTGGTAGATACCTTCGGCGTCGAGCTTATAGTGGTGGAAAATCTCCAGCGGCTTGCCGTGCACGGCGTTCTCGTCGGGGATGCCCAGGATGCGCATCGGCACAGGGCACGCTTGGCTGACGGTCTCGGCCACGATGCCTCCCAGGCCGCCGTACATGCTGTGCTCCTCCACGGTGATGATGCGGCCTGTCTCGCGGGCTGCCTTCAGGATGGCCTCGGTGTCGGCGGGCTTCAGGGTGTGCATGTCGAGCACACGGGCGTGGATGCCTTCCTGCGCCAGGCGTTTGCCGGCCTCCAGGCAGTGGTACACGGTCTCGCCGGTGCCGATGATGGTGAGGTCGTCGCCCTGGAGCAGGGTGTTGGCCTTGCCGAACTCAAAGGGGCAGTTGTCCTCGGTGTAGACGTCGGGCACGGCGTTGCGGCCCACGCGCACGTAGACGGCCTCGGGGAAGTCCACCAGCATCTGCACCAGCTTGCGTGTCTGATGGGCGTCGGAGGGCAGCACCACGTTCATGCCCGGGAAGGTGCGCAGCACGGCTATGTCGTGGAGGCTGTGGTGGGTTGCGCCCAGGGCTCCGTAGGCCACGCCACCGCTCACGCCCAGTATCTTCACGGGGTTGCGCGAGTAGGCCACGTCCACCTTCACCTGCTCCAGGCTTCGGGCCACGTAGAAGCAGGCAGGGCCGCACACGAAGGTCTTCTTGCCACACGAGGCAAGGCCGGCGGCGATGCCCACGGCGTCTTGCTCGGCAATGCCGCATTCAACAAACTGCTCAGGGAGCTCCTTGGCGAAATCGGTCAGCGTGACAGAGCCACGCGCGTCGGTTGTCACCGCTACTATATTCTTGTCTTTTTTCCCCAGTTCCAGCAATGTGTCGGTGAAACTCTTTCTACAGGGAACGCTTTTTATTTCCATTACTTCTTCTTTAAGGTTTCGATACGCTGTTCAATCTCACTGATGGCCTGCTCATACTCGGCCTGGGTGGGCACGCCGTGGTGCCACTTGAGGACGTTCTCCATGAGCGACACTCCCTCGCCCTTGGTGGTGCGCGAGATGATGAGGTGAGGCTTGTGGTTGTGGTAGTCGATGCTGTCGAAGGCCTTCACCACGGAGGCCATGTCGTCGCCGTTGATGTCCTGCACGTCCCATCCGAAGGCGCTCCAGCGCTGGGCTATGGGCTCCAGGGCCATCACGTGCTCGGTGGTGTCGCTTATCTGCAGGCCGTTGCGGTCGATGATGGCAACCAGGTTGTCGAGCTTATACTGGTTGCCTGCCATGGCGGCCTCGTAGATGGAGCCTTCGCCCTGCTCGCCGTCGCCCATGAGGACGTAGGTCTTGTAGTCCTTCCCGTCCATCTTGGCGGCGATGGCCATGCCCACGCCGATGGGGAGTCCGTGGCCCAGGGCGCCGCTGTTGACCTCGATGCCAGGCACCTCGATGGTGGGGTGACCTGCCAGGACGGAGTTGAACTGTCCGTAGGTGTTCACCAGCTCGGGCGAGATGAAGCCGCGCGCCTCGAGCACACTGTAGAGGGCCTCCACACAGTGTCCCTTGCTCATCACGAATCGGTCGCGATTCTCCATCTTAGGGTTCTTGGGGTCGATGTTCATTACACGGAAATAGAGAGTAGTCAGTACATTGAGGGACGACAAACCTCCTCCAATATGGCCTGCCTTGGCACCGTAAACCACCTCGACGAGCCGTTTACGGATGACTTCGGACTGCAGACGAAGCGCATCCACGCTTATTGTTTGTTCCATACTTACTATATTATTATATTAGAAAATGGTTTTTTAATGGCGCAAACATAGCAAACTATGGGCAGAAAAACAAACTTTCGTGGCTTAAACTAAAATAAAATGCGGATATTTGCATCCGTTTTCAAATCGACAGACAGATGAACTACACTGAAACTCTCAACTATCTTTACCATACAACGCCTCTGTTCCAGCACGTTGGCAAGGAGGCTTACAAGGAGGGGCTGGACAATACCCTGGCCCTGGACGAACACTTCCGCCATCCGCACCGCGCCTTCAGGACCATCCACGTGGCAGGCACCAACGGCAAGGGCTCATGCTCGCACACGCTGGCGGCCATCCTGCAGCAGGCGGGCTACCGCACAGGGCTCTACACGTCGCCCCACCTGGTGGACTTCCGCGAGCGCATCCGCGTGAATGGGCAGCCCATCCCCGAGCGGACGGTGGTGGATTTCGTGGAGCGCCACCGCGCGTTCTTCGAGCCGCTGCACCCCTCGTTCTTCGAGCTGACGACCGCCATGGCGTTCAATTATTTCGCCGAGCAGCGGGTGGACGTGGCCGTGGTGGAGGTAGGCCTGGGCGGACGGCTCGACTGCACCAACATCATCCGTCCGGACCTCGGCGTCATCACCAACATCAGCTTCGACCACGTGCAGTTCCTGGGCGACACGCTGGCCAAGATAGCCTCGGAGAAGGCAGGCATCATCAAGGCCCACACGCCGGTGGTCATCGGCGAGAACAACGACGAGACGCGCCCTGTGTTCGAGGCCAAGGCCCGCGAGATGGAGGCTCCCATCTACTTCGCCGAGGACGAGCGTCCGCTGCTCGCAGCCACCCCTTACGAGCAAGGCTTCCGGCTGCAGACCGCGGACTACGGCGAGCTCTACGGCGAGCTGGGAGGCATCTACCAACGCAAGAACGACAACACCATACTCTGCGCCCTGCGCCGACTCAGCGAGCTGGGCTACCACCTCACGCCGGCGGACGTGGCCGAGGGCTTTGCCCACGTGTGCCAGGCCACCGGACTGATGGGACGCTGGCAGCGCCTCTCCACCGCACCGACGATGATTTGCGACACAGGCCACAACACGGGCGGCTTCGCTTACCTCTCGGAGCAACTCAGGCAGCAGCGGTGCCGGCGGATGCGCATCGTCTTCGGCATGGTGAACGACAAGGACATCCGCGGCGTGCTCTCCATGCTGCCCACCCAGGCGCGGTACTACTTCACCCAAGCCAGCGTGCAGCGCGCCATGCCTGTGGACAAACTGCGGGCTCTGGCGGAGCCTTTCCGCCTGGAGGGTGAATGCTACCCCACCGTGGAGGAAGCGGCCCAGGCGGCCTACCGCGAAGCCTCGGCGGAGGATTTCATCTACGTGGGCGGCAGCAGCTTCGTCGTGGCGGACCTGCTGTCTTCGGAGTTCGGGAAAGGCTTCCTGGGGCGATAGGAGCAGGCCTGCCTCCGTTTCCCGAAGCGATAGGACAGAACAGCTTCCGCGGGGCGGAAGGAGTGTCGACAGTGAAGATGGCACTCCCCCCTGTCCAACATTCACCATCCCTACCCAGAAGGGCCTTGGAGAGGAAGGTGACAACACCCCCCAACGTTCACCATCACCGGCGCGGAAGGGCGCGGAGGGGAAGGCGACATTTACCCTGTCCAACGCGAAAAGGCGTGGAGAGTGTAGGTGACAACCTCCCGACATTCACCATCACCGACGCGGAAGTGTGTGTGTAGGTGAACGTGACAGCCACCAACATCCGCCTGTCCGATGCCAAAGGCCTTGGAGAAGGAAGCCACTGCCTCGAATACCGACAACGTCCCTACACGGACGGCCTTGGAGAGGAAAGGTGACACCAACCCCCAAAGGAACAGCCAATGGAATCAGTTTCAGTTTCAATTAAAAAATAAAAAGGTATTCACACTCGCTATCTTGCCCCTCTCTTCTATTATAACTTATTGATTATTAATAATAT
>CAVFUK010000163.1:0-6792 GCA_963625535.1 Anaerovoracaceae bacterium | reverse complement strand
CTTCCCGTGTCCGTAGCTCAGCAGATAGATGTCGCCTACCAGGGGGCACTCCCGTAGTTGCGCGATGGTGGATGATTGAGTGGCCTCTTCGCTTACGAAGGGCACGAAGCAGGTGATGCGTTTTTGTTTCATTGGCATTGTTTGTTTGTTAGATTTATATTTGTTTGTCTGTGCCGCCCGTCCGCCGGGGGGGCCCGTGGCGCGTGGGTCGGCAAGACTTTGCAAACTTACGGAAAAAAGTTTGAAACTACGGCACCTCGCGGCCGAAAATGTTCCTCCTTGCAAGATTTTGCCCATAAAAGTGGGGCAACGGTGTGGCGATGTCAGTTTTTTCTCTAATTTTGCGTGACGAATTCCATAGAAGTTTCGCGCGGCGGTTCTTCGTGGGAGAATCGTCGGACGAAGAAAACCAGATGACTATGACCAAACGACCGCTTTTGGGAATGACCCTTGCCGAAGTGCAACAGGTGGTGAAGGAGCGTAACCTGCCCGGCTTCACCGCCAAACAGATTGTGTCGTGGATCTACGACAAGAAAGTAGCCTCCATCGACCAGATGACCAACCTCTCGCTGCGCCAGCGCCAGCTGCTGGGCCAGGAGTTCGAGGTGGGCGCCGAGCCCCCCGTGGAGGCCATGCGCTCGGTGGACGGCACGGTGAAGTACCTCTTCCGCGTGGGCGACGAGCGCTTCGTGGAGGCCGTCTACATCCCCGACGGCGAGCGGGCCACGCTCTGCGTCTCGTCCCAGGTGGGCTGCAAGATGAACTGCCTCTTCTGCATGACCGGCAAGCAGGGGTTCACCGCTAACCTCACCGCCAACCAGATTCTGAACCAGATCTACTCCATCCCCGAGCGCGACACGCTCACCAACGTGGTGCTCATGGGCATGGGCGAGCCTTTCGACAACCTCGACGAGGTGCTGCGCGCCCTCACCATCCTCACCGCCGACTACGGCTACCGTTGGAGCCCTAAGCGGATAACCGTCTCCAGTGTGGGCCTGCGCAAGGGCCTCGGCCGCTTCCTCGACGAGAGCGACTGCCACCTGGCCATCAGCCTCCACACCCCCCTGCCGGCGCAGCGGGCCCGGCTGATGCCCGCCGAGCGGGCCTTCTCCATCACCGAGGTGGTGGACGTGCTGCGCCAGTACGACTTCAGCAAGCAGCGCCGCCTGTCGTTCGAGTACATTCTCTTCCGCGGGGTGAACGACTCCATGGCCCACGCCAAGGAGCTGGTGCGCCTGCTGCGGGGCCTCGAGTGCCGTGTGAACCTCATCCGCTTCCACGCCATCCCCGGGGTGGACCTCCAGGGGGTGGACGCCGACAGCATGACGCGCTTCCGCGACTACCTCACCTCCCACGGCCTCTTCTCCACCATCCGCGCCTCGCGGGGCGAGGACATCTTCGCCGCCTGCGGGATGCTCTCCACCGCCAAGCAACAACACATCGAATTAACCTACTTAAATAACAATAAGGAATAAACATTATGAAGAAAACCGTATTCTCATACCTGAGCATCCTCACTGCGGCTCTGCTCTTCGGTGCCTGCAAGCACGGCACCATCTTCACACCCAAGTCCAGCGGCCGCGCCTACGAGATGCTGGTGGTGGTGGACAAGGACCTGTGGCAACGCCCCGCCGGACGGGCCCTGTTCGACGTGCTCGACACCGACGTGCCCGGCCTGCCCCAAAGCGAACGCTCGTTCCGCATCTCCAACGTGGCGCCCGACGACTTCGACCGCACGTTCCGCATCTTCCGCAACATCATCGTGGTGGACATCAAGCCCACCTACACCCAGGGCAAGCTGAAGTACGTGCGCAACGCCTACGCCCAGCCGCAGATGATCATGAACATACAGGCCCCCGACGAGGAGGAGTTCCGCCAGTTCGTCACCCGCAACCGCCAGACCATCCTCAACTTCTTCGTCAGCGCCGAGATGAACCGCCAGATAAGCGCCCTGAAGGAGAAGCACAGCGACCTGGTGGAGCGCAAGGTCGACAGCATCTTCCACTGCAAGGTGTGGGTGCCCACCGAGCTCGCCTTCTACAAGGTGGGCAAGGACTTCTTCTGGGGCTCCACCAACTCCGCCACCAGCGACATGAACATCGTGGTCTACTCCTACCCCTACACCGACACCCGTACCTTCACGCGCGACTACTACATCCACAAGCGCGACTCCGTGATGGAGCGTAACCTGCCCGGCGCCCGCGAGGGAATGTACATGATGACGGACACCCTCTACGTGGAGACGCAGGACATTGCCGTGCGCGGCGACTACGCCCAGGAGGCCCGCGGCCTGTGGGCCATGAAGGGCGACATGATGGGCGGCCCGTTCGTAGCCCACTCGCGTGTGGACAAGGCCAACGGACGCGTGGTGGTGGTGGAGGCCTTCATCTACTCGCCCGACAAGCTCAAGCGCAACCTCATGCGCATGATGGAGGCTTCGCTCTACACCCTCACCCTGCCCGACGAGGAGCAGGCCGGCGAACTGCCCGTGGAGGGAGCCGAGGAGACCCCGGCCGAGAAACAGTCAGAAAAGAACTAACATACTTACACTCACAAGCATATAAATCACAGTTATGGAAAAGAACAAAATACGCATAGGAATCACGCAAGGCGACATCAACGGCGTGGGCTACGAGGTCATCCTGAAGGCTTTCGCCGACCCCACCATGCTGGAGCTCTGCACCCCCATCATCTACGGCTCGTCCAAGGTGGCAACGTACCACCGCAAGGCCCTCGAGCTGCAGACCAACTTCAGCTCCATCGCCTCCGCCGGCGACGCGTCGGACAGCCGGCTCAACATCGTCAACTGCTGCGACGACGAGGTGAAGGTGGAGTTCGGCAAGCCCGCCCCCGAGGCTGGCAAGGCGGCGCTCGACGCGCTGGAGCGCGCCCTGATGGACTACCGCGAGGGGCTCATCGACGTGCTGGTGACGGCCCCCATCAACAAGAACACCATCCAGAGCGAGCTGTTCCACTTCCCCGGCCACACCGAGTACATCCAGGAGCGGGCCGGCAACGGAGCCAAGGCGCTGATGATACTGATGAACGACGACCTGCGCGTGGCGCTCGTCACCACCCACGTGGCGGTGAAGGACATTGCCTCGTCCATCACCAAGGAGCTGATTAAGGAGAAACTCTCCATCTTCAACCAATCCCTGCGGCGCGACTTCAACATCGGCCGTCCGCGCATCGCCGTGCTGGCGCTCAACCCCCACGCCGGCGACGACGGGCTCATCGGCACCGAGGAGCGCGACGTAATCGCCCCCGCCATCAGCGAGATGGTGGCCGAGGGAGTGCAGTGCTTCGGCCCCTACGCCGCCGACGGATTCTTCGGCTCGCGCTCCTACACCCACTTCGACGGCGTGCTGGCCATGTACCACGACCAGGGTTTGGCCCCCTTCAAGGCGCTGGTGATGGACGACGGGGTGAACTACACCGCCGGCCTGCCCATCGTGCGCACGTCGCCCGCCCACGGCACGGCCTACGACATTGCCGGCAAGGGCACGGCCTCCGAGGAGTCGTTCCGCCAGGCCCTCTACGTGGCCATCGACGTGTTCCGCAACCGTCAGCGCGACAAGGAGGCGCGGAAGAACCCCCTGCGCAAGCAGTACTACGAGAAGCGCGACGACAGTGACAAGCTGAAGCTGGACGCTGTGGAGGACGAGACGTTGTAAGGTTTTTTTTCTTCCAGATTTATTGTAGTTCGGGGGAGTCGCGTCGGCCTTGGTTGGTCGGGCGGTTCCCCCTCGACTTTTATTGGTGTAGAGGGACTTTGTCCCTCGAACCCTTTCCGAGGTTCTCCTCGGGTTTCTCTTCGTCTCTTAGTCTTTGAGAAACGTAAGTCGTTGCTCCCTAGCGCATTAAGTCGTGCGAGGTTAAAAAGTTGAGAAAAAACTTCTTGAAAAGTTTGGAGGGTAAGGGCGAACGCCTTATCTTTGCACCCGCTTTCAAGAAGCACGGGCGTTTAGCTCAGCTGGTTCAGAGCATCTGCCTTACAAGCAGAGGGTCGGCGGTTCGAATCCGTCAACGCCCACGAACTAGATGGGTAAAAAGGGACGATTTCCAATGGAGTCGCCTCTTTTTTTTGTTGCCCATCGCTCCGGATGCGCGCTGAGCTGTATAAAATTATCGAGGCTTTTCCTTGAGGTTGTGATACAAATGCACTACATTTGCATCATTAAATAATACATTGTATCGTATGGGAGCAACAGTAGAAAGAAAACAAACCTCGTTCCGGCTTCGAACAGACTTGCTGCAACGTTTGCAGGAAGTGGCGAAAGAGGAAAACCGGAGCCTCAATAACTTCGTAGAAAGCACACTGATGGATGTTGTCTGCCGCAAACCGAACGCGACGACCCTAAAGGCGATGCGCGAAGCCGAAAGCGGAGAAGAACTTGAAACGCTCGACTTGAACCACTTCAAGGATTACGTCGCATCGTTATGAGAAACTGAAACAAACAAGCCAATTCAAAAAAAGACTTGAAACGCATCCAAAACAACCCTAAGAAAATCGCAAGTTTGCAATTAGTGCTGGAACGATTGCAGGCGACTGGGACGGTGCCACAGGAGTACAACCCTCATTTGCTTATAGGCGGCTACAAAGGGTACATGGAGTGTCATGTGGAAAATGACTTGCTTCTGATTTGGTTCGATGAAAGTAAGGAACTAATAAAGCTGATTAGGTTAGGGACTCATTCCGAATTATTCTAAAATATGGTTCTATACGGGGAAGTAAGCTTGGGCTCTATCGCTATGGAATCATTCTTCGAATGAACTGCAAAACAAAAGAAAGAAATTATGGCTGATCAAAGTGCAGTAACTTCTGCTTACTCCACCAAATTGAATGGCACATTCCCATCTCACGGAACATTAGGGCAGCCTGTTTCGGGTCGGCCTTAAGGGTTTTTTGGGCCTCTTTCGCAGCCTTTTCAAGGCGCGATTTTCCCTCGTACCATCGCTTGGCTTCCGTGTCTACCGACGATAATAGAAATGTACGCCAATTGTCGTTGCGCAGCACCTTCTCTTCCTTCAGCTGGTCCAGCTTCTTTGCGATTTCCTCGAGGTCATTTTCCAAAAAGCCTTTCTCTTCTTCCAAACGCCAGTTGACGTAAGACGTGTACGCTTCCCTCATCACCTCGTCAATCACTCTTTTATATTCAGGGGAATTCTCAAGCTGCTCGTTGTGCTCCTTGTATTCCTTCATGATGCGGTCGTTGCGGGTGCTCACCATGCCTAAGATAATGTCTTGGTCTAATCCTTCCATTTGTTTATAGTTTTAAGGTTGTTATAATAGTGATTTAGTTCCTCTTTATCCGGTGAAACGCCAGTGGGGCGGGGCGCTTCACCGTGCGGCCACGGCGCGGAGGTCGGGCGGTGACGGACTGACTTGCCCTGGGAAAAAGTCAGAGCGCGCTAATCCTCACACCGGCCGGGCCTTACAGCTCGCTGATTTGTCGCTCCGTCAGTCCGGTGGCTTCCATTATCTGACCGACGCTGAGGCCCAGTGACTTCAAGTTGCGGGCTATGGAGAGGCGTTCTTCCTCGCGACCTTGCGCGAGCCCTTCCTCGCGGCCCTGCGCGAGCCCCTCTGCCCGGCCCTCCTTAAGGCCTTGTAGGCGGCCCTCCACTTGGCCCTCCACGTAGCCGTCGTCGCGGCTGGTGTCGAAGAGGCTGCGCATGTGGCGCACCGACTCCATGTAGCGGTCGTAGGCGCGGCGCTCCTTCTCGGGCAGGGAGTCCACGCGCAGGCGCTCGCGGGCTTCGGCCAGGCCGGCTGCCTGCGTGGTGTCGCTGATGCGGCCTGTCTTGAGGAACTCTATCCACTCGTCCAGCGGGGTGGCGGCCACCTTGTCGAAGTCGTTCACCCGCAGGATGTAGTACTCGGGAAACAGCTCGCCGGCGTCGCGGCGGCGGTCGATGTCGGCCTCCTTAATGCCCAGGAACTTCTCGCTCTGGTGGGCGGAGAGCTTCAGCAGGTCGTGCGGCTCGTGCACTCCCTTGAACTCCGTCTTGCCGTGGTAGACGTAGTCCTTCCCTTGTCCCAGCTCGAAGTAGACGATGTTGATGGAGTAGATTTTGCGCACCTTGTCGTAGGGGTCGCCCTTGCCGATGTACTCGGTGATGGCTTTGGACACTCCGTAGAGCATGCGATGGAAGTAGGTGATTTCGTGGCTGTTCTGAATCTCGATGATGATGAGCTCACCTTGTTCTGTTTCGGCGAGGATGTCTGCTCGGTTTTGTTTGTCAAACTCAAACTCTTGGTCGTTTTCGCCGTCGACGAGGAACCGTTGGATGGTCATCTTCTTTCCCAGCAGGGAGTAGAGCAGCCCCTCCAGCACGGCGTGGTTCGCCTTGTTGCGGAGCAGGCGTTTCATCGCCCAGTCGAATCGGATGTAATTACTGTCTCCCATCGTGTCTCGTCGTTTTTTTAGGTTTTTATCGTTCACAAAGGTACGGCTTTTTCCGGGATGAGCAAGCGGCGAGGGGAATCCGACCCAAAGATTTCGGTATTTTCGGACTTTTCGGCTGAAAATGTCAGCCTTGCGCACCGTCCGTCACCTCATCCATACGCATCAGGTCCCGGCCGTCGAACTGCATGATGACCTTATGCAATGTGGTGCCTTGGCGCAGGGCTTCCACCCTCGGCGCGGCAGCATACCGATTGATTTGTTCCACAGCCTGCCTCCATTGTTTTGCCACGTTGGCCAGATAAACTTGTTCGCTCATGCCCTTTTCTCTCTTCGGGGCCAGCTTCAGCTCCAGTATGTAGCTGTGCTTCGTGGGGTAATGCGT
>CAVFUK010000162.1:0-6793 GCA_963625535.1 Anaerovoracaceae bacterium | reverse complement strand
TATGAAGAGTATTGCTGAAATTTTACGGGCTTGTTCCAAGGAGAACGAGCCTATCTACAGCCCTGTGTGTGGAGTGGTCACTGACTGGTACGTGAGAGCGGACGGTGACATCGTGATGAAGAAGTGTGATATAACCTACACCTTCGATGAGTACGGCAGAATGGATGAGTTCGGTGAGTGCATGGTGTTCCCTAGCAAGGATAACCGCAGTTGGGCAGACTTCGAATACAACCGCCAGTTCAAGCCATTCGACAAGGTGGTGGTGAGAGATGATGAATGTCATTGGCATGTTGATTTCTTCGGTTATTACGAGGCAGAGTGCTCGCAATACGTATGCACTGGCGGAATGCGTTGGAAGAACTGCCTTCCCTATAACGAGATGACGGCAAAACTGATTGGTACAACTGATGAATTAAGCGGATGTTGATTATTATCTATATTATCGGCTGCATTGTGTCGGCAATCTTGGCGTACTACTCGATGAGGCGAGATAGTAAGCCGCAAGAATACTTCACAGCAGCTGATGCCATGCTAGTCCTATGGACGTGTGTGCTATCTTGGGTTGGTGTTATATTCGCATTATTTTTGATAGATTGGACCGAGGTTAAATTATGGAAATTTAGAAAGTAAAAGATATGAACAGAGAAGAAATGAAGAAGATGTTGCCTATCATACAGGCGTATGTTGACGGCAAGGTTGTGGAATATCAATACGCAGAGGGGAAATGGAAAGTTGTTGAAGATTACGAATTTCTCATTGCCAATTGTGATAAACCTCGTCACTATCGCATCAAGCCAGAGCCAAAGTACCGTCCATTCGATGAAGGACATGAATGTTTTGAAGAAATGAAGAAGCATGAACCTTTCGGCTGGGTTATACTAGATGGTGCATACAGAACCGTTGTCTCTATCCAAGATAGTTATCTTCATATAGATACAGAACTAAGGCACTTTGAAAGTATGTTCAATCATGCTAGATTCGCCGATGGCACGCCTTTCGGCATTAAGGAAGGAGGCGAGGAATGAGAATCGCAGTACTGTTTTTCGCTGCCTTGATACTGATGTTAGCATCCGTAGGCTTTGCGGCATCTGCTACCAAAGGCAGCAACAATGGATTGACGATATGGCTGCTAAGCATGGTGAACATGATGGTGGCTATGATGAATAACGAAAAGTATAAGAATGATTAGATTATGAAGAAGAAACTGATTATCGCCATCGCAGCAATAGTTGCTGCCTTGGTATTGGGAGCGGTGGTCTATACCATCCACCATTGTGAACAGAAGAAAGAGTACAGAACCAATGGAGAGGAACGGGCATTGAAGTATTGCCAGCTCGACCATGACATCTATGTGTCACCCGACACAACGGTCACTATCTGCAACGAGACCATTACGGGTTGGTCACCATCGTGTGGCCCTTCCCCGGCAGGTTGGCCAATGGCTTTCCCCTACAAGTGGGAGGTGATGCTGTGCGAGAGCAATAACTTCTACTTCGCCCGGCTTATCTATCATGAGTATGTGTTGTGGCTTTCCTTCGACTATCCCTACGTCCTTTGTAAGATACCTAAGATACGTACAACGGGAGACTGGGCAACCAACCGCACGGCGAGATACAATGCTCTGTGGGACATTACCAACCAGTTCGAGCATGGCTACAACAAGCCCAAGTGCATCAAGGAACCGCAGATATATTCCATCAACGGACACCACGTATCATTCGGCAATGATACCTTCGAGTATAACCAGTACGTAGTGGTCCATGACACTGAATACCCTTGGTAATTATGACAAGAGGCGAGAAACTATCAACGGTATAAGGAGTAATAAATGGTAATAATTAAATATGCTTTTATATTGCTTGTATTATTAGCTTTTGCAATGTTATTAGCAATTCCTATATTTCTAATCTACAAAATGATGGAGAATGATTGATAAGTATGAATAGTATGAAAGTAAGAGATTGCATAAGACTGTCCGCACTGATACCTATCTTGAAGGAGGTGCAGCAGGACTATCAAGGGCAGACGATAGACAACATCATCCGCCAAGTTGAGGCAAGAGTGAACCATGCCAAGAAGGAAATGGGGTTTGAGAACTGTAATGTGGAGGTGAGATTGGAATGAGTCGCCCTTGTACATGGTATTTCGGTAATCTGTATTGGCGAGGACGTGGAGGAAAGGAGCAAGGTGTTCAGATATTCATCAACGATAAGCCCGGTATCCTAATCCACGCCAAAGCCCTAGCCAAAGGCAAGACAAACGTTCGTCTGAGGATTACAGGAATGCACTACGATAGATACGATAGGAATGATGAGAGTTCCTATGATTGGTATGAATTTGAAGATGGCGAATTTATAAAGAAATGAAAGCAAGATTAGCCAAGAAGATATGGCAGAGGCAATGGCATAGGGTGACACCCTATTGGTGGCACAGAGTGAGTGAACAGATAGATGGTCGGAAATCTGACCATCGAATATTAAAAGCAAGAAAGATATGTGGACGCAAGAGAAGTTGAATGAAGCAGCGTGGAATTGGGCGTGTGAGCACCCGAATGAGCCGGACTTTCTACAAGACAGAGTTGCGGCTTTCCTCGCTGGAACAAAGTACATAATCAATAATACGCAGAAGAAATGATAGGAAGTCACAATACATTCAGTTATCTGCCAACGCGGAACATCTTCAAGAGATGGGGCAGATGCCAGGAAGTGGACTACATGACGCAGTACTACATAGGAGTTAGATGCTTCGATGTTAGAGTCAAGTTCGACACCAAGAGAAAAGTCAAGTTTGGCGAATTGGAAAGAGTGCAGATTGTTCACAACAACATCACCTACAAGGGAGGATGGAGTGAACTGAACAGGTTCTTTGCATTCGTGGCAGACGATTGCTGGGTACGGCTTATCCTTGATATTCGCAAGAAGCCCAAGGACGCAGAGAAGCAGCGAGAATTATTCGTCAGGCTGATAGATTACGCACGGAACACCCTTGGCATCAAGATAGCAGAAGCCATCGTCTATTGGGACTGGAGCTATGAGGTAAGCCCAAAACTGAAGATTACGGAAAACCATGCGTCAGTAACCAACAATATCGGTATCTTCAAGACACCAAGGATGTATGCAGAGAAGAACAACGACTCGATATTGTCTATGAACAAGGAGATAGTTGATAGTGAGAATGAAGTATTATTAATTGATTTTGTAAACATAGATTAGGAATGAGTCAATATCTAAACATATACATCAAGGCGAAGAGGCAGGACAAGCCTCTGTTCCTCACCCAGTATAGCCGTAGCAGCGAAGTGTACGACATCATTGCCGACGAGATGGTTGTGCCATACAATGGTGACGGCAAGACCTACACCGACCTCACGTGCATGACCATATCAGTCTGTCTTGGAGAGCTGGAGAACATCAACAAGGGAATAGACCGGGATATAGAGACCCGGCTGAAAGCTATGGAGCGCACCAAGGACACGAAGGTGGCTGCAAGTATTATAGAAGAACTTGATGGTTGTCATAAGTATCGCAGTGAGATAGACGAGGAAATCGAAGAAATCTCACATCTGTTGTGGTTAGCCCGGCAGATAGCCGACTGCAAGAGCTATGACTGGGGGAATATGGAAGGACTGTTGGTTAATGTTGGATAGATAATTATAACGAATTATGAAAGTAAAATTCAAGAGACTGAACGAGAATGCGGTGATGCCTAAGAAGGCACACGATGATGATTTCTGCTACGACATGGTAGCAACGAGTTGTGTAGAGATAGCTCCCAACGTCTGGAAGTACGGCACGGGAATAGCTGTGCAGATAGAGCGCACAGAGTTTGCCGATAGGCTGAAGGACGTATGTATCACAGCCCGGTCCAGGTCATCCATCTGCAAGACGGGAATGGTGTTGTCGAATGGCGAAGGTACAATCGACTATGGCTATAACGGGGAGATATTCGCAGTGTTCTATCATGTCATGCCAGCGATGCCTCGTTACCAAGTTGGTGACAGAGTGCTACAAATCCACATACAGATAGCACCGAAGATTGAGTTCGAAGAAGTCGATGAACTGACCGCCACCGACAGAGGCGATGGTGGGTATGGAAGCACAGGGAGATAGGTATGATAAGGCTAACGAAAGAACAACTTGAATATATCAAGGAGCACCCGTTGGAACCGCCCAAGGAAATGGCTAAGAAGTTCGGATGCAAGGCTAATACAATATATCGCCAACAGTACCGTATATTCGGGCAAGGGGCGATCCGTGAAATGAGGGCACAGCTTCGCGAAAAGAGGAACCAAGTGATCCGCGATATGTGGCCCACCCATTCATCGTCGGAGATCGCCGAAGTACTTGGCGTATGTATGATGACAGTCGCATCCGCCGCCAACTACATGAAGCTGAAGCATGATGACGCGACCATTGTTCGAATCGAGCAGAAACGGCTCCATAATCTGCGCAGTCCTGAGTCAAGGGCCAAGATGATAGAAACACTGTCACGTGGAGTGAGGGTTGATAGATGGCGTATAGCCAATGGTATGAAGCCGATCAGGAAGAGGCATTACAACATGCTTCCGCAAAGGGCCAGACGCGCGAAATACCGGCTTACTTGCAACAACAACTACTTCGTTGATGACAGTCTTGGTGACATCTATGCGCTGTACTATGATAGTCAGACCGAAAGACTGTCACCCGCGAAAGAAGAATATTATCACAACAGATATGGTTTGAATTTTGTGGAAGCAGATGATGAATAACGGGAATACAGATAAAGCGGCCAGGCAATACCGTATGAAATGTCGGAATATCATGTTGAGGCTTGCAGCCGCGGATAGGAAGAAGCAGGGAACATGTGTGAGTTTTGAGGATTTGAAAATTCCATTTCAAGACTACCATATCATGGATCTGCGAGAAAAGCACCTGGTCACACTTGGTGTCAATAATGATAGTAAACCGGGAGCTATGCTATACCGTGAATATCGTGATATGACAATGGGAGACTTCAATGAGATGCTAGATAGGGAGATAGGTAAAGTATATTGATATGGCAGATGTAAAATTGTTTGAATTCAACAATAGATTGATTGTTGAGGCTATCGAGCAACTGTTCGCGGCTGAGACTGCGATTCAGAACTACATCGACCGTAACGAGTGGATGAAAGCTATTCACCAGGTGAATCGACGCCAGGAGAATCTTGACCATATCATCTACGAGGTTGGAAGATGTGGTATAGGCAAGATGGGGAGACTTGATAGAATATTCATCTATGCAGTCAGTTACAGGGTTATTGAAAGAAAACTCTATAGAGCGAGAACCCCTACAGCCAAGACAAAAGAATACAAGAGATATTGGTATCGTCGTCGTGATGAAGTGAAGCAGACTCTCACTAAGTTGATAGCCAGCTATCATGATCATGAGGCTGAGGTTAATGGTAAGTATATACTATGGAAGTTGATGCTCAGGCGTGGCGGACATTCGTATGAGGTGGTTACTTCAAGAGATAGGCAGTATATTATTATAGAATACAATGATTCCTTACGCAAGATGCAGAAGGGAGAAATGTATTTCATATCAAAAGAATATATGGAAGTACTATGATTATTACAGAAATAGAATTATATAAATACAGGACCGAGTGTGATGTATTTGTCGGAATAGATCCCGATTGCGATAAGTCTGGTGTTGCTGTAGTTTATAGAAGTAATAGAGATGTGGATGTGCGCAAGGAACGTTTCTTTGAGATTTCCGAACATCTCGAAAGACTTTTGGAGTACAATGGCAAGGTGGTAGTTGTGATAGAAGGAGGCTGGCTTAATCAAGGGAACTGGCATATAGGAAATCACCGAACGACTCCAGCAAAGGCGGCAGCCATAGGGAGACACGTTGGCATGAACCATCAGACGGGAATACTGATTACTCAGATGTGTGAGGAAATGCAGATACCTTACGATGTTGTGAAGCCGTTGCCGAAGCACTGGGCTGGACCAGACGGGAAAATTACAGCTGAAGAACTGAAATACTTCACCGGGTATGACAAGAGAACCAATCAGGATGAACGTGATGCGATTCTACTTGCATGGAACTATGCGGGGCTGCCAATCAGGATGAAGCCGATAGGAGGATAGGATTATGGCAAAAGACAAGGATTACCAGAAGATGATACACACCAGCAGATGGTTGAGACTCCGTCGTGATAAGCTAAGCGACTATCCGCTATGTGAGAGGTGTGAGGAGGAAGGTAGACACTCACTCGCGGTCGAGGTGCATCACGTGATACCTGTGGAGGATGGATTGACAAGGCAAGAGAAAGAACGATTGATGTTCGACTTCCATAACCTTCAGACGCTCTGTCATGGTTGCCATGTGAAGACGCATATGGAGATGGGACGAAGTGGTAAGGCTTATGCTGAACGTAAGAGACAGAGCAGCATCAAGAGATTCATGAACAAGTTTATTAAAGGAGAATGATATGGGATTATTTGACAAGAAAGAGAAAGAAGGTTGTAATTATATCATGTTGAGCGAAGAAGAATACGTAGCGACAATGAAGGCGGCACGAGAATCTTTTTCGAAAGTAGAGTGGAAACCTATCCGCCGCCAGTATATTGGCATGATCTATGCAGCGTTACAGGTATCATCACGTGGGGTCAGCCAACGTCAGAGTGACGACGATATAGATAAGGCTATTGTGTTGGCGGACCAATTGATCGAGAAAATAAAAGAAAATGAAAAGATAACAGGCTATGAATAGAATGAATTTCACATAGTGAACCCGGGGGTGGGTTTTTAACCGGGGGTATAG
>CAVFUK010000161.1:0-6809 GCA_963625535.1 Anaerovoracaceae bacterium | reverse complement strand
AATATACACATTCCATCGGAATCTGCAAGCAATAGGCGGATACTAATCGCATAGTGCCATCAAAAAAAGCATGTGCGACAAGGATATCAGTGGATTTACAGGATTAAATTTCGTCTAGAATCTCCGAATATCCTAGCGACAACAGATGGTATTGCTTAGATCTTGGCAAGACAAGAACACCAACGTCACCGTAGAGTGGACTTATTCCGCCTGCTGAAAGACCTTCTTGAGGTAAGCCACATTGGTGCTGTAGTTCTTCTTCACATTGTGCACGTCGGCATTGTCGCGCGAACGTTCAACCACGAGCCAACCGCTCCAGTGCATCTTATCAAGTATCTTCTTTATCTTCTTCATGTCGATGCGAGGGTTGTCGGGCAAGTTGACCCCATCTGTGTCCGAGGCATGTATCTGACAGATGCGTTTAGCGCCAAGCTTCTTCAACTCCTTATACAAGTCGCGTCCGTTCTCCAAGGGATTCTGGAATTTGAAATAGATCTTGATGCCCTCGGAGTTGATGTCCTTTAGCAAGGCTATCTCTTCTTTTGCTGAAAGAGAGGTCTCTATGCCAATAACAACCCCTTCAGCCACTGCCAGCTCTCCAGCTTCGTGTAGGCGTTTCACTAGCTCGGGGCGGAGCTCGGGATGCTTCTGCAAGTCGCAGTTGATGCCCAACGGGAGGAATGCGACCTTCACCTGCATGGCCTTCATGGTCTGAAGGCAGTCCTTTACCAGATCGATGAAATTGGCGCGTCCGACGATGGACTGGGCATAGAAGCCGGACATGGCGATGGAGGCTATCTCGATGTTATATTCGGCGGACTTCTCTTTGAAGAGCTTTTGGAACTCAGGGTCGCGCAGCTTATTGTCGAACATTTCGCGATTTCCCAAGCTACCCATATCCAACTCGATGCCGTCGCACCCCAGCTCACTGGCCAACTGGAACTCGCCAATCTTTTGACGTTTCAATATCATCCAGTCGCACACGGCAACCTTATACGTTTGATCATTGGACGATTTACGGGACTGAGCGACGGAAGGAATAACATCCGCCAAGGCCACAAGGGCCAACAGCAACAGAAGAATTTGTTTTCTCATGATTTCTCTAGATAATGTATTATAAAATTGGTTTCTGTTGCAAATATAGTCTTTTCCTTCGGTATGGCGGGCATGACGAGATTAAATATAGTGAAAAAGAAAGGATAGCTGTGATTCGAAGGCAATGTACAGCTAATCGATCGGGGGGCAGCTTATCAAGGCAGAAGAACGGTACGATTACCGTATAAACGAAAGAAAGCTGTCCATTTTTGGTGGACAGCTTCCCGTATGAAGTGAATAATTTATCTGATTATTCAGCCTTAGGAGCCTCTTCTGCAGGAGCCTTAGTTGCCGGAGCCTCTGCTGTTGCTTCAGCAGCATCCTGAGCTGGAGCCTCTGCTGCAGCGCTCTTCTTGGAACGACGTGTACGGCCGCTCTTCTTAGCGACTTTATCCTTAGCCATGTTCTCATCGTAGTCAACAAGCTCGATAAAGCACATCTCGGCGTTGTCGCTCGGACGGTTGCCCAACTTGATGATACGTGTATAACCTCCCGGACGGTCAGCTATCTTCACAGAGATTTCCTTGAAAAGTTCAGTTACAGCAAATTTATCTTGCAGATAAGAGAAAACTACACGACGTGAATTTGTTGTATCATTCTTTGATTTCGTGAGCAAAGGCTCTACAAACTTCTTCAATTCTTTTGCCTTTGCAACAGTCGTAGTGATTCTTTTGTGCTTAATCAGGGAAACAGCCATGTTTGACAGCATAGCGTGTCTGTGAGAAGCAGTACGACCCAGATGGTTAAATTTCTTATTGTGTCTCATTGTTATTCTTTGTCTAATTTATACTTAGAAATATCAGTTCCAAACGACAGATTCAGACTTTCGAGCAAATCATCAAGCTCAGTAAGCGATTTCTTACCGAAGTTGCGGAACTTAAGCAGGTCGGTCTTGTTGAATTGTACCAAGTCGCCAAGGGTCTCCACATCGGCAGCCTTCAAGCAGTTGAGGGCACGGACAGAAAGGTCCATATCGACAAGCTTGGTCTTCAACAATTGACGCATGTGCAATACCTCCTCATCGAACTCTTCATTGCCGTCGATGTCAGATGTCTCCAGCGTAATCTTCTCGTCAGAGAACAACATGAAGTGATATATAAGGATTTTTGCAGCCTCTTTCAGCGCTTCCTTCGGGTGAATGGAACCATCCGTAGTAATCTCGAGCACGAGTTTGTCATAGTCGGTCTTCTGCTCAACGCGGAACGGCTCTATCGTGTACTTGACATTACGGATTGGAGTGTAAATAGAATCGATCGGCAACACATTAACGTCGCTGCAGAACTCACGATTCTCGTCAGCGGGAACGTAACCTCTACCCTTGTTAATGGTAAGATCTATTTGCATTGTTGCTTGTGAGTCTAAATGGCAAATAACCAATTCAGGGTTTAACACTTCAAATCCGGTCAAATACTTGCCTATATCACCAGCTTTGAACTCTGTTGCATTCTCGATAGAGATACTTACTTTTTCGTTTTCGAACTCTTCCACTATTTGTTTGAATCGAACTTGCTTCAGATTCAAAATAATGTTGGTGACATCCTCCTTCACTCCCGGAACAGAAGAGAACTCATGCTCGACACCAGCTATACGGATGGTGTTGATAGCAAAGCCTTCGAGGGAAGACAAAAGGATACGGCGCAGGGCATTACCCACGGTAATACCGAAACCGGGCTCCAACGGACGGAACTCAAACTTACCATACTTTGAATCCGCCTCCAACATTAATACTTTATCAGGTTTTTGAAATGCTAATATCGCCATGAACTTAATTATTATTTAGAGTACAACTCAACAATCAAATGCTCTTTGATATTCTCCGGAATATCTGCTCTCTCGGGGATGTGCAACAGTTTACCAACTTTGGTATTCTCGTCCCACTCCAACCAAGGATACTTGCTGTGATTGAATCCTGCCAAAGCGTTGCCAATCACTTCCAAAGATTTAGAACGTTCACGTACGCCAACCAACTGACCGGGTTTAACAGAGTAAGAAGGAATATTTACCACCTTACCGTCAACCGTGATGTGTCTGTGGCTAACGAGCTGGCGAGCAGCAGCACGTGTAGGAGCGATACCCAAACGATAAACTACGTTATCGAGACGTCTCTCCAGGTTCTGCAAAAGCACCTCACCAGTAATACCACTGGAGCTGGCAGCTTTCTCAAACATATTACGGAATTGTTTCTCTAAAACACCGTAAGTATATTTGGCTTTCTGCTTCTCGGCCAACATGACACCGTACTCAGAAGTTTTTCTTCTTCTTGAGTTACCATGCTGTCCAGGAGGATAGTTTCTCTTAGACAAAACTTTATCAGCTCCAAAAATAGCTTCACCAAATTTACGGGCAATTCTTGATTTTGGTCCAGTATATCTAGCCATTTTACTTCAAATTTAATTTATTAATAGATGGACTTAGATTGTAGCAGCCGCGATTGCAGAAAGGAAATTACAATCCAAAAATCAATCTGAGTCACACCTCTGTTTTGGTTATCTCTATCTTATACTCTTCTTCTCTTAGGAGGACGACAACCGTTGTGTGGAAGCGGTGTTACGTCAATAATCTCAGTAACCTCGATACCAGCTCCGTGTACAGTTCTGATAGCAGACTCACGTCCGTTACCCGGGCCCTTCACGTAGGCTTTCACCTTTCTAAGACCGAGATCGTAAGCTACCTTAGCGCAATCCTGAGCAGCCATCTGTGCTGCGTACGGAGTGTTCTTCTTTGAGCCTCTAAATCCCATTTTACCTGCAGAAGACCAAGAGATGATCTGACCTTCACTATTAGCAAGAGAAACAATAATGTTGTTGAATGATGAATGAACATGCAACTGTCCGTTCGCATCAACCTTCACATTTCTCTTTTTAGCTGCGACTGTTTTCTTTGCCATATCAACGTTTATTATTTAGTAGCTTTTTTCTTATTTGCAACAGTTTTCTTGCGACCCTTGCGAGTACGAGCGTTGTTCTTGGTGCTCTGGCCTCTAACAGGCAGACCGATACGGTGACGAACACCACGGTAGCAACCTATATCCATCAAACGTTTGATGTTCAACTGTACTTCAGAACGAAGGTCACCTTCAACCTTATACTCAGCACCAATGATCTCACGGATTTTAGCGGCTTGGTCATCAGTCCAGTCTTTTACATGAAGGTCTCTGTCGACGCCGGCTTTATCCAAGATCTTTGCGGAACTACTGCGACCTATACCATAAATGTAGGTCAACGCAATCTCACCTCTTTTGTTTTGAGGCAAATCTACACCAACTATTCTTATTGCCATATTCTTAATGTGTTATTTTTCGACAACAACTTAACCCTGACGTTGCTTGAACTTAGGGTTCTTTTTGTTAATTACATACAAACGGCCATTACGTCTGACTATCTTACATTCTGGCGTACGCTTCTTTAAAGATGCTCTAACTTTCATATCTATATTTTTTATTTATATCTAAAAACAATTCGACCTTTCGATAAATCATAAGGCGACATTTCTACCCGTACTTTATCTCCTGGTAATATCTTGATGTAATGCATTCGCATTTTGCCCGAGATGTGAGCAGTAATCTCATGCCCGTTTTCCAACTCTACACGGAACATCGCATTCGACAATGCCTCAGCAATGACTCCGTCTTGTTCTATCGCAGATTGTTTTGCCATATTAAATCGCTTTATCTCCTAAAACTTGTTCGATATATTCAAAAGTGGACAAGATATCTGCATGACCAGCGCCTACTGCAACGGTGTGCTCGAAATGAGCAGCGCATTTCGCATCGACGGTCTTTATCGTCCAACCATCCCGCTCCATGTATATCTTCTGACTACCCAGTGTAATCATCGGCTCGATAGCAATGCAAAGACCACGCTTCATCAAAAGTCCTGTTCCACGCTGACCGTAGTTGGGGACCGCAGGATCCTCGTGCATCTCCTTGCCAATGCCGTGACCGACAAACTCGCGAACAACACCATACGAGTGTTCTTCCACACATTGTTGGACAGCATTGCCGATGTCACCGATACGTTTGCCGTGAACCGCATTGTCTATTCCAAGATAAAGAGCTTTCTTCGTTACCTTCAGAAGCTCGAGAATCTCGGGTTTCACCTCACCCACACAAAAGGTATAAGCGGAATCACCGCAATAACCGTTGAGCAAGGTGCCACAATCCACGGAAACAATATCACCGTCTTTCAACGGAGTGTCATTAGGTATACCATGTACAACCTGATCGTTTACAGAGGTACAGATGGAAGCGGGGAACGGTTGTTTACCAAACTGATTAGGGAATCCCTTAAAAGTAGGCACAGCCCCGTTGTCTCTGATGAACTCCTCGGCAACCTTATCAAGTTGAAGGGTGGTAACTCCTGGTTTTATCATTTTAGCCACTTCGGCCAAAGTTCTCCCCACAAGGAGATTACTTTGGCGAAGTAACTCTATCTCATCTTCAGTTTTTAAATATACCATTAGTATATAAAACTATTAGTACGCAGCAACATTACCAGAACGTCCTCTGATTCTTCCGGACTGGAGCAGACCGTCATAGTGTCTCATCAACAGATGACTTTCTACCTGCTGTAATGTATCCAATACAACACCCACAAGAATCAACAAAGATGTTCCTCCGAAGAACTGGGCAAACTCAGTCTTCACTCCGAAGACACCCGCAAAAGCAGGAAGGATGGCGATAACAGCCAAGAAGAGTGAACCGGGAAAAGTGATACGAGACATGATAGCATCGATATACTCTGCGGTGTTCTTTCCAGGTTTGATTCCAGGTATGAATCCGTTATTACGTTTCATGTCCTCAGCCATCTGGTTGGGGTTGATAGTAATAGCGGTATAGAAGTAAGTGAACACGATAATAAGAATCGCGAAGATTACATTATACCCGAAACTTGTATGGTCAACCAATGAACGGAGGAAGCCATTCGCATTCTCAGCGTTTGAAAAACCGATAAATGTAAGAGGTATGAACATGATAGCTTGAGCGAAGATGATAGGCATCACGTTAGCAGCATTCACTTTCAAAGGAATGTACTGACGTGCGCCACCATATTGCTTATTGCCAACAATCTTCTTCGCATACTGCACAGGAATCTTGCGGGTTCCCTGAACCAACAGGATAGCGGCAGCAATGACGAACAGCAAGAAGATGATCTCGAAGATGAACATTACGACACCACCTGCACCAGGAGATGCCATGCGCGAGATGAACTCTTGAGTTAAAGATTGCGGAAGGCGAGCGATGATACCTACCAAGATGATGAAGGAAATACCGTTACCGATACCCTTATCCGTGATACGTTCACCGAGCCAAAGAATGAACATACTTCCAGCAGCCAAAATGATGGTCGAAGTGATCATAAACAATGTCCAATCTAATGAAGCATTCAATGACGGTCCTGCCTGAGCCTTCAAGTTAATCAAGTATGAAGGTGCCTGGAACAACAATATTGCAATTGTCAGATAGCGGGTGTATTGATTAATCTTTCTACGTCCGCTCTCACCCTCACGCTGTAACTTCTGGAAATAGGGCACTGCAATAGCTAAAAGCTGTATAACAATGGATGCAGAGATGTAGGGCATAATACCCAATGCGAAAATAGACGCATTGGAGAAAGCTCCACCTGAGAACATATTCAGCAATGCCAAAAGGCCCTCACTGGTCTGCTCGTGCAACTTGGTCAACATATTCGGGTTGATACCCGGAAGTACGATGT
>CAVFUK010000160.1:0-7091 GCA_963625535.1 Anaerovoracaceae bacterium | reverse complement strand
AAAAGATTTTCCTAACCGGGCATTTATATTGACACCTTCACCTCCACGCTCAATAGTGTAACTCCTTCAGCCTAATCGAACAGCTCCTTCAGCACAGCTAGCGACTTCATCTCGGGGAAATCGGGGATGTGGATGCGGTAATACTGGATGATGACCTCCAGACAACGCATCCGCTGCTGGCGAGTGAGAGCAAAAAGGTGCATCGTGTCGAAATTCATACGCATGAGTTGGCGCAGCTGCGAAGACTCTTCGGGGGAGAGCAACTGACCGGAACGACCGTAAGCCGGCGGAACGAAACAGGCATTCACCAAATCGAACGAATAGCCCGGACGATAATCCTCCAAGTTGGGGAAGAAGCCCAGGAAGCGCGACAAGCGCATAAGAAACACCAGATGGAAGTTGGCGAAATTGCGCTCGCACATATCCAACCACTGGATGGAACTATATAAATAGGTATAGAGCGGAACATTCTCAGCCTCCTGGCGCAAGGCGCGATAGAGAAACTCGGAGAGGAAGAGCGCGATGGACGACTTGTAGGTGTCGTAAGGCAAGGAAGAGAAGACGTAGAGCTGCTTAGGGTCGCGCAAACGGTAGAGCGAGCGGGTTGGCTTGTAGTCCGCCTCGAACTCCACCAGCGACAAAGGCATGAATATCGCATTGACAGCCGCCCGCTTCTTGGTACGCCCCACACGCACCAGGTAGGACAACCGTCCGTACGGCTCCGTGAAGATGTCCACGATGATGGAATCGTCGGAATACTTCAGCGAATGCAACACTACCCCACTGATCTTCTGAATCACTACGTATTATATATATGTATAGAACCTGCCGGCAAAGCTACAAAAAAAGCCGCTCGCAGCCACACGAAAGGGAAACTTTAGCAACAAACGAGAGGTCTAGAGGGCTTAAACAGGCAGAAAATCAAAAGAATACAGAAAAAGAAATGAAAATTTCGTTGAATAATTTGCGCATATTAGAAATAAGGTCTATCTTTGCATCCGCAAAAGTGGAAAGGCTCTCCGAAAGGGGACTGAGTAAGCGAAAAAGCACGGCCCGTTCGTCTATCGGTTAGGACGCAAGATTTTCATTCTTGAAAGGGGGGTTCGATTCCCCCACGGGCTACCTAAAGAAAACAAAATTAAGAAACTTATTAAAGATTAGTCGAGATGGCAAATCACAAATCATCAGAAAAAAGAATCAGACAAGAGGAAAAAAGAAGACTTCATAACAGATACTACGCTAAGACGATGAGAAACGCTGTTAGAAAGCTTCGCGGAACCACTGACAAAGAGGAGGCTGTCGCTCTGTACCCGAAAGTGCAGAAGATGCTGGACAAGTTGGCTAAGATCAACATCATCCACAAGAACAAGGCTTCTAACTTGAAATCCAAACTCTGCGCACACGTCAGCAGCTTGGCTTGATAGGCTGAATCAGTTCTATAACTTATCATACAGAAGGTCGGATAGATACATCCGGCCTTTCATTGTTTGTACGTACTCGAACAGGGTTCGCCACGTCGCACAAACGCCGAACCGTGCACACGGAAGCGAAGCCTTCAACCGACATAAGTCAGCCTCCAACCTATCTACGCCAGTGGCCCTACCCCCACCCTGACCGACTTTTGTCACGCTCATCAAGACTTGCAAGTCATCAACCAACGAATATAGACGCAGACTCTCGCTCCACTTAAACCGTCAATCGTTGAGCGATTAAGGCCTCCGTGGGAGCGTCCACGCCCCCAAAATTGCAGGTTTTAACACTGCAAACCCTCGGGGAACGAGAATTTAACACCAATTCCTTTCGCCGATATGATTGTTTTTTGTAATTTTGTACGTTATTTATTTGGACACAATATCTATGGCAGAAGAACAAATCACGAATGGCGGAGCGAACTATTCCGCCAATAACATTCAAGTTCTCGAAGGCTTGGAAGCCGTTCGCAAACGTCCGGCCATGTACATAGGCGACATCAGCGAGAAGGGCTTGCACCACCTGGTTTACGAGGTGGTGGACAACTCCATCGACGAGGCCTTGGCAGGCTACTGTACACACATCGAAGTAACCATCAACGAAGATAATTCCATCACCGTACAGGACAACGGACGCGGTATCCCGGTGGACATGCACCCGAAGGAGAAGAAGTCCGCGCTGGAGGTGGTAATGACCGTACTTCATGCCGGAGGTAAATTCGACAAAGGCTCATACAAGGTCTCCGGCGGTCTGCACGGTGTGGGCGTGTCGTGCGTGAACGCCCTCTCCACACACATGACCACCAACGTCTATCGCAACGGACACATCTACCAACAGGAATACAGCTGCGGCAAGCCGCTCTATCCGGTGAAGACGGTGGGCGACTGCGACCCCGCGACGACCGGAACCAAGCAGACGTTCCATCCGGACGACAGCATCTTCACGGTGACGGAATATAAATATGACATCCTGCAAGCCCGCATGCGCGAGCTGGCCTACCTGAACAAGGGAATAACCATCACGCTGACCGACCTCCGCGAGAAAGACGAACAAGGGAACGTGAAGCGCGAGGTGTTCCATTCGGACGAAGGCGTGAAAGAGTTCGTGCGCTTCCTCAACCGCAACAACGAGGCGCTCATCAACGACGTCATCTACCTGAACACGGAAAAGGCAGGCGTGCCCATCGAGTGCGCCATCATGTATAACACAGGCTACCGCGAGAGCCTCCACTCATACGTGAACAACATCAACACCATCGAGGGTGGTACGCACGAGGCGGGATTCCGCGCGGCACTGACCCGCGTGCTGAAGAAATACGCCGAGGACAGCAAGGCCCTGGAGAAAGCCAAGGTGGAGATCTCCGGCGAGGACTTCCGCGAGGGCTTGATTGCAGTGATCTCCGTGAAGGTGGCAGAGCCCCAGTTCGAGGGACAGACCAAGACGAAGCTCGGCAACAGCGAGGTGAGCGGAGCCGTGAACCAAGCCGTGGGCGAGGCCTTGACAAACTACCTGGAGGAGCATCCGAAAGAGGCCAAGCTGATAGTGGACAAGGTGGTGTTGGCAGCTACGGCACGTATCGCCGCCCGCAAGGCCCGCGAGAGCGTGCAGCGCAAGAACCCGATGAACGGTGGTGGACTGCCGGGCAAGTTGGCCGACTGTCAGGACAAAGACCCTGCCAACTGTGAGCTGTTCCTCGTGGAGGGAGACTCCGCAGGCGGTTCGGCCAAGCAGGGAAGAGACAGACACTTCCAGGCCATACTGCCCTTGCGCGGTAAGATTCTGAACGTGGAGAAAGCCATGTGGCACAAGGCATTCGAGAGCGACGAGGTGAACAACATCATACAGGCGCTGGGCGTGCGCTACGGCGTGGACGGCGAGGACAGTAAGGCGGCAAACATCGACAAGTTGCGTTACCATAAGGTGATTCTGATGACCGATGCCGATGTCGATGGTTCGCACATCGACACACTGATTCTGACCCTCTTCTACCGCTACATGCCTCAGCTCATCCAGCAAGGCTACGTCTACATCGCCACGCCGCCGTTGTACCTCTGCACCAAAGGCAAGGTGAAAGAGTATTGCTACACGGAGGAAGACCGCCTGCGCTTCATCGAGAAATATGGAAGCGGCAGCGAGAGCGGCATCCACACCCAACGCTACAAAGGTTTGGGTGAGATGATGGCATCCCAGCTGTGGGAGACCACCATGGATCCGGAGAGACGTATTCTGAAGAAAGTCACCATCGAGAACGCTGCCGACGCCGACTACATCTTCTCGATGCTGATGGGCGACGACGTAGGTCCGCGCCGCGAGTTCATCGAGAAGAACGCGACATACGCCAACATCGACGCATAAAACCGCACAGATAAAGGCTATAGACAGATTTCGAGCCCTCTCCCAACAACCGTTGGAAGGGGGCTCGAAGTGTATCGGAAGGGCTGTCAACAGCATGGACGTACGTCTACTGAAGGGCGTTAATGGAGACTCCTTCCTTATTTACTTCACAACCGTAACGTTGCTTTACTGGAATAGCGGCGAAGAACCGCACATCCGATGGTGAATCAAATCATCTTACGACGCTTCAGCTCCTCGGCAGCATCCGCCAACTCGTCGTACCAAGCCTGGCCGAACTTGCGGATGAGGGGCTCTTTCAGGAACTTATAGACAGGGAGATTCTCCTTCTCACCCAACAGCACGGCAGCTTTGCACACGTCCCAACGATGGTAGTTGATGGCCTTATACTCACCAAAATCGCCCACACGGATGGGATAAAGATGGCAAGAAACGGGCTTGTAGAACTTGGTTTTGCCTGCCCGATAAGCCTTCTCGATGGCGCAGAAACAGCAACCTTTCTCATCGTAGCAGGTGAACACGCAGTCCTTCCCGTTGACAATGGAAGTCACCAGATCGCCCTCATCATCTACGTAAACGACTCCTTGCTTGTCGATGACCGCACGGGCTTCGGGCGAGAGGTCGTCCCAAATGACAGGCAACACAGCCTCCAACTGTTCCACCTCGTCCTCCTCCACAGGAGCTCCCGCATCGCCTTCGATGCAACATTCGCCTTTGCACACGTCCAGGTTGCAGAGGAACTTCTCCCTCAGCACATCCAAGGAAACCACTACGTCATCAATCTGAATCATAAGTCGTTTGTCTATTGTGAAAGGAAATCTCACCCTTTCCAAGCCCAAGACGGTAGCTTGCAGAGGATGAGATTTCAGTATTCAGTTATTTCAGTTTCTGCGAGGATGTTGAGGACCTCGCGGAAAAAGCATGTTATTTGATCAAGTCGTGTCCTGTCATCTCGGCGGGCTGAGCCAGTCCCATGATGTGAAGGATGGAGGGAGCCACATCGGCCAACACACCGTTCTCCACCCGTGCAGCCTTGTTCTCGGTTACGTAGACGAACGGAACAGGGTTCAGCGAGTGAGCCGTGTTAGGTGTGCCGTCGGCGTTGAGCGCATTGTCGGCGTTGCCGTGGTCGGCAATGATGATGGCCTCGTAGCCGGTAGCCTTGGCAGCCTCGATGACGTCGTGCACGCAGGCGTCGATGGCCTTCACAGCGGCTTCGATGGCTGCGTAAACGCCCGTGTGGCCTACCATGTCGCCGTTGGCGAAGTTCACCACGATGAAGTCGTACTTGTCCTCCTTGATGGCTGCAACCAGTTTATCTTTCACCTCGAAGGCGCTCATCTCCGGCTTCAGGTCGTAGGTAGCCACCTTGGGAGAGGGCACCAGGATGCGGTCTTCCTTGTCGAACGGAGCCTCGCGGCCACCGTTGAAGAAGAAGGTCACGTGAGCGTATTTCTCCGTCTCGGCGATGTGGAGCTGTGTCTTGCCCTGCGAAGCGAGGTATTCGCCCAGTGTGTTCTGCACGTTCTCCTTGTCGAAGAGGATGTGAACGCCCTTGAACGAAGCGTCGTAGGGAGTCATGCAGTAGTACTGCAGACCGGGGATGGTGTGCATTCCGGCCTCGGGCATGTCTTGCTGCGTGAGCACCACGGTGAGCTCTTTGGCGCGGTCGTTGCGGTAGTTGAAGAAGATGACCACGTCGCCTTCCTTGATGCGGCCGTCAACCGTAGCGTTTACGATAGGCTTCACGAACTCGTCCGTCACGCCCTCGTCGTAGGACTCCTGCATGGCCTGCACCATGTCGGTAGCCTGTTTGCCCACACCGTTCACCAGCTGGTCGTAAGCCTCCTTGATGCGCTCCCAGCGTTTGTCGCGGTCCATGGCATAGTAGCGGCCGATGATGGAAGCCACCTTGCCGGCGCTCTTCGCGCAGTGTGCCTCGAGGTCGGCTATGAAGCCCTTGCCGCTCTTCGGGTCGGTGTCACGACCATCCATGAAGCAGTGGATGAAGGTGTTGTCGATGCCGTATGACTTGGCGATCTCGCAGAGTTTGTAGAGGTGGTCCAGCGAGCTGTGCACACCGCCGTTGGAGGTCAGTCCCATGAAGTGTACGTTCTTGCCGTTCTCCTTGGCGTATGTGAAAGCCGAAACGATTTCTTTGTTCTTGAGGATGCTGTTGTCGGCGCACGCGCGGTTTATCTTCACCAAGTCTTGGTAGACGATGCGTCCGGCACCGATGTTCAGGTGACCTACTTCGGAGTTACCCATCTGTCCGTCGGGCAGACCTACATTCTCGCCGCTAGCCTGCAGCTGAGAGTGTGCGTAGGTGTTCAACAGACTGTCCCAGTAAGGGGTCGGGGTGTTGAAAATCACATCGGCCTTGCCATGTTTGCCGATGCCCCAACCGTCCAGAATCATTAAAAGAGCCTTTTTACCCATAATCATTTATTTTATAACGTTCTATACCTTTTGATTATTGACGTGCAAAAGTACATAAAAAGCTGGTACTCTCACTCTTTTGCCACCGAATTTTTGCTACTTCATGTTCGAGTTGAGGTTTATCAGACAACACAATCCATACGTTTCATGGAGTATAGACTATAAAATGCCCTATTTTATGACAATACTATGACTATACAAACACTGGGAAGAAGAATTGTCTCCTCCAAAATTGCATAGCTCAAATCAAAAGCTTAAATTTGCATCGAGAAAATGCCAGACGACGGATTTTCGTTTAGTTTTTATCTGCTAACTTATGAAAATAAATGAAAGACAATCTCAATTGGAATTTATTCAGTGAAGAATATCACCTCAAAAATGATAAATATGTTCGGGATATTACCTTGCTAAAAAGGTTGCAATGCTCTGATGACTATCCCATAATATTATATCCCGATTTACTCCGTGAACAAATGGCTAAAAAGTTTGTGATTGGGTCCTTTGGTGCAGGAAAAGATCAGTCTCATATCTTTCTCCATGATTTTTTAAATACAGCCAAACAATTGAATATTAAAGGTGATGACTGGCAATTTTTAATTCATCCGTTTAATCCCGAAGATGCTGCAGTTCCACAAATACCTCATACACCGACTGAAATAACAGAACATTATACATCACATAATTGGGGATGTTTAATACCTGTAATCATAGTGGCTATACTCTTTACCCTTCCTACGTTTTTCGTTTCCCCAGAAGACCCGGGATTAGCCGTGATAGTTGCAATTTTATGGATACCATTCATTTTGTTTATGGGTAATGAAATGAATGTC